>AP017424.1:6740942-7063873 GCA_002355495.1 Streptomyces laurentii
GCCGGACGAGGGCGTCCCCGTCGCCGTGCCGCCGCTGCTCGTGGCCTGCGCGCTGGGCATCGAGAAGCTGGCGCTGCGCAGTGGCGACCGGGGTGGCGCGCCCGTGCCGCTGACCGTCGTACGGACCGGGATGGGCCCGGCGCACGCGCGCCGGGCCGTCGCCCGGGCCCTCGGCCGGGAGCCCTGGCGGGACGCGGCGGTCGTCGCCTCCGGCTTTTGCGCGGGCTTGGCCCCCGGCATGCACCCCGGTGACGTCGTCGTCGCCGAGGAGACCCGGGACGCCGACGGCGCCACGCCCTGTGACGGCACCGCGCTGCTCGTGGAGGCCCTCGCCCGGGCGCTGCCCGGCCGTACCGTCCACACCGGCCCGCTGACCGGCTCCGACCACGTGGTGCGGGGCCCCGAGCGGTCCGCGCTGCGGGCCGACGGGGCCATCGCCGTCGACATGGAGTCGGCGGCCACCCTGCGGACGGCGCTCACGGCCGGTCCACGCCCGGTTGCGGCCGTACGGGTGGTCGTGGACGCTCCAGAACATGAACTGGTCAGGATCGGCACCGTGCGCGGGGGAATATCGGCGTTCCGCGTGCTGCGTGCGGTCCTCCCCGCATTTTTCGAATGGCACCGTTCTTTACTGCTTCCCAGGAGGTGAATGAGACATGGCCATGCCGCTCCGTCAGTCCATCCGGGTCGGTACCTATCTCTTCGAACAGAAGCTCCGCAAGCGGGAGAGGTTCCCGCTGATCGTCGAGCTGGAGCCGCTGTTCGCGTGCAATCTCAAGTGCGAGGGCTGCGGCAAGATCCAGCACCCGGCGGGCGTTCTCAAGCAGCGGATGCCGGTCGCCCAGGCGGTCGGCGCCGTGCTGGAGTCCGGGGCGCCGATGGTGTCCATCGCGGGCGGCGAGCCGCTGATGCACCCTCAGATCGACGAGATCGTGCGTCAGTTGGTGGCCAGACGGAAGTACGTCTTCCTGTGCACGAACGCGATGCTGCTGCGCAAGAAGATGGAGAAGTTCACCCCGTCGCCCTACTTCGCCTTCGCCGTGCACATCGACGGACTGCGGGAGCGGCACGACGAATCCGTCGCCAAGGAGGGCGTGTTCGACGAGGCGGTGGCGGCCATCAAGGAAGCCAAGCGGCGCGGCTTCCGGGTCACCACCAACTCGACCTTCTTCAACACCGACACCCCGCAGACCGTCATCGAGGTGCTCAACTTCCTCAACGACGACCTCCAGGTCGACGAGATGATGATCTCGCCCGCCTATGCCTACGAGAAGGCGCCCGACCAGGAGCACTTCCTGGGTGTCGAGCAGACCCGGGAGCTCTTCAGGAAGGCGTTCGCCGGCGGCAACCGGCGCCGCTGGCGGCTCAATCACTCGCCGCTCTTCCTGGACTTCCTGGAAGGCAAGGCGGACTTCTCGTGCACCGCCTGGGCGATCCCCAACTACTCCCTGTTCGGCTGGCAGCGCCCCTGCTACCTGATGAGCGACGGCTACGTCCCCACGTACCGCGAACTCGTCGAGGACACCGACTGGGACAAGTACGGCCGCGGCCGCGACCCGCGCTGCGCCAACTGCATGGCGCACTGCGGCTACGAGCCCACCGCCGTCCTCGCCACCATGGGCTCGCTCAAGGAGTCGCTGCGCGCGGTCCGCGAGACAGTCACCGGGAACGGCCCGTCGTGACCGGGGAGTTCGACCTCCGGGCGCTGCTCGCCGAGCGCGGCGGCGAGCGCTACGACCTGCACGCCCGCCACCTCAACCACCAACTGCCCCGCATGCTCCACACCCTGGGGTTCGACAAGGTGTACGAGCGGGCCGAAGGCGCCCACTTCTGGGACGCCGACGGCAACGAGTATCTCGACATGCTCGCCGGCTTCGGCGTCATGGGCCTCGGCCGGCACCATCCGGTCGTCCGCAAGGCCCTGCACGACGTCCTCGACGCGCAGCTCGCCGACCTCACCCGCTTCGACTGCCAGCCGCTGCCCGGCCTCCTCGCCGAGCGGCTGCTGGCGCACAGTCCGCACCTGGACCGGGTCTTCTTCGGCAACAGCGGCACCGAGGCCGTGGAGACCGCCCTCAAGTTCGCCCGGTACGCCACGGGCCGGCCGCGCGTCGTCTACTGCGCGCACGCCTTCCACGGGCTCACCACCGGCGCCCTCTCCGTGAACGGCGAGAAGGGCTTCCGGGACGGCTTCGCCCCGCTCCTGCCCGACACGGCGATCGAACTCGGCGACCTCGACGCCCTGGAGCGCGAGCTGCGCAAGGGCGACGTGGCCGGCTTCGTCCTGGAACCCATCCAGGGCAAGGGCGTCCACGCCGCCCCGCCCGGCTTCCTGCGCGCCGCCCAGGAGCTGCTGCACCGGCACGGCGCCCTGCTCATCGCCGACGAGGTGCAGACCGGCCTCGGCCGGACCGGTGACTTCTACGCGTACCAGCACGAGGAAGGCGTCGAGCCCGACCTGGTCTGCGTCGCGAAGGCGCTCTCGGGCGGCTACGTGCCGGTCGGCGCCACGATCGGCAAGGACTGGATCTTCAAGAAGGTCTACTCCTCGATGGACCGGGTGCTCGTCCACTCGGCCAGCTTCGGCTCCAACGCCCAGGCGATGGCCGCCGGACTCGCCGTGCTCTCCGTCATGGAGTCCGAGGACACCGTCGCGCACGTCCGCCGGACCGGGGACCTGCTCGCCGGCCGGCTGCGGGAGCTCGTACCGCGCTACGAACTCCTCAAAGAGATCCGCGGCCGCGGCCTGATGATCGGCATCGAGTTCGGCAAGCCGAAGTCCCTCGGTCTGCGCGGCCGCTGGACCATGCTCCAGGCGGCCCGCAAGGGGCTCTTCGCCCAGATGGTCGTGGTGCCGCTGCTCCAGCGCCACCGGATCCTCACCCAGGTCTCCGGCGACCATCTGGAGGTCATCAAGCTGATCCCGCCGCTGGTCATCGACGAGAAGGACGTCGACCGCTTCGTCACCGCCTTCACCGCGGTGATGGACGACGCCCACGGAGGCGGCGGACTCCTCTGGGACTTCGGGAAAACACTGGTCAAGCAGGCTGTGGCGGCGTCCTAGCGGCCCGCGCCGGGGCCCTGTCCGATCAGGTTTTGCCTCTGGGGCAATAAATTTGCCTCAGAGGCACGATCCTGGCCCAATGGACGCATGGACCACGCTACCGACGTCCTGCAGGACGTCGCCCCGCAGCTGCGGGCCCTGCGGCGCCGCCGGGGGCTCACGCTGGAGGGCGCCGCCCAGCGGGCCGGGCTCTCACCGGCGCACCTCTCCCGGCTGGAGACGGGGAACCGGCAGCCCTCGCTGCCCATGCTGCTCTCCCTCTCCCGTATCTACGGTACGACGGTCTCCGAGCTGCTGGGCGAGACGCCGCCCGAGCGCGACCCGATCGTCCGGGCCGGCCGCTCGGAGCCGGTGGAGGCCGACGGCTGGATCTACCGCCAGGCCGGCGGCGCCGGACGCGCCATGCAGTGCCTGCGCGTCCACATCCCCTTCGCCACCAGCACCGACATCGTCCGGGTCCACCCCGGCGAGGAGTGGATCCACGTCCTGGAAGGACGGGTCCGGCTCGCGCTCGGCGACGCCGTGCACGTCCTCGATCCCGGGGACAGCGCCCACTACGACTCGCTCACCCCGCACCGGGTGGGCGCGGCCACCCAGGCCGGGGCCGAGCTGCTGTTCGTCCACACCCTGATCCAGAGTCCCGCCGCCGAGCTGTGCCTCGGCAACGGGACCCCCCACAGCCGCTGAGCCCCCAGAAAGGATTCGACATGTCCGACAAGTCCGCACCGGTCACCGGTGAAGAGCGTGGTGGCGGCAAGTTCCCCAAGGGGCTCGTGCTCCGGCTGTTCGCCTACCTCATCGCGGGCCACCTGTTCGCCGGCTTCCTCTACCTGCTCTTCGAGATGGGCGGCGGCCAGTAACGGCGCCGGGCGAGAGTCCGGGGGGCCCGATCCGGAAGTCGGGCCCTCACGCCCCCGCGGCCGCCCCTGTGAGCAGCCGTCCCCTGAGCCGCTCACGGGTCTCCTGGGCCAGCCCCAGGCCCGTCAGGAGATACGCGTCGACCGAGCCCCAGGTCGACTCGATGGTCGCGAACGCGGCGCGCAGGTACTCCACCCGCGCGTCGAAGAGCGGGGCCAGCAGCTCCATCACCTCCGGTGACATCCCGTCCGGAGCGGTGGAGCTGCGCTCTATTTTGTAGCGCCGGTGCGGGGCGTTGGACTTCAGATAGTCCGCCTCGATCGCCTCCCGCTCGACCCCGACCGCCAGCAGGGAGATCGCGATCGCGAGCCCCGCCCGGTCCTTGCCGGCCGCGCAGTGCATCAGCGCCGGAACGCTCTCCCCGGCCATCGTGTGCAGGATCCGGCTGTGCTCCGCGGTCCGCTCGACGATCATCCGCTGGTACGAGTGGGTCATCCGGCCCGCCGCCTGGCCCTCGCCCAGGATCCCGCGCAGCTGCGCCAGTTCGCCGGAGCGCACCAGCTTCCAGAAGTCCTTGCCGTCGGCGGGGTCGCTGAGCGGGATGTTCACGTTCGTCACGCCGGGCAGGGCCACGTCCGGCCCCTCCAGGCGTCGGTCGGCGTCGTTGCGGAGGTCGAACACCGTGTGCAGGGACAGGGTGGTGAGGAAGGCCGCGTCCTCGGTGGTGGCGTGCGCCAGGTGGCCGCTGCGGAAGAGCCGCCCGGCGCGGACGGCCCGGCCGTCCGCGGTCGGCAGTCCGCCCAGGTCACGGAAGTTGCGTACGCCGGTGAGTTCGGGCTCGGTCGTCTCGCGCGTCACGGTCGCTCCTGCTCTCGGGATCGTTATTCCGGCATCATCCCGGGGCCTGCTTCAGGGTGCACCCCTCGGGGGTAATGATGAGCGATCTGTCCGAATTGCTGGGTTCGGTATAACGCGCCCTGGTTACTGGGGAGATGGGAATCCGGACGTGAGCAGCGTCATATGCTGACGGACCGTTGTTGATCGTCTTTTCCAATTCCCTTCAGGGAAAGGAAAACCGAGAGTCCGTCATCGGCGCGGAGTGACGGGAATTCCGTCCGGAAAGGACGCGATCATGGGAAAAGGGATTACGGCGGCTTGTTCCCGTCGACTTCGCTCGTCTAGCGTCGCGTTCACTCCGGACGGACCGCCGAATCCTGCCACCGCCCGGAATCCGCACTCACCCGTACTCGGCAGGAGCGGGGGACCCAGGTAACACGCCGGTCCCTCGGCGCTCGCAAAGGCGCGTCACGAAGGACGGCTCGGGGTGAAGCCGCGTACCCACGCGGCCGGACATCTCCCGTCCGAACCCGACAGCTCACCTCGCAGGCGACGGAGAGGAATTCGTCATGCCCGCGAAGGGTAAGCACCGCCGTCGCAGGATCCGCCCGTTCGGCCGGGGACTCGCCGCCGCGAGCGCCGGCGGCGCCGTCGTCGCGCTGCCGCTGATCGGCGCGACCGGCGCCCACGCCGCCGAGCCCGCCGCCGTGCCCCGGCACGCCGTCGCCGCGGCGGTCCCCGCGGCCGTTCCCGCCGCGGGCCCGGCCGCCACCTTCGGTGCCGGCGCCCCGGCGAAGGCGTACACCGTGGTGCGCGGGACCATCTGTCCAAGATCGCCGCCGAGCACCGGCTGGCCGGCGGCTGGCACCAGCTGTACCGCGACAACCGCCAGACCGTCGGCGAGAACCCGTCGCTGATCTTCCCGGGCACGAAGCTCGTCCTCCGCGCCGCGCACACCGGCCAGGCCCCCGCCGCGCCGAAGGCCGCCGCCCCGCAGGACGACGCGCGGAGCGCCGGCGCGTCCGCCGCCCGCGCCTCGCGCGGCGGCGAGCGCACCGCCGCCGCCCCGGCCACCGGGACCGCCGCCCCGGCGTCCTCCTCGGCCTCCGCGTCGGCGTCCACCGGGTCTTCGTCCACCGGGTCCTCGGCCGCGCCTTCCTCCTCGGCCTCGGCGTCCGCGTCGACCGGCGCGACCTCCTCCTCCGGCTGGGGCGCCCCCGTCAGCGGCGGCACCTCCACCCCGTACCGCGCCTCCGGCTCCCTGTGGTCCTCCGGCTACCACACCGGTGTCGACTTCACCGCCGCCACCGGCACCACCGTCCGCGCGGTCGGCCCCGGCACCGTCTACTCCGCCGGCTGGGGCGGCTCGTACGGCAACCAGGTCGTGATCAAGCACGCCGACGGCACCTACTCCCAGTACGGGCACCTCTCGTCGATCTCCGTCTCCGCCGGCCAGACCGTCACCGGCGGCCAGCAGATAGGCCTCTCCGGCGCGACCGGCAACGTGACCGGCCCGCACCTGCACTTCGAGATGCGCACCGGGCCGGACTACGGCTCCGACATCGACCCGCTGGCCGCCCTGCGGCAGCACGGCGTCAGCATCTGATCCGAGGCGGCGGACCGAAGCCCCCGGCGCACCCGCGCCGGGGGCTTTCCCGTATTCCGATTTGGTCGAATCTTTATCGGTGGCATATATCACCCGTCGTCAACCCCTCCTTACGGTCGCGTAGGTCACATCCGTCCGGGAAAGATGCTCCCGTGGCAGACGATTCGACAACCAGAGACAAGAACGCGTTCGGGTCGTACGCGGCGATCGGTGACAGCTTCACGGAGGGCGTCGGCGACCCCGGGCCCGACGGGACGTTCGTCGGCTGGGCGGACCGTTTCGCGGTCCTGCTGGGCGACCGGATGCCGGAGGACGACGCCTTCCGCTACGCCAACCTGGCCGTACGGGGGCGCCTGCTCGACCAGATCGTCACGGAACAGATCCCGCGGGCGAAGGAACTCGCCCCGGACCTGGTGACCATCTGCGCCGGCGGCAACGACATCATCCGCCCCGGCACGGACCCCGACGACGTCGCCGAGCGCTTCGAGAGCGCCATCGCCGACCTGAGCTCCGCCGTCGGCACCGTCATGGTGGCGACCGGCTTCGACACCCGCGACGTGCCGCTGCTCAAGCACCTGCGCGGCAAGATCGCCACGTACAACGGGCACGTACGGGCCGTCGCCGACCGCTACGGCTGCCCGGTACTCGACCTGTGGTCGCTGCGGTCCGTCCAGGACCGCCGCGCCTGGGACGACGACCGGCTGCACCTCTCGCCCGAGGGGCACACCAGGGTCGCGCTGCGCGCCGCCCAGGTCCTCGGCCTGGAGGTGCCGGCCGACCCCGAGCAGGCGTGGCCGCCGCAGGCGCCGCGCGGCACCCTGGAGGTCCGCAAGGACGACATGCACTGGGCGAAGGAGTACCTCGTCCCGTGGATCGGCCGCCGGCTGCGCGGCGAGAGCTCCGGCGATCACGTCGAGGCCAAGCGTCCCGACCTGCTCCCGCTGTAACCGCTCGCCCCGGCGCCGGCCCCGTTCCGCTGACACGTACAGCGGCGGGGCCGGCGTCGTCGTGTCCCCAGGCGGGGAGGGGCGAGGCGAGGTGTGGTGGCGGGGCCGGTGGAGCCGCGCCGCGCCGCGGCGGGAGAATCCGGTCATGACATCTTCCGCACCGCGGTCCGGCGGCGCCGCCGGCGGCCGGGGTTACCTGCTGGACAACGCGCAGGCCGAGGCGGGCACCCGCTTCGACGCGCTCGGGGCGCTGTTCGACCCGTCGACCTTCCGGCACTTCGAGCACCTGGGCGTCGCCCCCGGCTGGCGCTGCTGGGAGGTCGGGGCCGGCGGCACGTCCGTCGTGGACTGGCTGGCCGACCGGGTCGGACCGGCCGGCCGGGTCGTCGCGACCGACATCGACACCTCCTGGGCCGCCGGCGCGGTCCGCCCGGGCGTCGAGGTGCTGCGCCACGACGTGGGCGCCGACGCGCCGCCCGGCGACGGCTTCGACCTGATCCACGCGCGGCTGGTACTGGTGCACGTGGCCGACCGGGACCGGGCCCTCGCCGCGATGGCCGGGGCGCTGCGGCCGGGCGGCCGGCTGCTCCTGGAGGACGCCGACCCGGCCGCGCAGCCGCTGATCTGCCTGGACGAGTACGGGCCCGAGCAGGCTCTCGCCAACAAGCTCCGGGCCGGCTTCCGGAAGCTGCTCGCGGCGCGCGGAGCCGACCTCGCGTACGGCCGCCGGCTGCCCCGGCTGCTGCGCGAGGCGGGACTCGTGGACGTCGCCGCCGACGCGTACTTCCCGATCGCGTCCCCCGCCTGCGACGTCCTGGAGGCGGCGACGGTCCGGCAGGTGCGCGGCAAGCTGGTGGCGGCGGGCCTCGCGACCGACGAGGAGATCGACCGTCACCTCGCGAACGTCGACGCGGGGCGCCTCGACCTCGCGACCTCCCCGATGATCTCGGCCTGGGGCCGCCGTCCCTGATCCGCCGGACGACGGCTAATAACCCCCGAAGAAGCCGCCGCCGTATCCGCCGTGGCCCTCGCCGACGCCGTCGTAGTCCCGTTCGGGGCCGCGGTGCCGGCGGCCCGCTCGCGTACCGCCGCCGGAATCCGGAGCGGGCGAGGGACGCGGGGGCGGGGCGTCGGGCAGCGGCACCTCGCGGGAGGACCGCCACCCCCGCTCCGTGAACTCGGACCACCATGCCTCGAACGCCCCGGGCTCGTCGGGCAGCGCGCACTCGTCCCGGACCCGCTCCGTGGCCCCGTCCTCCCAGCGGACGTCCGTCAGACCGTGCACGTCCCCGAGCCGGTACAGCTCCCGCTCCAGACCGCGGGCCGACAGGGGCTCCTCGGATCGCAGCGGGTGCGTCGACGAGGGCCCGGGCGCGGGCTCCGTACCGGGGACGTCGTGCCGGTACACGTAGATCTCGTCCCGCGGCGGTACGGCCTCGACGACCGCCCACCCCCACACCCGCCGTCGCGCCTCCACCTCGGCGTACCGGCGCTCGATCACGTCCCGTACGGGCGCGTAGTCGTTCTCGGCGGCCGTCAGCGCCTCCAGGCACCTGCGCTCCGCCCGGCGCCGGGCCCACCGGGCGCCCCGTGTGTGCGCCCGCCTCGCCTCCAGGAGCGCGGCGTCGAACCGTTCCGCGGCCGTCCGCCACGCGTGCTCCTCGGCGCCGGTGCCCAGGACGGCCGTCGAGCCGACGTACCTGCCCTCGGTCCGCCCTCTGACGGGGTAATACGTGCACGGCTGCCCCAGGACGCGGACCGTCGTCTTCGGCACTTTGATCACCACGAGGTCCGCCGCCTCGTCCCGTCGGGTCATGAGACCACCTCCCGGCGCGCCATGATCCGCCCTGCGGGGAGGGGAGGAAATGCCTCCGCCGCCGGGCCGGGCACGGGTGTCCCGGCCGTACGCATCGGGCCCGGCAGGCGCGTCCGGCGGCATCCGGATCCCGATGTCGGCGCTGTCAGCCGCCGTTCGACCGCGCGCCCGGGCGGGCGCCGCCCGTGCCCGCCGCGCCGTTCCGGGGCAGGGACGCGAGGCCCAGTTCGCGGGCGAGGGCCGCGTCCGCCCAGGCCAGCATGGTGGTGCGGGGGAGCGCGCCGGGGTACGCGGTCATCTGGACGGCCAGGCCGTCGAGGAACGCGGTCAGCCGCCAGACCGCGGCGACCGGGTCGGGGCACTCGAACTCGCCCGCGGCCACGCCCTGCACGATGACCGCCGCCAGCTGGTCCTTCCAAGCCCGGTCCAGCGCGCCGGCGACCTCGCGCAGCGCCGGTTCGCGCGGGCCGGCGGCCCAGCACTCGATCCACAGCCGCCAGCCCTCGGCACGGCCGGTCGGGGCGTACCAGCGGACCGCGGAACGCAGTCGGCGGACCGCCGTGGTGCGCCGGCCGAGCAGGGTGCGCAGCCGGGCCAGATCCTCCTCGGCCGCGTACGCGAACGCGGCCGTGACCAGCTGTTCCTTGGTCGCGAAGTGATAGAGGACGAGGGCGTTGCTGACCCCGAGCTCCGCGGCGACGTCGGCGATACGGACCGCCGTGACACCCCGGGCGCCGATCTGGAGGACGGTCGCCCGCAGCAGTTCCTGCCGTCGCTCGGCCACGTTCACCCGCACTTTCGCCACGCCTCGCACCCTACACAGACATGACCGGTGCATGATCATCCGTCCGTCGTGTCGCCGGGGCCCGGGCCGGATGCCCTCCGGACGGGGGCCGGAGACGGGTGGCGCCCGGCGGTCGGCGCACATAATGAGAAGACTTCTCGACTCCAGGAGGCCCTGTGACCGGCACCGGCTCCGATCCCTCGCTGCGGGCGCGGCTGCGCGGCCTGCGCCCCGCGGCCTTCGGCGCCGACGCGACGGGAGAGCGCCTGGCGCGCATCCGCCGCTCCCCGCACTTCGCCGACGGGGTCTTCGTGAACCCCGATCCGACCCGGCCCCGGCCGTCCGCTTCGGCGGTCGAGTTCGCCAAGGTGTACTTCGAGAAGGAAGCGCGGGCCCGCCGCGCCCCCGCCGGCCGGATCCCCGTCCACCCGACCACGGTCGCCGATCTGGCCCGCCCGCCGGCCACCGGGCTGCGCCTCACCTGGATGGGGCATTCCAGCGTCCTCGCCGAGATCGACGGGCGCCGGGTGCTGTTCGACCCGGTGTGGGGCGACCGCTGCTCGCCCTTCGACTTCGTCGGGCCGAAGCGGCTGCACCCCGTGCCCGCGCCGCTGGCCTCCCTCGGCCCGGTCGACATCGTCGTCATCTCGCACGACCACTACGACCATCTCGACCTCCCGACGATCAAGGCGCTGGCCACCAGCGACACCCTGTTCGCGGTCCCGCTCGGGGTCGGCGCCCACCTGGAGCACTGGGGCGTGTCGCCCTCCCGGCTGCGCGAGCTGGACTGGAACGAGTCCACCGGCGTCGGCGACCTGTGCCTCACCGCGACCCCGGCCCGGCACTTCTGCGGGCGCGGCCTGCGCAACCAGCAGCACACCCTGTGGGCCTCCTGGGTGGTCGAGGGGCCCGAGCACCGCATCTACCACAGCGGGGACACCGGCTACTTCTCCGGATTCCGGGAGATCGGCGCCGCGCACGGCCCGTTCGACGCGACCATGATCCAGATCGGCGCGTACTCCGAGTACTGGCCGCAGGGGCGGCAGGACGGCGCGCCGCTGCCCGGCGCCTGGCCGGACATCCACATGAATCCCGCGCAGGGCGTCCAGAGCCATCTCGACCTTCAGCAGGGCCGCGCGGACGGCGTGTTGCTGCCGATCCACTGGGGGACCTTCAACCTCTCCCTGCACGCCTGGGCCGAGCCGGGCGAGTGGACGATGGCCGCGGCCGGCGCGGTCGGGCAGGCGCTCGCCGTACCCGTTCCCGGGCAGCCGTTCGAGCCGGGCGGGGAGCTTCCGGCGCGGCCGTGGTGGCGGGACGTCTCGCCGGCGGTCACGCGCACATGGCCGGTGCCGGAGCGTCCGGAGCTGCCGGTACGCGACTTCGATCTGGTACGCGAGGACTGAGCCGGGGGCGGTTCGCCGCGCCGCCCGGTCCGGGTCTCAGCGCGGCCGCAGCGAGGCGAGGACCAGGTCGACGCTCTGTTCGGCCACGGCCGGTGTGACGGGGCCGTGGCCGAACAGGGCCCGGTAGTACAGCGGTGCGGCCAGGGCGTCCAGGATGAACTCCAGGTCGAAGTCCGCCTGGATCTCCCCGCGTTCGACGGCGGCCCGCAGCCGGCGGGCGGTGGAGGCCCGGCGCGGCTGGAACACGGAGTCCAGGAAGTCCTGGTGCAGCGCGGGCTGTTGGGACAGATCCGCCACCAGCGCGGGCAGGACCCGGCTCACCCCGGTCGAGGTGAAGGCCGCGACCAGCGTGCCGACACCGGTGAGCAGATCGGCCCTCAAGTCGCCCGTGTCCGGCGTCGGTTCGGAGCCGAGGGCCGAGGCGACGGCCTCCGCCACCAGATGCTGTTTCGACGGCCAGCGGCGGTAGATGGCGGGCCGGTAGACGCCCACACGGGAGGCGACCGCGCTGATCGAGGTCGCCGCGTACCCGCTCTCCTCCAGCAGGTCGAGCGTGGCGCGCAGGACGGCCCGGTCGATCTCCGGGTCCTTCTTGCGTCCGGCCGTACGGGCGGTGGCGTCGGGAACTGACGAACTGCGGGGCACGGGGCCGCCTTCCGGTGCGGTACGAGGTCTCACGCGCCCAGTCTGCCGGGCCGCCCGGCAAGGGTGGATCAGGCACCGCCTAGTGACGGCGAACCGTGCCGACGCGGCTCTCTATTTTGATTCAGTTCGTACTGTATCGTAATCGCCCTTCGATCCTCCTCCGTGCCTCGACCAGATCGGACCGCGTCCATGCACCCGCGCCCGCCCGCTTCCGAACCGGAAACCGACCACCTCGCACCGGGGTCGCCCGCGCCGTCCGGCGCCGGGGCCCTGCTCCTCGTGGCCCTCGCCCTCGTCGCCTTCGACTTGCGCGCGCCCCTGACCTCCGTCGCCCCCCTCCTCGCGCCGCTCCGCGGCGACCTGCGGCTCGGCGACACCGCCGCGGGCGTGCTCACCTCGCTGCCCGTGCTGTGCCTGGGCGTGTTCGCGTTCGCCGCCCCGCGCCTCGCCCGCCGCCACTCCACCCGCACCCTGCTGATCGTCGCGCTCGGCATCCTGGCCCTCGGCGGAGCCGTTCGTGCCGGAGGTTCACCCATGGCGCTGTTCGCCGGCACCGTGCTGGTGGCCGCGCCGATCGGGATCGCCAACGTGCTGATCCCCGGGCTCATCAAGCAGCGCTTCCCGCGCTCCGTGCCGCGTGTGTCCGCGTTCTATTCGGGCGCGCTCACCTTCGGCGCCGCCGCCGGACCCGCCGTCGCGGTCCCGCTCGCCGCGGCCACCGGGTCGGCCTGGCGCGTCCCGCTGCTCCTGCTCGTCGTTCCGCCGGCGGTCGTGACGGCCGTGGTGGTGCGGGTCGGCCTCGACCGGACGCGCGGCCGGAAGCCGGCTTCGGAGCCCGCCCCGCCCCCGCTGCCGGCTCCGCTCCCGCTCCCGCTGCCGGCCCTCTCCCCGGCCCCGCCCCGCCGGTCGGCCCGCCCCGCTGTGGCGGAGCGCGCTCGCCTGGCAGGTGACGCTGTTCTTCGGCGCCCAGGCGCTTCTCTCGTACACCGTCTTCGGCTGGCTGCCGACGATGTGGCAGGGGCGCGGCCCGAGCCCGGCCTCCGCCGGACTCGCCCTGTCCCTCTGCAACGCCGTGGGCGTGCTCGGTGCCTGGCTGCTGGCCGTCTCCGGGCGGCGGTTCGCCGACCAGCGGGCCGCGGGCGTGACCGTGGCCTGTCTGACCGCGACCGGCCTCACGGGCGTCGTCGCCGGACCGTATGTGCTGCTCTGGCCGTCCGTCGCCGTTCTCGGCCTCGGGCTCGGCGCCGGATTCGCCCTCGCGCTCGGCCTGTTCGCCCTGCGCGCCCCCGACACGCCGACCACCGCCGCGCTGTCCGCGATGGGCCAGGGCATCGGCTATCTCATCGGTGTCCTGGGCCCGCTGGGCGCGGGCGCCCTGCATGACGTCACCGGCACCTGGACCTGGCCGCTCGCCGGACTCCTGATCGCCTGCGCGTCCCAAGCCGCGGTCGCCCTGGCCGCCGGCCGCGCCCGTACGGTCACCGCCGCGGCTCCTCGCTGACCGCCACCCGTTCGGCCGTGTCCGGTGGCGTGATTTCCGGCCCTCGCGGTGACACAACGTGACCACTCGCGATACCCGGCGTACCCATCGCGGCCCTGTGAAAGCGAATGGGGACGCCGGAGATCCGGGGGCGCGGCGGAGTGAAGGGGCCAGGAGGCGTGCGCCGCCGGGATGGCGTACGCCCTGGCGCACGCCCGTGCATCAGGATTCCGGTTGCCCTCCGTCTACGCCCGTCCACCAGGTAATACGGATCGTCGAATTGCTTCCGATAAAACCCTGAAGAAGGACCCGAATCGTCAAATGGGCAACTTTCGGCCGATCATTTCGAGTCGGTTGTGTGAAGGTCGATACCAGACCTGCGTGGTCTCCGGGTAAGTTTGCCAACTGCGCACCGCGAGTGAGCGGTTGACGACTACAGTGGCTGTTTGGTGATCATCGGTAGGCTCATCACACCCACGTAGAACCTTCCCCCGTAGTACGCCGATTCCTGGGCACGTACCAAGGACATTCATGCCTCAACTTCGCGCATCCGCCGCGCGTTCCGACCGCCGTGACGGCGGCCGGCACGGCCGGTCGGGCGCCCGCGCCGCCGTTCCGGCCGGCGCGGCCGGCCCCGCTCAGCAGCCCGCGTCGCTTCCGACCGAGGCGCGCATACGACCCCACCTCCTGCGTACGTCCGTCCTCCCGGCGCTCGTGGTGGCGCTCGCGGGCGTCGTCGCCGTGCTGATCACGGTCCGCTCCACCGGAGCCGTCCTGACGGCGGGCCTGTGGACCGCGCTGATCGGCGCCGCCGCACTCGCGGTCGCCGCGATCGCCGCCGCCGTGCTCGGCGCCGAGCGCACCGCCGGAATGGTGCTCGACCGCGCCGAGGCGCTGCGGCACACCAACTCCCGCGGTCAGAACGAACTCCGCGCCGTCGTGGACCAGTTGCGCAAGGGCGAGAGCCTGGCCCCGCGCCCCGTGCTGCCCGCCGCCGGCGCGTCCGGTGACGCGTTCGACCGTCTCGGGCAGGAGCTCGCCCGCTCCCACGAGGCCGCCGTGTCCGCCGTGGTACAGGCGTCCAAGCTCTCCAGCAGCGTCGGCAACGAGCAGAAGGTCGAGGTCTTCGTGAACCTCGCCCGCCGCCTCCAGTCGCTCGTCCACCGCGAGATCCAGCTTCTGGACGAACTGGAGAACGAGGTCGAGGACCCCGAGCTGCTCAAGGGCCTGTTCCACATCGACCACCTCGCCACCCGCATCCGCCGCCACGCGGAGAACCTGGCCGTGCTCGGCGGCGCCATCTCCCGCCGCCAGTGGTCGAACCCGGTCACCATGACCGAGGTGCTGCGCTCCTCCATCGCCGAGGTCGAGCAGTACCCGCGGGTGAAACTGGTGCCGCCGATCGACGGTACGCTCCGGGGCCATGCCGTGGCCGACGTCATACACCTCCTCGCCGAACTCGTCGAGAACGCGACGCTGTTCTCCGCGCCGCACACCACGGTGCTGCTGCGCGCCCAGTACGTCACGGCCGGTCTCGCGATCGAGGTCGAGGACCGCGGCCTGGGTATGCCGGCGGACGAGCAGAGCAAGATGAACGCCCTGCTCGCCGACCCCGACCAGGTCAACGTGGCGCATCTGCTCCAGGACGGCCGCATCGGACTCTTCGTCGTCTCGGCGCTCGCCCGGCGGCACGGCATCGCCGTGCGCCTGCAGTCGAACATCTACGGAGGCATCCAGGCCGTCCTCGTCCTGCCGCAGGGTCTCCTCGGCGCCGACCCCGAGGGGCTGGCCCGCCGAGAGGGCCAGGCCCAGGCCGCGCAGGCGCAGGCACCTGCCCCGGCGGCCCCGATCGCGCCGCAGGCGCAGGACAGCGGCCCGGACACGGTCCAGCTCATCGGCGGTCCGGCGAGCGCGCGGCAGACCGGAGCCCCGGCCCCGGTCTCGGCGCCCGCCCCCGCTCCGTCGGTCGTCGGCCACGCTGCCGCGCCGCTGCCGCCCGTGGCCGACGCCGGCTCCGCCCACGCCCTCGCCCACCCCCAGGGCCCGCACCAGGCATTCGCCGCCGCGCCCGCCCCCGTACCGGCGCCCATGGCCGCGCCGCACCCGCAGCCCCCGGCCGCCGCGCCGGTCGCGCCCGCAGGTTCCACCGGGCACGGGGCCCCGACCGCGTACGGCGACACCGGCGGGTACGGCGACACCACCGGATTCGGGAACGGCGGCGGATACGGCGGCGCCGGCACCCCGGGCGGCGGAGGCCTGCCCGGCGTACCGCACCAGCCCTCCCCGCCCACCCCGCGTTCCCAGGCCGAGCCCGCGGGGCCCGGCACCGCACTCTCCGCCCCCGGCGGCGAGGCCCCCCGGGCCCCGCGCGCCGGCGCGTCGGGCAGGCCCGATCTCCCCAAGCGGCGTGCCCAGGAACACCTCGTCCCGCAGCTGCGCGACGAGCCGACGGCCCGCCAGCCCGAGGAGCACGCCCTGCACGACCCGGGTCTGATGGCCGCGTTCCAGCGCGGCATCGGCCTCGCGGAGACCCAGCCCACCCCCCGTGACCCGCTGCGTCCCGACGACGCGCACAAGGAGTAGATGCACCATGGCGAGCCATGCGCCGAACGGCCATTCCGCGGATCTCGACTGGCTGCTGAGCGGCCTGGTGCAGCGGGTCCCCTACACCCGCAGCGCCGTCCTGCTCTCCTCCGATGGCCTGGTGAAGTCCGTCCACGGACTCGACCACGACGCGGCCGACCACATGGCCGCGCTGGCCTCCGGTCTCTACTCGCTGGGCCGCAGCGCCGGCGCCCGCTTCGGTGACGGCGGCGAGGTCCGCCAGGTCGTCGTCGAGCTGGACTCCACGCTGCTGTTCGTCTCCACCGCCGGCTCCGGCACCTGCCTCGCGGTCCTGGCCGGCCGCGAGGCCGACGCCGCCGTCCTCGGGTACGAGATGGCGATGCTGGTCAAGAGCGTGCGGCCGTATCTGGTCACCCCGGCCAGAACGGCCGCGGGCACGCCGGGCGGCCTGGGGCGTTGAGCATGGGGGCCCGCCAGGAGGGACCCTGGCTCGACGACGCGGCCGGCCGGCTGATCCGCCCGTACACCGTGAGCGGAGGACGTACCAAGCCCACCGCCACCCTCGACCTGCTCTCCATGGTGATGGCGACCGGCGGTGCCCCGCAGCCGCACATGGGCCCCGAACACAGTCTGGCTCTCGGCCTGTGCGGCGGCCCCACCTCGGTGGCGGAGATCGCGGCGCACTTAAAGCTGCCGGCCGTCGTCACCAAAGTCCTGATCTCGGATCTCGTGGACTGCGGGGCACTCACTGCCCGGGCGCCCCGCTACCACACCAACCCAACCGACCGTTCCCTGCTGGAGGCAGTGCTCGATGGCCTACGACAACGGCTCTGAGCGCCACGACCGTGGTCACGGGAGTCTCGCGACCGACCCGCTCCCCACCGCCCTGAAGGTCCTGGTGGCGGGCGGGTTCGGGGTCGGCAAGACCACGTTCGTGGGCGCGGTCAGCGAGATCGAACCGCTGAGCACCGAAGAGCTGCTGACCTCGGTCAGCGCGGCCACCGACAGTCTGGAGGGCGTGGAGTCCAAGACCACGACCACCGTCGCGATGGACTTCGGGCGCATCACCCTCGACGCGCGCAACGTGCTGTACCTGTTCGGCACCCCGGGCCAGGAACGTTTCTGGTTCATGTGGGACGAACTGTCCGAGGGCGCGCTCGGCGCGGTCGTCCTCGCCGACACCCGCCGCCTCCAGGACTGTTTCTCCGCCGTCGACTTCTTCGAACGGCGGGGGATCCGCTTCGTGGTCGCGGTCAACGAGTTCGACGGCGCCTTCCGCTACGACCCGGAAGAGGTACGGGCGGCGCTCGACCTCCGGTCCGACGTTCCGATCGTGCTCTGCGACGCCCGGATCGCCAGCTCCGGGATCCGTACCCTGCTGACCCTCGTCCAGCATCTGCTCACCACCATCCCGGCCGCCGTGCCGAGCTATGGAGCCACGTCATGACCTACGACCCGACCGGCCACATGCTGCTGACCCCGATCGACAAGGACGCGCCCGCCCGCGTGGCTCGAATGCGGGAACTGGGCCTCGGCGAGCAGCCGGACCCGGCGTTCGACGAGTTCGCCCACCGGCTCGCGGAGGTGACCGGAGCGCCGTTCTCCATGGTCAATTTCATCGACGAGAACCGGCAGTTCTTCGCGGGTCTGCACACCCCGGCCGGTATGCACTCGGGGTCCGACCTGGGCGCGACCGCGGCGGCGGGCGGCAGCGGGGGAGTGGGCCGCTTCATGGCGCGCGACCACGGCTACTGCCCGCACGTGGTGGTGCGCCGCAAGGCCCTGGTCCTGGAGGACGTCTGCGACTACCCGCGGTTCGCGGGCAATCCGGTCGTCGACGAGATCGGTATCCGCTCCTACATGGGAGCGCCTCTCATAGACCGGACGGGGGTCGCGCTCGGCACCATCTGCGTCGTCGACACGGACGTCCGGCCGTGGGGCCGGGCCGGTCTGGAGACGATCAAGGGGATGGCGGCCGAGCTGATGGAGCAGATCAACCGCCGCGAGGACGGCCCGCGCTGACGATCCGTCCTCTTGTCGGCCCCTGGCGGTCTCAGGGTACGGTCCGTGCCCGTGGTCCGTACGGACCGTGACCGGCCGATGGGCCTGATGCTCACGGATCGTGTACGGAGCGGATACGGATCGCGGTGGAGCCGGACGTTCCGGTGCCCCGGAGTACGGCGTTTGTCGCCGTACTCCGGGGCACCGTGGTGTGCGGGGGCCACCGGTTTCCGGCCGATGAGGCGGCCGGGCGTTTCAGCGGCGGGCTCGCCGGATGGCCGTCAGGCGTGGACCGGCTCCAGGGGCGGAGTGCGGACGACCTCGGAGAGCCGCTCCGACCAGCTGCCCTTGTCCTGGCCGAGCGCGTACTCGGCGAGACGCAGGAGCTGGATGTCGGAGGTTCCGGCGGGGGCGAAGATGTGGTGCGCGTCCCGCAGGTACCGCTCGACCGGGCGGTCCGTGTAGAGACCGGCTGCCGAGTGGATCTCCATGGCGTTGCGCCCGGAGTCGATGGCGGACTCGACGTTCACCAGCTTCGCGTTCATCAGCTCGGCGTCGCAGGACATGCCCTGGTCGAGCAGGTGGACGGCGTGGTAGGCGGCGAGCCGGGACGTCATCAGGCGCGACTGCATCTGTCCCAGCTTGAGCTTGACCGTGGGCAGCTCGGCGAGCGGCTTTCCGTAGCGGATGCGCTCGCTGGCGAAGCGGGTGGTCTCGTCCAGGAGCGCCTGGTGGATGCCGAGTGACACGGCCGTGAGGTTGGCCCGGCCGTAGAGCACGCTGGAGGAGTACGCGACGGCGAGACCGTCGCCCTCGTCGCCGAGCCGGTTCGCGGCCGGAACCCGGCAGTTCTCGAAGATGAGTTCGCCGAAACTGAAACCGTGCAGACCCATGGCGGGCTTCTGCGGACCGGTTCGGAAGCCCGGACGATCGGATTCGACCAGGAACGCGGTGAGTCCCTTCGAACCGGGTCCGGTGCGGACCACGACGCCGTGCAGGTCGCCGACGTGGCTGTTGCCGACGAAGACCTTGCTCCCGTTGAGGATGTAGTCGTCGCCGTCGCGGACGGCGCTGGCCGTCATCCCGAGCACATGGCCGCCGGAGTCGGGTTCGGTGACCGCGATGGTCGGCAGGCACTCGCCGGCGGCGATGGCCGGAAGCCAGGTCTTGCGCTGGTCGTCGCTGCCGAAGTGGACGATCTTGGCGGTGCCGAGCTGGGAGGCCTGGACCATGGCCCCCATCGCGCCGCTGACCCGGGCCAGCTCCTCGATGATGATGGTCTTGGCCAGGTGACCTGCGCCCATGCCGCCGTACTCGTGGGCGATCGTCGCGCCGATCCAGCCCTGGGCGGCGATCAGCCGGGACAGCTCGTGGTGGACCGTTCGGGAGGCTTCCATCTCCGGTATCCGTGGCCGAACTTCACTCTCCGCGAAGTCGCGGACGGTTTCACGGAGCTGATGATGCAACCGACTGTTGAAGTAGCCGTCCATTCGAGTCCTCCCCTGCTAATTGCCTGCCCGTCGAGTGGTCCGAGCAGGTGGAGCATCGGCAGTGGTTCCGTCCCGAGTAGGCCGACCACTTCATGGTGTTGATCTTTCGGATAGGGATCAATATCGAGACCGAGTTTGTCTTAAACAGGAACGGTTGACGTTTGTTTCTGCATGTGTTTCATGGAGGGTTGGCCTGCTCCCTCCCGGCTGCGGGACATTCCCGGGGGACGTGTTTCTGCCACATGCCAAGGGCAAGGGAATCACGGTCATAGGGCGGTGAGGCGGGTCTCGTCGCCTCATGGGCCCCTTCCTCCTCGGAAGACGCGGTATTCCGGATCTGTTCCCCAAACCAACTCCTCGGGAACCGCGTCGGATGTGGCGTGATCAAGCCCTTTCCCGAGCCCGCGGCGGGGGCGCGGGGGCGCGCGAGCAGGCGCTTTGAGGCGCTACGGAGAGTGAAGGATGGTTGTTACGGAGCGTGCTCGGACGCCTGCGCCGGGGAAGGGGGAGAGGGGAGGGCGCCGGGAAGGCCCTCCGCCGGCCGCAGGCACCCGCGCCGGAGGCTCGCCCCGCGAACCGGTTCGTGACCACCTGCCGAAGTGCGGTATGGTTCTCTTGCACGTCGGGCCGGGGAAACCGCAGGTCAGACGGGCACCGGGACGTGGCGCAGCTTGGTAGCGCACTTGACTGGGGGTCAAGGGGTCGCAGGTTCAAATCCTGTCGTCCCGACTCGAAAGAGTCGTGAATCGAGGGGCCGTTTCAGAGCAATCTGAGACGGCCCCTCGGTCGTTTTGGGGACCATTTGGGGACCAACTCGTCTTGGCCGTGTCAGCGGGCGACGGCGATCGGGCTCGGAAGGGTCCGGGGGGGCGCGGAGCACGCTGAGGTGCGCGGTCAGTGCCGCGCCGGCGGCGGTGATCTGACGGGCGTCGGGGTGCGGGTAGCGCTGTCAGACCGACGGCGGCCAGGACGCGTTGTGCGACAAGCGGCCGGATCTCTTCGATGATGGGTACTTGGCGGGAGCGATTGCCCTTGGTTCCTTTGTCGACCAGGCCGCCGGGGGCCGGGGTCGTCTGCCGCCGGACGGTCCAGATCCAGTTCGCGGTGTCGACGTCCCCGACTCGACAGCCGGAGACTTCGCCGATGCGTGCCGCGGTGCACGCGGCGAACAGGACGACGCTACCCCAGGCACTCGCGGCCCCACCTCTTCTTCTCGTCCGGTTTCGGAGACCAGATAGGGGTGGTGCGGCCCGAAGACGCGACGGCGACGGGGCCCGCGGACGGGTCCCCGATCGTCGAGACACGCGTCGACGGCCTGGTGGACACCGGGCCCTTTTCGGAGGCCGGCGCCACCCCTCCGCAGCGGGCCCCCGGACATCGGCCCGCCGGTGGCGCCCTCATGTCCCTGGGCATCGTCGACCTCGTACTAGTGCCGCATCAGGCAACGTTTGCCCTGGTGACGACTTCGCGTAGGCGTTGGTCGGTGGCGTGCTTGTTCCGCCAGATGAGGTAGCGGCGGATCATGCTGCCCTGGGCCTTGTGGCTGGGGTGGTCGGTGCCGTCTAGGGCGAAATAGCGCAGGGCGGTGAACTGGGCCTCGATCCGGTTGAGCCAGGAGCTGTTGGTCGGGGTGTAGGCGATCTCGACGTTGTTCGCCGCAGCCCACGTCCCGACCCGCTGGCACCGCTTCGTCGTCAGGTGCGGCGAGTAGTTGTCACAGACGATCGCGATGCGTACGTCCGTCGGGTGCAGCGAGCGCAGGTAGCGGCAGAACTCCAGGAACTTCGAGCGGTTCTTCGTCTTCTTGATGTGACCGTAGAGCTGGTCCTTGGCCAGGTCGTAGGCGGCGAACAGGTGCCGGACCCCGTGCGGACGGCTGTAGGTCGCCCGCCTGCGGGGCCGGGGCTCGCGGTCGGGGTTCTTGTGCCGGCCGCCGCGTTCGGCCCACTGCCGTCCGGGGTGGGGCTGGAGGTTGAGCGGGCCGAACTCGTCCATGCAGAAGATGACTTCGGGCTCGCCTTCCTCGGGTGTCACCTCGCCGTCGGCTATCGCGTAGAGATGTTCGACCCGGGCCTTCTTGGCCGCGTAGTCAGGGTCGCGGGAGGTCTTCCAGGTCTTCACGCGTTGAAAGGAGACGCCCTCCTCGCGGAGCAGGATCCGAAGGCCCTCGTGGCTGATGTCATCGACCACCCCCTCGGCGACCAGGAAATCGGCCAGTTTCGCCAGGCTCCAGGTCGAGAACGGCAGGCCGTGCTCGGCCGGCTTGGACTTCGCGATCTTCTTGATCTCCCGGCGTTCGGGCAGCGTGAACGTCCTGGGCCGGCCGCCCTTGTACTTCGGATAGAGAGAGTCGAAGCCGTCGGAGTTGAAGTTGTGGATCACATCCCGGACCCGGTCCGCGCTGGTGAACGTCACCTCCGCGATCTTCGCCACGTCCATGCGCTGGGCGGACAGCAGCACCATCTGGGCCCGCCGCCAGGTCACCACCGACCCGGTTCCCCGGCGGACGATCCGAAGCAGCCGTCGCCCCTCATCTTCATCAATCTCACGGACTCGCACACGTTCAGCCACGTGATCATTCTGATCGCCCGGAGCTGCCAACCGCAGCGACCGGGCGACTCGTCACGAGAGGCGAAGGTTGCCTGATGCGGCACTAGCCCGATGACAAGGCTGGCCGCGCCGCCCACCTTCCAGGAGAGGAAGCTGCGATCTTTGCCCAGGCGGACGAGCTCAACGCCCACATCGCTCGGTTCCTCGAACACTACGGGTAGGCTCGTAGGTATGGGAATTGACTGGGAGAACATACTCGGCGCAAGCGGTAACGGCCTCGACGATGCCTACGACAGCGCGGTCTCCGCGGTCATCTACAGCGATGACCCGGTGGAGGACCGTCGGCCACTCCCAGTCGGCGAAGAGCACGACGACACAGACGGCTTGCGCTGAACTGAGGAAACGCCCCGGCAAGCCGCGGCGTTTCGCCGTCAGGTCAGGGGTCAGTCAAGAGGCGGCCGAGCTCAACTCTGCGGCTCGAACGCCGCCTTCACCGAACTCGTCATCCCCGGCAACGGCACAGGTTACGGCCAGCACTACGGCACGGGGGTGCTGCCCGAGCACCGAGGTCACGGCCTCGGCCGATGGATGAAGGCCGAGTCGATCCGACAGGCCCACAGGGACTATCCGGACCTCGGTGACCTCCTGACCGACACCGCCGACAGCAACGCGCACATGCGACGGGTCAACGACGGTCTCGGCTGCACACCCACGCACACGACACACCAGTATCAGCTCGACCTTTAGCAGAGAGCGGACGGGCCGGACCGGGACATCACCCCGCCCGGCCTGTCCGTGCTTTCGATACACGCCCTAGCGGGATCCTGAGGATCCCCGGCGGGGCAGCGTGATCAACGGGCATACTCGGCTCTGTTCAAGGACCGATGCAATTGTCGAGTGCCCATTGTCGCTCCGTGCCCGTCCTGGTGAGCAAGTCCCTTCTCTGACCGCGCAGACGCAGGCGAGCAACCCGGGTGGTACGACGGCGATGCGGGTGAGGGACCACCCGGGCCGGCTGTGGCGTGACGAGGACTTCGCCGACTGGTACCCGAGCGACGGCCATCCGGGTCTGCCGCCCGCCCAACTGGCCACCGTCTGCGTGCTCCAGCTCCTGCTCGGCCTCTCGGACCGGCAGGCCGCCGACGCGGTTCGCTGCCGCATCGATTTCAAGTACGCGCTGGCCATGGAACTGGACGATCCTGGCTTCCACCACAGCGTGCCGGCCGACTTCCGCGACCGTCTCACAGAGGACGGCCGGGCCGGCCGTCTCCTCGACCTCGCGCTCCCGCGTCTGAAGGAGGCTGGTCTCGTCCGCGAGCGCACCACCCAGCGCACGGACTCCACCACCCTGGCCCCGGCCCTGCTCCTCAAGGACCGTGTACCGCACCTTGCGTTCGGCGCGATGGGCGGTGAAGGGCAGCCGCAGTCACAGGTGGCGATGGTGACCCGGATGGTCGACTTCGGCTACGACGTCCAGCAGGCGATCGAGGCCCCGCTCCGGCTGATGGGCCGTACCTGGGGAACCCCCTCACGCAACCTGACTTCGGAGGGCCGCATCGGCGACGAGATCGTCCGCGAACTGAAGCGACGCGGGCAGCCGGTCCAGCCCGTCACCGGCTGGGACGACAACACGGGTCACGCCCAAGCGATCCGCGTCGACCAACGCCACGGCTTCTACGAAGGAGGCGCGGACCCCCGCGGTGACGGAGCCGCCCTCGGCTACTGACCTCGACCGGCCTTCCCGCCGACCCCACGTCCACAGCGGATCCAGCCCAGCCCCACCCGTGGTGCGTCCTGCCCGGAGCCCCTGGCCCCGCCGGATACCGGCGCGGCGCCGGTGGGGAGGGCGCCGCGCCGGCCGGATGAGGCGAATAGGTCAGCGGTCGAAGCTGACCGAGCTGGCCTGGTCGTTCATGGCGTCGCCGACGTAGGGGACGTTGCCCCGGAAGGTCTGGCTGAAGCCGATGAAGTTGGCGTGCTGGTAGAGGGTGACGTCGCACTGGCCGGAGGCGGTGGAGCTGATCGAGTCGTTCCAGCCGTCGTACAGGTTGGCGAACTCGGGGTAGCGGAAGCCGCAGCCGAGGCTGCCCAGCAGGCTGAGCGAAGAGCCGCCGAAGTCCTTGTCGCTGTAGACGGTGCCGAGGACCCGGGACGTGGCCTGCAGGCCGGCCTCGGAGTTCTTGGTGAGCTTGAGGCCGTGTTCGCCGCGCGGACCGCTGAGGCGCTCCTGGAGCTTCTTGTCGTGCGCGGCGACCCGGGTGTCCTCGGGAGCGTCGGTGACGCGGCCCTTGGTCGCGAACGCGATGGCCTCCCGGTAGCTGGAGAAGCAGGACATGGCGCCGTTGTCGGTGTCGGCCACGCAGTGCTGCCCGGCCGTGGTGCGCGCGGACGTGGCCTCCTGGGCGACGGCGGGCGAGGCGACGGCGGCCACGGTGGCCAGGGTGCCCAGACCGAGGGCGGCGAGGGTACGAACGGGCTTCATGGAAGTTCCTCCTGAGACGGTGTGCGGGGCAGCTCTTGCTGCGTCACAGAGACTGCCGCCCCGTGTTCACCGGTCGATAAACGCCGCTGCCGCCTGCTCGTTCAGCAGCCCGCGGATCTGCTCGACTTCCTGCTCGGCCCGCAGCCCCTCGAAGAGTTCCAGGGCGGCCCTCAGACAGGCGCCGGCGCGGGCCCGCTGCCCCAGGTGGACGAGGCTGCGGCCGAGCGTCCGGAGCAGTCCGCCCTCCAGCATCGCGCTGACCTTGCGGGCCAGCGGAAGGAACGTCTCGGCGGTCCGTGCCGCGAGCGCGTACCGCTCCTCTTCGGCGTGGAGTTCGGCGATCAGGTTGCCGGACGCGGCCTCGAAGGAGGAGACGTTCAGGGCGCGGAAGAGGGGCAGGGCGGCCTCGGCCCGGTGCAGGGCCTCGTCCGGGTCCCCGCACAGGCGCAATACCCGGGCCAGGTAGTACAGGCCGATGGCCTTGGATACCGATTCCCGGCCGCCGAGCAGTTCCACCCCGCGCTCGGCCGCCTCCCTGGCCTCGGAAAGCCTGTCCTGCCGGGCGTAGTTGAAGGCCAGCTCGCCCAGCGCGGTGCCCTCGGCGGTCGCCGCGCCCAGCCTCCGGAAGAACCGCACCGATTCCTCCCCGTGGGCGATCGCCTCGTCGAAGCGCCCGCGCACCCGGGCGTGGGCGCACAGGGTGAGGTGTGCCGAGGCCCGCAGCCGCAGGTCGGCGTCCGGGGCGCACAGTTCCAGGCTGCGGTGGAGTTCGGCTTCGGCCTCGGAGAAGGAGTTGGCGTGCCACAGGGCGTTGCCGCGGACGTAACGGGCCAGGGCCTCGGACGGCCGGTCGCCCCGGCGGGCGGCGACCTCGGCGACGTGCCAGGCCTGTTCCGCCACCGCCGTGAGGTGGGTGATGCCGGAGAGCACGGTGTTGAGCCGGTCGACGAGATCGGCGGCCTGGGGCAGCGGCAGGCCGTCGTCGACACACGCACGGGCGATCAACGCCCCCTGCAGGGCGGTCTCCTCGCGCATCCAGTCGGTGGCCTCCTGGGCGGTGGCGAAGGACAGCCCCGGGGAAGCCGGTGCGATATCGATGAGCGTACGCTCGTCCGGCTCGGCGGAGTGCGCGACCGCGTCGGCGGTGCGAGCGGTGGCAAGGCAGAAGTCCAGCAGGCCGGCGAGGGCCCGGGTCGTCGTGCCGGGAGAGTCCTGACGGGCGCTCTGGACCCGCGCGAAGGCACGGACGAGGTCGTGGAACTGGTAGCGGCCCAGGTGGTGCGACTCCAGCAGATTGAGTTCGACAAGGGATTCCAGGAGCTCCTCGGCCTCGTCGGTACCGATCCCCAGCAGGGCGGCCGCGCTCGGCAGGGCGAGATCGGGGATCTCCGGGACGGACAACAGCCTGAAGGCGCCGGCCTGTTCGGGAGTGAGGGTGGTGTACGAGAGCTCGAAGGCGGCGTCCACCGCGGCGTCGCCGGTGCGTAGTTCGTCGAGGCGTCCGCGTTCGTCCGCGAGCCGCCGGACCATGTCCGAGAGCGGCCGGCCGGGTTCGGCCGCCAGGCGGGAGGCGACGATCCGCAGGGCGAGCGGCAGGTGTCCGCAGGCCGCCACGAGCGCGACGGCCGCCTCCGGTTCGGCGTCCACGGCGCGATCGCCGACGGTCTGCCGCAGCAGGCCGAGGGCTTCCTCGGGCGGCATGACGTCCAGCCGCAGATGGTGCGCCCCGGCCAGGCCGGGGAGCCATGCGCGGCTGGTGACCAGGACGGCGCAGTCGGCGGCCCCGGGGATCAGCGGTCTGAGCTGTTCGCTGGAGGCCGCGTTGTCCAGCAGCAGGAGCATCCGGCGGTCGGCCAGCAGGGTGCGGTAGAGCGCGACACGTTCGTCGGCGTCCTCGGGGACGTCCTCGTCGGCGATACCCAACTCCCGTAGGAAGCCCTCCAGTACGCGGTGGGGCTCCAGGGGTTCGGCGTCGGCGCCGCGCAGATCCACGTACAGACGCCCCTCGGGGAAGGCGGCGCCGCCGAGCCCTTGGGCGGCCTGCACGGCGAGCGCGGTCTTCCCGACGCCTGCCATGCCGTTGACCGCCGAGACGACGACGGCCGTGGCGTCCGGCCTGGTCAGCATCGCGGTGAGCGCACGGAGCTGCTCGTCGCGCCCGGTGAAGCCGGGGACGGGGGAGGGGAAGGCGCCGCCGGAACCCGGCGTCCGGGGCCCGGGGCCGGTGGTGTCGGGACGCCGCAGGCCGGGATCGGAGCGCAGGATCCGCAGGTGCAGCGCGGTCAGTTCGGCACCGGGCGCGGTGCCCAAATAGCGCCGGGTGTCCTCCAGGACGCCCAGCGCCTCGGCCTGGCGGCCGGAGCGGAACAGCGCCAGCATCTGTACCGCGCGCAGCGGCTCGCTGGCCGGGAACTCCATGACCCAGACGCCCGCTTCAGCGGCGAGGTCGGGCCGGTCGCCCAGTTCGGCGTCGAGACCGAGCCGGGCCTCCAGCAGGGACCGCCGTACCCGCTGAAGGTGTACGCGCAGGCTCCGGGCGTGGGGCCCGTGCAGCCCGGCCAGCGGCTCGCCCGTCCACAGGTCCAGCGCCCCCGCGAGGACGTCCCGGGCCTGCTCGGCGGTGCCGCCGGCGGTCCGGATCTCCTCGGCCCGCGCCTGGGCGCGTTCGAAGGCCCAGAGGTCCACGGCACCGGCGGGGGCGCGCAGCGCGTAGCCGTCTCCGACGGTGACGAGTGCCGGCTCGGTGGTGTGCCGGGCCAGGGCCCGGCGCAGCCGCCACACATGGGTACGGACCGCGTGCTCCGCACGGGCCGGCCGGTCACCCTCGTCCCACACGGCGTCCACGAGCAGCGGCAGCGACACCGCCCGCCCGGCCGCGGCCAGCAGCACCGCGAGCACTTCGTGCGAGCGGGGCTGTCCGAGGTCGACCGGGGCGCCGTCGCACCAGGCCCGCACCGGGCCGAGCAGGGCGAATCTCAGTCCCGAGGCGGGGGCGTTCACCGGCCGGAGACGCCGCAGGGGAACTGAAGGCCGTAGGACGACGACCAGAGCGGGACGAGGTAGGGGGCCTCGCTGTCGGACCCCGACAGGATGTTCATGACGCCGTCGGAACGGAGGGCGAGTTTCGTCCACGGCATGTGCGGGCAGTCCCTGTCACCGGTCCGGCTCTGCCAGAGCGCGCCACCGTCCGGGGCGGTGACGACGAGGTTGCCGTCGGTGCGCAGCTCGGCCTTGTTGCCCTCGCCGGTGGTCCCGGAGTGCCAACGTAGCTGCTGGTCGGTGCCGTTGGCGCCGACGGTATAGAGGGCGAGGTCGCCGTCCCGCTGCATGACCAGGCGGGCGTTGCCGGAGGAGAGGGTCGCGCCGGAGGCCAGGGCGCCGCCGTTGACGAGGGTGTCGGAGGCCGTGGCGGGGTGACGGGTGTGGTGGCGTGGGCCGTGCCATGGACGGCCGGCAACCCTGCGGCCGCCAGGAGGGCGGCGGCGGCGCGGGTGGCGATCGAGCGGTTCGTTCTCGGTGACATCGTGAGACCTTTCGGGTGGGGTGGTCCGTCCTGTGCGGACCGGTCTCGACTGTCGAGGACACCACTGCATAAACGATCAACGACCCATAAACGGATAATCGAGGCGAGCGCGTGACGGGGCAGTAGCTCGGGAGCTCCACTGGGTGGAGTACTCGATGTGGATCTCGCGGGCGTTGCCGAGGATGCCGGCGTTCGCGTGCAGCGAGGTGCAGAAGTGCGAGTAGCCGGGGTGCGCGAGGGTGTGGCCCGGGCCCTCGCGGGCGACCTCGAGGAAGAGGCGCGCGGTATCCCGGAACACCCTCGCGCTGCCGGTCATGAACAGCGTCTCGGCATGGAGATGCTGGTGAAAAAGGTCGCGATTCTCCCGGTAGTGGCAGGCCTCGTAGTCGATCACGGCAGGATCGGCGTGCTCTGCCTCGGGCAGGCTCACGGTCTGGGGACGGCCGGGGCCGAGGCGGCCGCGGACCTCTTTCCAGCGGGAGGGGGCGAACTGGAGTGAATGGTGCAGGAGTACGAGGTCCAGGCGGAGGCCGACGGCGTCCGGGGACTCCGGGTGATGGGCTCGCAGGGGCAGGTGAATCAGCGAGCGGGGCGAGCGCGCGGCGAGCATCCACAGTCCGGCGATGCCGCGGGCGGCGTCCTGGTCGACGTAGGCCCCCACGTAACGGTCGTGGTCGATGAGGGCCGCGTGGTGCAGGGGCCGGGCAGGCCGGATGACGCGGAACTCGGTGGCTCCCAAGCGGGCCTGATGGATGACGACGGGCAGCTTCACCTGTGCTCCGGTGGGGTGCGGGGCCGGCTTCCCGGGCGCGGGCGGCCGCGCTTCACGACGACGGTGCCGTCGATACCGAGGGTCCCCTGCGAGTGCGGTTCGGTGAGCCGACTGCCGTACCCCTCCAGGGCATCGCCCCTGGAGGGCCGATCATGCATCGCACCGGATCATCCCGGCAACGTGAATATGCCGGGACAGGAGCACCCGGCGCGACGCGGCGCGGCACGTCAGGGGCAGGGGCCCTCGGTGGAGGTCGCGGTGGAGAGGTAGAAGGCGGGCATGTCCGGGTCGGAGGGCGGCGGGTTCTCGGCCTGGGGGAAGAGCGGGTCGGGCCGCGTGTCCAGGGTGAGCGTGACGCGGACGCAGTATGCCGTCTCGGTGTCCTTGGTGCTGACGGTGTACCCGCCGCTCTCTTCCTTCTCCGTGTCGACGCCGTGCCCGGGGCCGATGCCGCTCTTCCGGATCGCCTCCGCGATCAGGGAGCCGTGGTCGTCGTCCAGGCTGGTGTAGTGCTGTGTGCCGTCCAGGTCCGCGACGCCCTTGCGGACGGCGTCGCGGAGTTCGCCCTCGCTCCACGTCGACTCGGCGCGCAGACCGAACAGCACGCCGCCCGCGACGAGCAGCGCGAGGACGATGAGTGCGCGACCGACCGGGTTGTTGACGTTGTAGACGTACCGGTTGGTACCCCACTTGCTCCGGACGAAGACCGGCTCCTCGCTCACTGCTTCGCCCTCGCACTTCGGTCAAGGCGGACCGGGAACCTGCGGCACGGTGCGGTCGTCATGGCGTAACTCCAACCTCGCGGATATTCCTACCTGATGATGCGTCGGGACACCTCGACGCGCTTGTTCACCCGCATCCCGCGATGCGTGCGAGGTTCGTGGCCGCCTCCCGCACGATGGCCGTGTTGTTGCGGATCGCCGTGTCGCGGTCGACGAGCTTCTTCTCCGGCTCCTGGGCGGGGACGATGAGCGTCACCATGATGTACGGGGCGGTCGAGCCCATGCGGGCGGCGCAGCCGGCGGGCAGGGTGGCGCTCGCTTCCTCGGGGATCGCCCAGCCGGTGGCTCCGGGGCCGAGGGGGACGGCGTTCTTCCGGGGGCCGGGGTCGTTCCGGGAGTCCTCGACGATCAGGTTGAAGATCCCTCGCGGGGAGTCGTTGCCGGGGTCGGCGCGCTTCACGCCGCACCCCTTGAACACCGTCAAGCCGCCCTGGCCCTTGGACTCCCACTCCTCCGCGCTGACCTCGCCCCCCTTCCCGTCGTCGATCAGCTCCGCCGTCTGCCGGCTGAGCGCGCCGTGGCACAGGGTCCGCGGCAGTGGCGGCTTCTCCTCCTCAGGCCAGAGGCTCACCGTCAGGACGGCCAGCCCGGCGGCGCCGAGCACGACGGTCAGCGGCAGCCACTTCTTGTCCATCGGTCACTGCCCCATCGACTTGTCCGCGTCCTGCATGCCGTTCTGGTACCACTGCTCGGTGATCGACTGGAGGTGGTCCTCGTACTCGCCGGGGCTCGCGTCCAGCTCGGCCTCCGTGAGCCCGCGTTCCAGCGCCGCCTTGCGCAGCGTCTCGTATATCTGCGTCTGGCCCTGGTCGTAATGCTTGATCATGTTCTCGCGGGTCTCGGCGTCGACCTTGGCGTTGCTGTCGTTCACGGAGCCGCTCAGACCCCAGTCCACGATCCGCTGGACCCCGTCGCCCACGATCGGGATGGGAGTCAGCAGTCCGCCGACGACGTGGTAATTCACCATCTTGTTCCAGTTGTTGGCGTCCTTCTCCGCCTGGCCCAGGTCGTAGATGACGTCGCCGCGTACGCCGTCGAGGTGGCCGAACACCGACGCGGACTGCTTGACCCAGGCCCGCAGCTCCGGGTCCTCCTTGCGGAAGGACTCCTCCGGGAAGCGCGCGAGTCCCTCGCCCATGACCACGGACTGCGAACCGTGGATGGCCTTGAAGGCGTTCGGGTCCTCGGCCGTGGAGCGGATGATCCGGGTGAGGTCGCCCCGGTCGATCTCCAGCTGGTTGAAGTCGGTGGGCCCGTCCATCTTCTTGCCGAGGATCTGGTGTACGTCGGAGCCGTAGTCGGCGATCATGTCGGCCATCGGCAGCCGCATGGAGACGGGCACGGCGCTCGGGTCCGTCCTGAGTTCCTTCGTGTACTCGCCCATCATCCGCTCGAAGATCGCGGTCTCGGCGCCGTCGTGGTGAGCGGGCACCGGGTGCAGGGGGAGCCGGGGACGCGGCCGGTGGCGGCGGCCTCGAGCGCGAGCCCGAACTCGGCCCGGGCCGAGGTGTACTGGGTCTCGGTCGGCATCTTGCTCTCGACGTCGCCGCCGGGCCACTTCCGGTCGTCCAGGAAGTACTTCAGGTTGTCGGTGGTGTTCGGGTCGAAGTAGTGGGTGGAGGCGGAAGGGTTGCGGCTCATGGCGTTCAGCAGGCCCTTCATCGGGTCCTCCTGCGTGCCCTGCCAGTTCTTCATGGGGCCGTCGTAGGCCTTGTCGTTGCCCGACTCCCAGTCGCGGATGGTGTCGGCGACCTCCGTGAGGAAGGCCTCGCTGTACACCGGGTCGCCCTCGTCCTTCTTCCAGGGCGAGGACTTCTCCTTGGGGTCCTTGTTCGGGTCGTAGACCTCGTCGCTGTCGAAGTCCGCGGCCATCAGCTTGGTCAGCGCGCTCAGCCCCGCCGCCCCGCCGCCCAGCTTCCCCGGGTGCCGGTCCGGCAGTCCGTTGCCGTCGCGGGCCACGGTGAGGAGGCGGTCGGTCCAGGCGGAGGGGACGCCGCTGGGGGAGCCGATGGGGGAGTCGGGGCCGGTGGCGGTGGCGAGGCTGCCGGACAGTGCCTTGTAGAGGCGGGCGTCGGTCGCGGACAACTGACCGTCGCGCCCGCCGTGTTCCAGACTGGAGGCCAGGAGGAGTACGGCCTCCTGTTCCTTGCGGCCGTTGTAGTCCAGGTGCGTCATCAGCTCGGCGGAGAACGCCGGCGAGTCCTGGCCCTCCTCGACCAGCTTCAGAAGCCGCTCGCGCTCCTGGTCGTCGAGGTGCTCCCAGCGGCCGTAGAGCTTGGCCGCCTCACGGCCGTTCTCCGCCTGCTGCCGCTCCTCCTCGCGCAGCTTCTTCGCGTCGGCGACGCCCCCGAGGTCGGTGCTGCCGAAGTCGTTCGGGTGGTTCTCGATCAGCGCGCGCAGACCCCAGGCGCACAGTTCGTCCGCCTCGGCGGCCCGCTTGAGGATGCCCTCGATCTTGCCGCGCAGCGCGTCGAACTGCGCCTCGGTGGCGATCGGTTCGGTGCTGTCGGCCGAGCGGCGGTCCGGGTGGACCCGGTGACTGAGCACGCCGTCGGGGTAGATGGTGATGCCCGGCGGAGGGTTCTCGTACGTCGCCTTGAGGTCGCCCTGCGCGGACTTGATCAGGGTGTACGCGTCCTGGAGCAGGTCGCGGACGGACTCGGCCTCGGTGACGGCGTCGCCGAACTCCTTCGTCGTCTTGGCGACGAATTCCTTGGTCACCGTGGCGTTCTCGCCCCGCCAGGTCGACTTGTCCGCCTTCGTCTTCATCGCCGACGCCTCGGTCCTGAGGGCGGTCAGCTTGGTGATCATCTCGGTCCACTGGGTGACCGCGGTCTCCGCCGGACCCAGCTTGGCGTTCAGGAGCTGTTCGAACGTGGGCACGGTGGCTCCTTAGCGGAAGAGCTGGCTGATCCGGGACGCGGGCACGGCGCCCTCGGCACCGGGGGCGACCGGGCCGATGATGCGCAGCTGCGCGCCGATCCAGTCGTCGTCGGCCTTCGCGGACTTCTTCGTGTAGTTCAGGTGGTTGGAGATGTGCGCGCATGCCTGAAGGAGGGTCTTGACCTGGGTCTCCCAGGTCTTGTTCACCTCGCCGAGGGCGGCGCCGGCGTCGAAGCCGTCGCCCTTCAGGCTGCCGGCCGCGGTCTCGCTGGCCGCGCCGGCGTGCTTTCCGCCGGACTGGAGCCCGTTGAACAACCCGTACGCGGCGTGGCCGATGTCACCGAGGTCGTCGTCCTCGACCACGTAGTCCGCCGAACCCTTGGCCGGCGTGGAGCCACCCGTACTGTCGGCCTGGTTCAGCCTCATCGCGACGGCCGCCTTCGCCGCGGCCCACTCGTCCTCGAACGACATCGTCCACACCCCCGTGTTTCGTGATGGCCGGAATCGACCCGCGGATCTCGCTCTCAGGGCGGTCAGCGGGCCGGCCAGGAGTAATCGATCATACGAACGGGTTCTCCGCGGGCGGGTGTCCTTATGCCTTTTGTGTGCGGGAAAAGCCCAGTTCGGCGACGGGTGCCGGGGTGAAAGATGGGTGGCAGCATGTATGGAAGCGTCGATCGCGGTCGACGAGGCTTGCTCCGACGGTGGTGTTTCCGACCGAGGGCGGCCACAGCCGCACCGAAGGAACCAGCCAGCGCGAGGAGGATAAGGGGCGTGCCGCTCTTCTGGCGGATGTTCCTGTTGAACGCCGTCGTCCTCGTCCTCGCGACCGGACTGCTGATGGGACCGTGGGTGACGGTGTCCAGCCCGGTCCTGCCCCGCGAGGCGCTCGTGCTGTGCGGCGGCCTGGTCGCGCTGCTCGTGGCCAACGCCCTGCTGTTCCGCGCCGGTCTCGCTCCGCTGCGGCGGCTGACCAAGGCGATGGCCGAGGCGAATCCGTCGAAGCCGGGACAGCGCGCCCGCGTCACCGGACACGGCGAACTGGCGGAGCTCACGGAGACCTTCAACGTCATGCTCGAACGGCTGGAGGCGGAGCGGGCGGCGAGCAGCGGCCGTGCGCTGTCGGCGCAGGAGGCCGAGCGCCGGCGCGTCGCCCGCGAGCTGCACGACGAGGTCGGCCAGACCCTCACCGCCGTCATCCTGCAGTTCAAGACCCTCGCCGACCGCGCGCCGGCCCCGCTGCGCGAGGACGTCGTCACCGCGCAGGAGACCGTGCGCGACAGTCTGGACGAGGTACGGCGTATCGCCCGCAGGCTCCGGCCGGGGGTCCTGGAGGACCTCGGTCTGCTCAGCGCGCTGAGGGCGCTCACGACGGAGTTCTCCACGCCGGGCGTCACCGTGAGCCACCGGCTGGACGGCTCGCTGCCCTCGCTCGGCGCGGAGACCGAACTCGTGCTCTACCGCGTGGCCCAGGAAGCGATGACCAACGCCGCCCGGCACGCGGGCGCGAGCAGGATCGACCTCGCGCTGCGGTCCGTCGAGCCTCGCATCGTGGAGCTGGTGGTCGGTGACGACGGCCGCGGTCTGCGCGGTACGGAGGAGGGAGCCGGGATCCAGGGCATGCGCGAACGCGCTCTCCGCCTCGGCGCGGCGCTCACCCTCACGTCCGACGACGCCGAGGGCACGACCGTACGTCTGCGGGTGCCGCTGCCGACCGAGGGAGCCGCGTGAACCCGCCCGTACGCATCCTGCTGGCCGACGACCACACCCTCGTACGGCGCGGCGTACGTCTCGTCCTCGAGTCGGAGCCGGACCTGGCCGTGGTGGGCGAGGCCGACGACGGCGCCCACGCGATCGAGCTGGCCCGCACCGTCGACGCCGATCTCGCCGTCCTCGACATCACGATGCCGCGGATGACGGGCCTCCAGGCCGCCCGCGCCCTGACCCGGCAGCGGCCGGGCCTGAAGATCCTCTTCCTGACGATGCACGACAGCGAGCAGTACTTCTTCGAGGCACTGAAGCTCGGGGCCTGCGGATACGTCCTGAAGTCGGTGGCCGACCGGGATCTGGTGGACGCGTGCCGCGCGGCGATGCGCGACGAGCCGTTCCTCTATCCCGGTACGGAAACCGCGCTGATCCGGCACTACGTGGAGCGGGTCCGCCGCGGGGAGGCACCGCCGCGCAAGCCGATCACCGAGCGCGAGGAGGAGATCGTCAAACTCGTCGCCGAGGGCCGCTCCACCAAGGAGATCGCCGAGCTCCTGTTCATCAGCGCGAAGACCGTCGACCGCCATCGGGCGAACGTGCTGCAGAAGCTCGGCATGCGCGACCGGGTCGAGCTGACCCGGTACGCCATCAGGACCGGGCTGATCGAGCCCTGAGGCCCGCGACGCCGGGGTCGGGTGTGGACCGTGGTGATCGAGGCGTGGCCTCCGGGGCGCTTCTCCTGCCGTTCGCACCGTTCGCACCGTCCGCCCCGTCCCTGGCGGTCCTTCCGGACCTGGTGACGTCGGCCGCCGGCGGGGTCGGGGTGAGGGAAGGGGGCACCGGGGACGGCCGGGGCGTGCCCGGCGTGCGGGGCGGGGGCGAGGGGGAGCGGTGCTGGAAGGGACCGGGGCCAGCGGCATCACGGGGGCCGGGCGGACCGACTCCGCCGAGGGCCACAGCACGGCGACGGCGACGGCGGCGGTGACGGCCACGGCGGCGCCTCCCGCGGCCGCCGCGCGCCGGCGGCGCCATGCCGCGCGGCGGCGGACATGTGCGAAGGTCCCGGGCGGCGGGGTCAGCACGACGAGCGGCGGGCGCAGCAGGGCCTTCAGCTCCTCGTCGTGGCTCTCGTCCCCGTCCCACGGCTCAATGGGCGTGATCAACAAGTCCTCCGAGTCTGGCGCGCAGGAGTTCTCGGGCCGCGTGCAGGTCAGATTTGACCGTTCCTTCTCTTCGCCCCGTGAGCAGGGCGACCTCCCGGACCGGCAAGTCAGCGTAGTAGTACAGGAGAACCGGGATCCGCAGGCGTTCGGGCAGCGACTGCACCAGCAGCCTCACCGGGACGGACGACTCGGCCCCCGGGTCCCGGGCGGCCAGGGACGCCTCCGTGGCGACATGCCGCATCGCCCGGCGTTCGCGTTCCAGCTTGCGCCAGTGGTCGCGTACCAGGTTGGCGGCCGTCACGTAGAGGAACCCGCGGGGCTCGTCGACGCTGGTCCAGCGGGACCACAGGCGCGTGAACGCCTCGGACGCGATCTCGCAGGCGGTGCCGTCGTCGTCGACCAGACGACGGCACCACCCGGCGAGACCGGGATAGAGGTCGGCGAACAGCGCGGACGCTGCTCGGTCCTTGGATCGGCTCAACTCTCCCCAGAGTTCTCGAAGTCGGCGCGGGTGACGGGGTTCAGCGCGGGGCGCCGGAGGTGCCGGAGAGGGACGCGAAGACCACCACGTTGCCGAGGTAGCCGTGGTCGGTCCGCGTGCCGCCGCAGGTGATCAGGCGCAACTCCGGGCGGTCGACGTCCCCGTAGACCTCCCCGGTCGGGAACCGCTCCTTGGCGACCTCCTTCACCTTGTCCACGGTGAAGACGGCCGAGGTGCCGCCCCGCAGGGCGACGACGATCCGCGCCCCCGGCCGGAGCCGGGACAAGTTCCGGAACACGCCGTCCCCGTAGCGCCCGACGGTCACATGACCGAGCAGGACGGAGGGGCCCACGCGTCCCGGGACGGGGGAGTCGCGGTACCACCCGGCCGGGTCGTCCGCCTGGACCGGCGGGACCTGGACGGTCCCGTCGGCGGCGAGACCCAGGGACATCACCGGGGTGTCCACCCCGATGTCCGGGATCTCCAGGCGTACCGGCCCCGACCGTGTGGCCGGATCCGGTACGGCCCGCTCTCCGGCGGGCGAGGCGGGGGCGGCGGGCGCCACGGCGGTTCCGGACGCCTCCGGCGCCGGAACCCGCTCACAGCCGGCCGTCAGTGTGACCGCGGTCAGCGTCGCCACCAGCGTGGCGGTCCATGGCGCCCGCACCGGTCAGCCCTGGCCCTGGTGCCTGCGGCGGAGCACCAGGGTGCCGGCGCCCACCAGCAGCGCGGTCGCGCCGAGCGCCGCGCCGGTCACGGCCGCGGTCGAGACCGGGGCCGTGTCGGAGTCGCCGGCCGACGCCATCGGCGGTACGCCGGTGTCCGGGGCTCCCGAGGGAACGACCCGGACCTGCCCCGGGGTCTTGCCCGCCGGAGCGGGGGGCGCGGGCGGCGTCGTGCCCGAGCCCGCCCTCGTCACGGCCGGCGCGGGAGTCGGCCGCAGGGTCGGTGCCGCGGTGCCGGAACCCCCGCGCTTGACCGCCGGAGCGGGGGCCGCGGTGGGCGCCTTGGCGTCCGAACCGCCGCTCTCGGCCACCGGAGCGGGGGCCGCCGTCGAGACCGCCGGGCCGGAGCCCCTGCTGTCGGCCATCGCGGTGCCGGTGCCCGCCGCGGCCGCGGCCAGTGCCGCGGCGCAGACGAACGCGGCCATGGAAGCGCGTATGCGCATGTGGAGTCTCCCCTTGACAGGCCGTCCGTCCCCGGTGAGAGGGCGACGGGCGGCTTCGCGTGTGGAATCGGCGGGAGAGACGACGGAGCACCGGCCCCGGTTGTAAAGAGAAGGCAAAGTCATGAGGGGGTGGCGAAGGCGGGGTTCCGGGCGGGGGGCCTCGGCCTCGGTCACACGGCTCGGCTCACAGCCATCCGCGGCGCGCCGCCTGCCAGGCGAGCTGCATACGGGTCGCCGCCCCGGCACGTTCCATCATGCTCTGGATGCGGCGCTGCACGGTCCGGCGGCTCAGCTGCATCTGGGACGCGATCGCCTTGTCGGCGACCCCCGCCACCAGCAGGGACAGCAAGGTGCTGTCGGTGGGCGCCAGTCCGCCGGGCGCCCCGGCCGCGTCGAGGCCGGAGATCTCGCCGGTGTCGTCGAGGCGCAAGGGGACGGCGCTTTCCCAGTACCGGTCGAACAGCGCCACCAGCGCCTCCAGCAGATTGCTGTCCCTGACCAGCGCCGTGGTGGGTTCCTCCGGGCTGCCGTGCGGGCCGCCGGCGACCAGCGGGAAGATGGCGACGCTACGGTCCGCGATGGCGAGGCGCAGCGGCAGACGGGGCGCGGCGCGGGCGTTCTCACCGGCCCGTACGCCCGCCACCACGTTGTCGACGGCCCCTTCGTCGTCGAAGAACGCCTGTTCGTACACCACGCGGTAGCGGACCCCGCGGGCCAGTGCCTCGTATTCCTCGGTGTTGCTGCCCGACGGCATCGCCACGTACTGGGCCTTGCAGAACCAGAGCATCTCGTCCCGCGCGCAGTTCTGGAGCCGCCGGAGGTTCTGGCGCAGCGCCTCCGCCCCGGTGACCACTTCCAGCAGCTGGCCGGCGTCGTGCCGGCGCATCGTGTCGCGGTACGTGTCGATCAGCCGGGCCGCCTCGCGCTGGGCCAGGTCGAGCGCGTCGGCGCTCCGTTTCAGCCGGGGCAGCAGCGCCACGTCCGGGGGAGCCGCCTGGTAGAGCCGGGGCGGGCCGTCCGACGGGTTGACGAGGCTCTTCGCGGCGAGCGCGTCCAGGGCGTGCCGGGTCCGCGCGTCCGTGAGGCCGCATTGCCGGGCGAGGTCCGTCGCGCCCGCCCGCCCGGACGCCACGAGCAGTCCGTAGACCGCCTCCTCGTCAGCGGACAGGCCGGCGAGCTCCAGTACCACGAATGCCCCCTCGCACCCCGCGCTTCGAACGGCTGAGTACCGTACTACACACAGGAGTACGGGGGATGAACGGCCAAGCCGCCCATCCCCCGCGGGAGCGCTGGTCAGCGCAGTGCGTAGGCGCGCCGCACGGTCTGGCGGACGGCGTTCCCGTCGGCGTCGGAGGCCGTGACGCGCAGCGTCACCCAGGCACCCTTCGCCGGCCGGCTGTCGACCTTGGCCCGGAAGGAGTCGGGGCCGAGGCCGGTCGTCTTCGCCGCGGACCAGGTGCGCCCGTCGTCGAAGGACGTCTCGACCCGGACGGTCACGCCGCGCGGCGCGGGCAGTCCGTCCTGGGCGCGGACCCGGAGACCGAGGGTGTGCGTGCCCGCGCCGCGCAGGGTGTTGCGGGCGTCGACGGGGACGTCGTAGTCGAGCTGGAGCAGCGGCAGCGGCAGCGGCGCGGCGGCGTCCGTCCGGCCCGACGCGAAGGACCAGGAGGTCGTGGTGGCCGTACCGGTCCGCCACTCCTCCGCGTCGCGGGCGGTGGCCATGTCCAGCCGGTAGGCGGCCCGTTCGGGCCCGACCTCCACGTCCCGCCAGGCGTCGCGCAGATCGCCGAGCTTCTTGCCGTCGCGGTACAGGACGGCGCTCACCGAGTCGCCGGCCCACTCCCGGGAGGTGCTCCCGGCCCCGATGTCGCCCTCCACGGAGGCCCAGGCCCAGTGCCCGGCCTGGGAGTCCGTGAACTCGGGGATCCGCAGCCGCAGCACGTTCCCGTCGCGCACGGTCGGGGTGGCGGTGCCGGCCGGGATGGACGGCCGGACGACCGCTCCCGCCCAGGTCTCCGCCGGCTGCGTGCCGGGCCGGTAGGTCCGCGGCCTGTCCCGCATGCCGAGGCCGAGCGTGCCGTCCATGTCGAACGTCGGCCGGTAGTGCACCAGGTGCTGCCAGGTGGTGTCGCCGGAGCTGACGTACTCGGTCCGGGCGGCTCCGAGCGGCACGAGCCGGGTGTACTGGAGCCAGGCCGTCTTGAAGTACGGCCGCCAGCCGAAGCGCTGCTCGGCCGCCCAGCCCTGGCCCGTACCGCCGTTGTCCGCGTACGTGCTCTTGATCACCGCGCTGTTGCGGTCGGAGACGGTGTGGACGACGCGCGAGGGGATCTGCCCCGAGGACACCTGCATCACGTCGTACATGTAGGGGCTGCGGGGCGCGCCCGAGAACGTCACGGGGGTCGAGCCTTTGCTCATCCGGGCGAGCAGTCGCGCTCCCGGGCCCGCGCCGATGCGGATCGTGGGCAGGGCCAGACGCTCGCCCTGCGGGGTCCAGCGGGTCCAGCCGGACGGATCCGGGTGGACGAGGACCACGGCGCGGACGCCGGCGGCGGCGGCCCGCTCGACGAGCTCGTCCTCGCTCGCCCCCTCCGGGCTGTCCACGACGGCGAGCCGGCCGCGGGCGTGCCGGAAGTCGGGAGCCGAGGCGTCACCGGCGTCGACCGCGGTCAGGGTGGCCCCCCGGTCGGGGAAGAACGGCGACCGCGGCATGTAGAAGGGGTTCAGGTCGAGATCGGGGCCCGGCGCACGCGCCCGCAGCATCGGGGCGACGAGCTGCCAGCGGGAGGAGAACTCGAAGGAGCCCTCGGTGACCTTGGCGGTCGGGCTCACGTACAGCCGCTTGGCGATGTCGAAGTACATCGTGCCCTGCGTCATCTCGCGGCCGTCGAGCTCCCGGTGGGTCTGGAAGCTCAGGATGCCGCGCTGCTCCGCGGGCCGGGGCGTGCGGATCTCCACCGGGACGGTGGTACGGGCGTCCAGGGTGACGGTCGTGTCCTTGGTGACCTTCACTTCCGGCAGGACGACCTGGCGCAGCTCCTGGCCGTCGTCCGAGTTGTCGATCCAGCCGTTCTCCAGCTGGTAGACGCCCTCCTCGACCTCGGTCTCGACGGACGAGGGGTTGGTGTAGCCGGCGAAGCCGTCGGGGCCCCAGATGCTCGGGTAGCCGTCGGCGGGCTTGCCGTCCTTGTCGTACATCTTCACGGTGAGCCGGTGCGTGGGCCCGCGGACGACGAGACCGAGGGTGGTGTGCACGGTGGTCCGCCCGTCGGCGGACGCGGCGGTGACGTAGCCGTAGTACTTGCCCCGTCCGGCCCGCGACGGATCGACGGTCAGCGGGACCTCCACCGTCGCTCCGGCCGGCACGCGCACCGACTCGGCGCCGAGCCGCACCGAACCCTCGGCGGGTGCCCGGCCGCCGTCCGTGGCCAGCTTGACGGAGAGCGCGAGCGTGACGTCCTGGTCGGACGAGTTGGCGTACCGGATCCGGGACGCGGAGGCGTCCGAGGCGGTGGTGGCGTCGGACTCGAACGGGCCGAGGGCGAGGGTGCCCGTGGCGGTGACCGGCCCCAGGGCCGCGGCGCGGACGTCGATCCGGCCGCCGCCCTCCTCCGTCACCTTCTGGCCGGGGACCGTGACGGCGGTGCTGACCAGCGCGTCCTTGAGCCGGGCGCCGTCCCAGTCGGGGTGGCGCTGGGCGAGCAGCGCGGCGGCGCCCGCCACGTGCGGGGTCGCCATGGACGTACCGGAGGCGGCGACGTAGTCCGCGTCCACCGGGGTGCCCATGGTGGTCCCGGCCGCGCGGGCCGCCACGATGTCGACGCCCGGCGCCGTCACGTCCGGCTTGACGGCGTCGTCCCCGTAGCGCGGACCACGGCTGGAGAACGAGGCGAGCGCGTCCTTCCGGTCGACGGCGCCGACCGTCAGCGCGGCGTCCGCCGCACCGGGGGAGCCGACGGTGCCGGCGCCCTGCTCGCCCGCGTTGCCGGCCGCCACGACGAACAGGGTGCCGGTGCTGCGGCTGATCTCGTTCAGCGCCTGGCTCATGGGATCGGTGCCGTCGGAGGAACCTTCGCTTCCGAGGCTCATGTTGACGACCTTGGCGCCCTGCGCCGCGGCCCACTCCATGCCGGCGATCGCCGACGACTCGCTGCCGTAGCCGTCGTCGCCGAGGACCTTCCCGACCAGCAGCCGCGCCCCGGGCGCGACGCCCTTGCGGCTGCCCCCGGACGCGGCACCGCTGCCGCCGACGATGGAGGCGACATGGGTGCCGTGCCCGTAGACGTCGCCGGTGCCGGAACTGCCGGAGAAGTCCTTGGCCTCGACGATCCGGCCCGCCAGGTCGGGGTGGTTCCCGTCCGCGCCGGTGTCCAGGACGGCGACCTTGACCCCGTCGCCCTGGGAACCGGTCTGCCAGACGGCCGGGGCGCCGATCTGGGCCGTGCTGCGGTCGAGGGACGCGCGGATCCGCTGGTCCAGCCACACCCGGGGCGTGGCGGCGACGTCGGCCTTCTTCAACTGGCCGCCGACGGGCAGCAGTTGCTTCCAGAACCGGCCGAGGTCCGCCTCGTCCACCCGCACCGCCCGCGCGCCGATGCTGTCGAGCCCGCGGACGGACGTGCCCTCGGCGGCCAGTCCCTGGAGCGCCGACGGCGTCGCCCGCCCGCCGGACTCCACGATGAGCGGCAGGGCGTCCGTGTGCGCCGTGTCGTACTTCTGGGCGATGAGCGCCGTCACGTCGAAGAGCCGGCGGTCCAGGCGTCCGGTCGACACCAGGGCGCCCGCGTCGGACGGGAGCACCGTCACATGGCCGTCCTGTTCGTACGTCCGGAAGACGACGCCCCGGCGCCCGTCCCCCGGAGTGACGGAGGCGGTCTGCCGCCCGCCCCCGGCCGGGGTGACGGTCACGCGGTCGCCGGTGATCAGCCGCACCGTCGTCGAGTTGTCGGCGGGCGGGTTCGCGCGGGCGTCCGGGGAGGGGCCGCTCGCGCCGGCGGGCAGGGGTGCCACGGCACCCACGGCCAGCGCGAATCCCGCGGATATCGCCGCCCAGAGGCGGATCCGTCTCATCAGTACTGCCTTCCTTGCTCAGGGGCGTGTGCTGGTGGAGCTGGTCGAGCGGTTCCTGCTGGTGGTGCTGGTCGTGCCGGCTGTGCTGGTGACGCGCTGGAAAGAATCGGCCGACTGGAGGCGGGATGTCACTCGATCCGGGTGGCGCGGATGGGACATGTCGCAACGGCGACATGTCGCTTTGGAGCGGCGGATTCCGCGGGTGTCCTCAACTCGCCTGCGAATGCGGCGTGTTGGCGATCAGGCTCGGGGCGGGGGGTGTGTCGTACGCCGACGGGCGGTACGGACCAGGCGACGGGACGGCGGTACGGACCAGGCGGCGGGGCGGCCTCGGCCGGCGGGCGCCCGTATGGCCGTCGGCCGGCCCGGCGCCGCCGGTGAAGCACCCGTGCGGACCAGTGTCCCGTGCGGGGGCGCGTACCGGATGTGAGCATGTAGTCCCACCGTGCCCCCGGACCCGGGGCGGGTGGGCCGGCCCCGGCCCGAGGCGTCCGCGGAGGTGACCGCCCGTGCTCGTGCTGAGCGTCCTGGCCGCCCTCCTCGGCGCGATGAGCAACGCCGTCGGCACCGTGCTCCAGCGCAAGGCCGCGCTCAACGTCCCCGCGAGCCACGCCCTCAAGCCCCGCCTGTTCGCCGACCTGGCGCGGCAGCCGGTGTGGGTGGCCGGCATCGGGGCCGTCGCGGGAGCGGCGGCGTTCCAGGCGCTCGCCCTGGCCACCGGCCCGCTCGCCCTGGTCCAGCCGGTCTTCATCCTGGAGCTGCCATTCGCCCTGATGATCGGCTCGTACGTGCTCCGGCGGCGCCTGCCGACGGCGGGCTGGCGGGCGATCGGGTACATCGTCGTCGGACTGGCGGTGGTCCTGGTCGCCGCTCATCCGCACGGTGGGAACGCCCAGGCTCCGATGGCGCTGTGGGTCCCCGCGATCGTCCTGGGACTCGGTCTGATCGCGGGCCTGGTGGCCGTCGCCCGCCGCCTCCCGCCCGGCGCGGGCCGGGCCGCCTGCCTGGGTACGGGCTCGGCCGTGGCGAACGCGCTCACCGCGGCCCTCATGAAATCGGCGGCCCGCACCTTCGCCGACCACGGGGCGGTCGCCTTCCTGACCGTCTGGCAGACCTACGGCTTCGTCCTGTGTGGCGTCCTGGCGATCGTCCTGCTGGAGAACGCCCTGCAAGCGGGCCCCATCACGGCCTCCCAGCCCGCGCTGACACTCGGAGACGCCCTCGTCAGCCTCCTCCTCGGTGTCGTGCTCTACAAGGAGGAGATCGGCGACGGCTGGTGGCTGCTGCCGATGGGGGCGGGCCTCGTCCTCATCGTGCTGGGCACGGTGCGGCTGTCCCGGGTCGCGTCACTGACCCGCATCCTGCCGTCGTGACCCGGGCCGGCGGAAGCCGCCGTCAGGCGCGTCCTGTCTCAGCAAAGCCGGCGCGCGGCTCCATGAGGCAGGTCGGCGGGGCCGAGGAAACGGATGTGGGGGCGGTCGGTCCCGGTGGGGCGGGTGATGTGGGCGCGGACGCCGTAGACGTCCGCGAGGAGTTCTTCGGTGAGGACCTCGTCCACCGGGCCCGCGGCCGCCACCCGGCCTTCGCGCAGGACCACGACGTGGTCGCAGTACATCGCCGCGAGGTTGAGGTCGTGCAGGGCCATGACGCAGGTGAGGCGGAGGCCCGAGACCAGGGTCATGAGGTCGAGCTGGTGCTGGATGTCGAGGTGGTTCGTCGGTTCGTCCAGGAGGAGTTCGCGCGGTTCCTGGGCGAGGGCGCGGGCGATCTGGACGCGCTGGCGTTCGCCGCCGGAGAGGGTGCGCCAGGTGCGGTGGGCCCGGTCGGCCAGTCCGGTGCGGACGAGGGCGGACCGTACGGCCTCCTCGTCCGCGGCCGTCGTCGGCGACCATGCCCGGCGGTGCGGGATGCGGCCGAGGCGTACGGCGTCGGCCACCGTCAGATCGACCTGGGTGCCGGCGTGCTGCTCGACGACGGCGACGCGCCGGGCGAGCGCGCGGCGCGGTACGGAGCCCAGCGGGTCGCCGTCCAGGGTCACCACCCCGGCGTCCGGCGCGAGGACGCCGGAGAGGACGCGCAGGAGGGTGGACTTCCCCGAACCGTTCGGGCCCAGCAGACCGGTGAGCGTGCCGGGGCGCGGTGCGAGCGTCACGCCGTCCAGGACGAGCGCGCCGCCCGCCGTACGGGAGACGTGTGCGGCGCGGAGCCCCGTACCGCCGTCGGGTACGGGCGGTGTGCCGGTCATCGCGTCCTCCTCGTGCGGTACAGGACGAGGACGAACGCGGGGACGCCGATGAGCGATGTCACCACGCCGACCGGCACTTCCTGCGGGTCGAGGACCGTACGGGCCAGGGTGTCGGTCCAGACGAGGAAGACCGCCCCGGCCAGGGCGGTCAGCGGCAGCAGCCGGGCGTGCCCCGGGCCGACGAGGGCACGGACCGCGTGCGGCAGGACCAGGCCGACGAAGCCGATCGCGCCGGCGGCCGAGACCAGGACCGCGGTCAGCAGGGCGGTGACCGAGAGGAGGACCAGCCGGGTCCGCGCCACCGGCACGCCGAGCGCCGCCGCCGCGTCCTCGCCGAACGCGAAGGCGTCCAGGGTCCGGGCGTGTCCGCCGCAGACCAGCAGCGCGCCGGCGAGGACGGCCGCGCACACCCCGACGTCGGACCAGTCGGCGCCGCTGAGCGAGCCGAGCAGCCAGAACAGGACGCCCCGGGTGGTCTCGGCGTCGGCGGCGGTCATCACCACGAACGAGGTCAGCGCGGAGAAGAGCTGCATCGCCGCGACCCCCGCCAGGACGACACGGTCCGTCGAACCCCCCAGCGTGTGACTGAGCAGCAGGACCAGGGCGAAGGAACAGAGCGCGCCCAGGAAGGCGCCTCCGGTGACGGAGACCAGACCCCCGCCCACGCCGAGGACCACGACCGCGACCGCGCCGGCCGAGGCGCCCGAGGACACCCCGAGGACGAACGGGTCGGCCAGCGGATTGCGCAGCAGCGACTGCATCACCGCGCCGCACACCGCCAGCCCGGCACCGCACACGGCCGCGAGGAGGGTACGGGGCAGCCGCAGCTCCCAGACGATGCCGTCCCGGATCGGGCTCAGGCCGGACGGGCTTCCGCCCAGATGGGAGGCGACCACGGACCAGGCGTCCGGGACGCGGATGTCGGCCGGGCCGATCGTGAGGGCGAGGGCGACCGAGGCGCACAGGAGGAGGACCCCGGCGGCCCCGGCGAGCGGGGGAAGCGCCCGGGACGTACGGGGGGCACGGGGCGTACGGGGGGCACGGGGCGTACGGAGGGTACGGGGTGTGGCGGGGCTCGCCTCGGCCGCCGTGTCCGGGCCGGTCCGGGTCACTTCGCGAGCCCGTACGTCCGCAGCGCCGCGGCCACCTTCTCGATGCCCTCGACGGTGCGGATCGTGGGGTTCATGGCCTGGCCGCTGAGGATCACGTACCGCTTCTTCCGTACCGCCGTCATGTTCCGGGTGACGGGATGCGACTCCAGGAACTCGATCTTCTTCGCGGCGCTCTCGGCCGACTGCGCCTTGCGGGTCAGATCGGCGATCACCAGCACGTCGGGGTCGCGGTCGGCGACGGTCTCCCAGTTGATCTGCGGCCACTCCTCCTTGGTGTCGTCGAAGACGTTCTTCACCCCGAGCGTCCCGCTGACGATCCCCGGCGCGCCGCAGCAGCCGGCCATGTACGGCCCCTGGGAGTCGGAGAACCAGTACAGGACGGACGCGTCGCCGAAGTCGGCGCCGGCCTTGGCCTCGTCGACCCGGGCGCGGAGTTCCCCGACGAGCTTCTCGCCGCGCTCCGGGACGTCGAACACCCGGGCCAGGTCGCGGATCTCGCCGTACACCGTGTCCATGGTCAGCGGCCGGGTGCGGATGCCGTCGCCGTCGCCGCTGTTGTCCTTGCCGACGCAGTCGGTGGGGGAGAGGTACGTGGGCACGCCGAGCCGCGCGAACCGCTCCCGGGGCGCCACACCGCCCTTGCCCAGGGTGTAGAGGAAGGAGGCGCTGACGAAGTCGGGTTCGGCGTCGAGGACCTTCTCGAACGACGGGTAGCGGTCGGCGAGCCGGGGAACCTTCGCGTTCGCCTTCTCCAGCCCCTTGAGGACCGGGTCCGTCCAGGTGGCGGTGCCCACCATGCGGTCGGCGAGCCCGAGCGAGAGCAGGATCTCGGCCGACCCCTGGTCGAGGGCGACGGCCCGGCTGGGTGCGCGCTCGATCTGCACGCGCTGCCCGCAGTCGTCGAGACGGACGGGGTATCCGGCGGCCGTCTCCTTCGTCTCGGCGGAAGCGGCCGGGCCTCCGCCGGTGCCGCAGCCGGCCACGAGAACGGCACCGGCCACGAGCAGGGCGGCGGAACGGACGGGGTGTGCGAGGGGCACGGAAGGAGTCCTCTGCGTCACGGCTCATGCGCGGAGCCTGTCGTACGGTGCTCCCCGGGCGGCGGCGGGTGCCGCCACTCGGGCCGCCAGCAGGTTTTCGGACTCGGGGTCGTCCGGACGGAGCGCCTTCCCAGGCCCCATGGGGCCCAGTGGCCGATGCTCCGCCCGTCACCCTCACCGCTGCGCGTCAGTTCCGGATTCCCACCGGATTCCCTGACCCGTGCACATACCGTGTCGATACGTACAGAGGTGCGACTGGCCCGGGCAAGTTACCACAGGCGGATCTTGGCCCGGCCGGCCGGCCGGAGCGAGGCCCGTCCGCCCCTCCCTCCAGCCCGCCGTCACCCGCCATCGTCCAGGCCGAAGCTTTACTTCGGGCCTTCTGGGAATCCCGGGTGAATGGTTATTCACTTGATACGGTGAATCGTTATTCACCTCGCATCTCGTCCTGCCTCTGGAGTGCCCTGTGGCCCCGATAGCCGTCCCGCCGGACCCAGCCGCCACCCCCGACGGGCCCACGGGCCGGCCCGGAGTGCGGGAGCGGGCCACGGTCCCGGTACTGGCCTTCGGCGGCATCCTCATGGCCGTCATGCAGACGGTCGTCGTTCCGCTGCTGCCCGATCTGCCCCGGCTGACCGGCGCCTCGGCGGGCGCCGTCTCCTGGATGGTGACCGCCACGCTGCTGGCCGGCGCCGTGCTCACCCCGGTGCTCGGACGCGCCGGCGACATGTACGGAAAGAGGCGCGTCCTGCTGGCCGCGCTCGGGCTGATGACCCTGGGCTCGGTGCTCTGCGCGCTCTCGTCCGACATCGGCGTACTCATCGCGGCCCGCGCGCTGCAGGGCGCCGCGGCCGCCGTCGTCCCGTTGTCGATCAGCATCCTGCGCGACGAACTGCCGCCCGAGCGGACCGGATCCGCGGTCGCGCTCATGAGCTCCACCGTCGGCATCGGCGCGGCGCTCGGCCTGCCGCTCGCCGCGCTCGTCATCCAGTACGCCAGCTGGCACACCATGTTCTGGGCGACCAGCGGCCTCGGCGCGGCCGGCTTCCTGCTCGCCTGGTGGGCGGTCCGCGAGTCGCCCGTCCGCGCCCCCGGCCGCTTCGACGTCGTCGGCGCGCTGGGCCTGGCCGCCGGACTGGTCACCCTGCTCCTCGGCGTATCGCAAGGCGGTCAGTGGGGGTGGGGAAGCCCGCGCGTCATCGGCCTGTTCGTGGCCTGCGTGGTGATCCTGGGACTGTGGTGCGTCCAGCAGCTGCGCGTCGAGCGGCCCCTGGTCGACCTGCGCCTGGCGGCCCGCCCGCGCGTCGCGCTGCCCCACGTCGCCGCGCTGCTGGTCGGCTTCGGCTTCTACGCCAACTCCCTGGTGACGGCCCAGCTCGTCCAGGCGCCCGAGGCCACCGGCTACGGGCTCGGCCTGTCCATCGTCGGCAGCGGCCTGTGCCTGCTGCCCGGCGGCCTGACCATGCTGCTGTTCTCCCCGCTGTCGGCCCGTATCTCGGCGTCCCGCGGCCCGCGCGTCACCCTCGCCCTGGGCGCCGCCGTCCTCGCCGTCGGCTACGCCGTGCGCATCGCGGACAGCCGCGACCTGTGGATGGTCATCGTGGGCGCGTCGATCGTCGCCACCGGTACCTCCCTCGCCTACTCGGCGCTGCCCACCCTGATCCTGGGCGCCGTGCCGGCCGGGCAGACCGCGTCCGCGAACGGCGTCAACGTCCTGATGCGCACCATCGGCCAGGCCGTGTGCAGCGCCGCCGTCGCCGCGATCCTGGTCCACCACACGAGCCCCGTCGGCGGCATCCCGCTGCCCACGCTCCACGGCTATCTGCTGGCGTTCGCGATGGCGGGTACGGTCGCCCTGGTGGCCTGTGCCGCCGCCCTCGCCATCCCCAGGGACCGCGCCCCCGGCGGCGGCCTCCGGACCCGGACCCGGACCCGGACCCGGACCCGGGCCCGCGGCCGTGCGGACGCGGCCGTACGCGACGAGGCGCTGGAAGGAGCATGACCCTCATGACCACCCGATCCGCCACCGCCCCCGCGGGCAAGGCCGGGGAGCCGGGGTCCGGCGACGCCGGGCCGCCCCGCGGCCCCGCCCGCCGGGACGCCGAGGCGACGAAGGCCGCGATCCTCCGGGCCGTCCGCCACCTCCTCGCCCGGCACGCGCAGGCGGACATCACGCTCAAGGCGGTCGCGGACCGGGCCGGGGTCAGCGCGCCCCTGATCCTCAAGTACTTCGGCAACAAGGACACGCTCTTCGCCCAGGTCATGTCCTTCGAGGAGGACGCCGCGGCGCTGCTGGACGCCCCGCTCGCGGACCTCGGCCGGCACATGGTCCGCCACGTCCTGGTGAGCCAGACCGAGCAGGGCGCCGACCCCGTCCTGCGGATCGTGTTCGCGCCGCTGCACGGCGAACAGGGCGACATCCTGCGCACCAACTTCCGTACGCAGGTCGTGGACCGCCTCGCCGGCCGGCTGGGCGGCCCGGACGCGGGCCTGCGCGCGGAGCTCGCGGTGGGCGCCCTGCTGGGCCTGGGCGTGATGTTCGGCATCGCGCGCGGCGCCGAGGTACGGGCCGCGGACATCGACGACCTCGTCGCCCGCTACGGCCCCCTCGTCCAGGCGCAGCTGACGCCCTGAGCCGGGCCACGGGGCGCTGGTGCCGTCACTCGGACGGCACCAGGGCCACCGGCGGCCGGGCGTGGTGCAGCACGGCGTGGGCCGTGCTGCCGATACGTCCGCCCCACGGCGAGCGACGCGTGCGGCGGCCGATCACCACGAGCGCGGCGTGTTCGGCGGCCCGGATCAGCGCCGGCCCGGCCGAACCGGCGACCACCCGGCCGGTGGTCGTCACCTCGGCGTCGTACTTCGCCCGCCAGGGGTCGATCAGCTCGTCGAGCGCGCGCCCGATCGCGGGGCTGACGGAGTAGCGGAGGTCGGGCGCCATGGCGGGCCCGGGCGTCGCGAACGGCGGCAGCCGCTGCGCGTACACGATCTCCAGCCGGGCGCCGCGCCGCGCCGCCGCGTCGAAGGCGAATTCCAGGACGTCGTGGTCCGGCCGGTGCGGGTCGACGCCCGCCACGACCGTGTTCCCGGGCGGTGAGCCGCCGTCCGGCCGTACGAGGACGACGGGGCGTTCGGCCAGGCCGGCGACGGCCGTCCCGACCGAGCCCACGACATACCCGGACGCCCGGCCCAGCGCGCGCGAGCCGAGCACCAGCAGAGTGGCGTCCTCGCTCTCGGCGACGAGGCCCGGTACCGGATCGGCGGGCAGGAGGCGGGTGGTCACCGGCAGGCCGTGATGGCGTTCGCGCAGGACGGTGGCCGTACGGGCGAGCAGGTCGCGCGCCCACTCCTCGACGGGTCCGCGGGCGACGCACGGCGTCACGGCCTCCGGCGACGGCTCGCACACGTGCACGAGCCGCACCCCGGTCCCGCGCAGTTCCGCCTCGTCCGCCGCCCACCGCGCGGCGGCGTCCGCCTGCTCCGTACCGTCCAGGCCGACCACGATGCTCCGCGTCATGACCGGTCACCTCCTCGTGGCCGGAGCGGTACGCGCCGTACCGGCTCCCGCACCCTTCGAGCCTGTCCCCGGCGACGGCCCGGTGACAAGGGCCGAACGGGGGCCGAACGGGGTCGGAAAGGGACGGAAGGGGAACCAGGCAGCCCTGGCGAGGGTCCCCGGCCGGTGCTTTTCTGAAAGGGAGGAGGGGCCTGCGGGACGCGGAGAAGCGGCTTCGGGCCGCGCACCGCGCGATCAGGATCCGCGAGAAGCGGATGGGCCCCTCCTCCCGGAACGACACGCAAGGCGGTGGGCAGGATGGAACGTCCCGTGGTGGCGGGAGTCGACGGATCCGAGACCGGGCTCGCGGCCCTGGACTGGGCCGTGGACGAGGCCGAACGGTACGCGCTGCCGCTGCGGATCGTCCACGCCTCGCTCTGGGAGCGGTACGAGGGAGTGGAGACCGACCCGGCCGCGGACCGGCCCACCGGCCAGGACGAGGCCGAGGACATCGTCGCCGCCGCGGCCGAACACGCCCGGCTCCGCGCCCCCGGCGTCGCGGTCACCACCGCGGTCCTGCCCGACGACCCGGCCGGCGCGCTGCTCCGGGAGGCGGAGGAAGCCGCCCTCGTGGTCGTGGGCAACCGGGGGCGCGGCGAGTTCACCGGTCTGCTGCTCGGCTCCGTGAGCCTGGTGGTGGCCGCGCGGTCCTCCTGTCCGGTCGTCGTGGTCCGCGGCGACCGCTACACCCGGGACGCCGGGCACGGGCGGGTCCTGCTCGGGATCGGCGCGTATGACGTGGACTCCCCGGCCGTACGCTTCGCCTTCCGCGAGGCGGCCCTGCGCGACGCGGAACTCGACGTGGTCTGCGCCTGGCGGCGGCCGTCGCCCCGGCACACCGGCCATCCGCTCCTCACCGGCGAGGCCGGCGGCGGAGACGAACGCGGGGCGTCCGATCTGCTCGACAAGGCACTGGACGCGCTCGTGCGCGAGCACCCCCGGGTAGCGGTGCGCCGCGTCACGGTGGAAGGCGCCCCCCACCGGGTGCTGGTCCAGCGCTCCGCCGCCGCCGACCTGCTGGTCGTGGGCGCGCGCCGCCGCGACGCGCTCGTCGGCCTGGAACTCGGCCGGGTCGCCCACCGCGCCCTGCACCACGCCGAATGCCCGGTCGCCATCGTCCCGCAGTACCCGCCGCGGGGTCAGGAAGAACCGGAGGACGCGGAGGACACGGAGGGCTAGGAGAGGGCGGAGGGCCAGGAGGGCGCGGAGGGCCAGGAGAGGAGAGAGAACGATGAGCGGACGCAAGATCGAACGCAGGCACATGTCCTTCCCGGACTTCGAGGACTGGTTCGGCCACTCGTTCCCGGGCCTTCCCGGCTGGCACCCCGCCACGGCGCCCCACTCGATCCCGGTGGAGATGTCCACCGGAGACGGCGCGTACGTGCTGCGCGCCGAACTGCCCGGGGTGGACCCCGACCGCGACCTCAGCATCACCGCCGACGGCGACCTCCTGACCGTGCGCGCCGAGCACGTGGAGAGCACGGAGGACAAGGACCACTCCGAGTTCCGCTACGGATCCTTCCGCCGGACCGTACGCCTTCCGGTGCCCATCCCCGCCGACGGTGTCGACGCCTCGTACACGAACGGCATCCTCACCATCCGCGTCCCGATGCCCGACGAGAGCACCAGCACCGCGCGCACCATCCCGGTCAGACGGGCGGACGGCGGCGGCGCGTCCGAGGCGTCGTAGGCGTTCCAGGCGTATTGACTGCACCCGCATGATCGAGGGTCTGCCGCAGGCATGATCGAGGGCCCGTCGTGGGGGTGGACGCGGGCCCGCCGCGCAGTGCGCGGATTCAGGTCGGGCGATCCCATTGAGCCACCCACGTCCGTACTCTAACCTCTCGTTCATCGAACGGCCGTTCTGGCCGGGAGTGCACCACCTGGAGCCCAGCAACCCCCTGTCGGGGCGCGAGAAGAGGGAGATCCATCATGGTCAAGCACTACATCAAGTACGCCTTCAGCACGCTCACCGCGGCGATGTTCGCCAGCATGGTCTGACGACCGGCCCCGGCCTGGACCGGGAATCGGATTCCCGGTCCAGGAGCCAGGAGGCGTACGTGTTCGGCACTGCTTTCAGACAACTGCGGTACAGCACGGCGATCCTGCGCAACCGCCGGATCCGGCCACAGGACCTCGAACGGATCGCCCGCGATCTGCTGGAGACCCTGGCGGAGTTCGGCGAGCCGGGGGAGGACTCGGTCCTGCTGCCCGGGCAGTCCGGGGCGGTCGACCCCGACGTACGCCGCACGGTCACCGCGCGCAGTCTGCGGGCCACCGCCCGCGCGGCCGTCCGGCACACCCCCTACTACCGGCGAGCCTTCCAGGACCTGGGCCTCGACCCCGACGGGCTCACCCCGGAGACCTGGGAACAGGTGCCGGTCACCCCCAAGTCCGCCCTGCGCGGCCTGCCCGCCGCCTTCGTCTCCGCCGCGTCGGCCCCCGCGCTGATGGCGCTCACCACGGGGACCAGCGGGACGCCGACCACCGTCTGGTACTCGCGGGCCGAGGTGGAGATCATGGTCGCCATGAGCACCGTCTCCGCCGTGCTCGGCATGGGACTGCGGCCCCGGCACAGCATGGCCTACGCGGGCTGCTCCCGGGCGACCCTGCCGCTGCTCAACGTGGAGGAGTCGGTGACCCGGATCGGCGCGGCGTTCGTACCGATCGGCACCGTCGACCCGGCGGTGGCGCTCGACCGGCTCGCGACCCCGCTCGGACTGCGCGGCAAGGCCCCGCAGATCACCCACCTCACCGTCTCGGCGTCCTATCTGTCCGCCCTGGTCGAGGAGGCGGAACGGCACGACTGGCAGCCGTCGGACTTCGGCCTCGACTCGGTCGGCGTCGGCGGCGAGGTGCTCTCCGAACCGCTGCGGAAGCGGGCGGAGGCGGCCTTCGGGGCCCGGATCACGACCTCGTACATGATGACGGAGACGGTGCCGTCCGGCGGCACCCCCTGCGGCGCGGGACATCTGCACCACACCACCGAGTTCGGGCATCTGGAGGTGCTCGACCCCGAGACGCACGAGCCCACACCGCCCGGCGGGGTGGGCGTCATCGTCCAGACGCCGTACGTCCCGTACCGGGACTGCACCCTGCTGCTGCGCTACGACACGGGCGACCTGGTCCGGCGGCCCGCGACCACGCCGGAGTGCGAACTCGCCCACATGCCCGCGACCTCGCTCATCCTTGGCCGCTGGTCCGGCCCGTCCAGCCGGGCGGTGACCACCCGGTCGCTGCTCGACCTGCTGGAGGCGGAACAGGACGTACCGCTGCCCGCCCGCTACGCCCTGGAGGAACGGCCCGGGGGGCCGCTGCTCCACGTCCTGACCCGCCGCCGGGCCGATGCCGGGCTGCTGGGAAGGCTGGAGGACCGGGCCACCGCCGCCGGCCTGGCGCTGGCCGGCATAGCGCTCCACGACGACCCGGCCGGAATGCCGCCCACCGGCCCGGTCCGCGCCGACCTGCGCGAGCACACCTTCGAATCGGCCCGCCCGGCCACCGCACCCCTCGGGAGCCCGGCATGAGCACCACGGCCCTGCTCGGCCTCAACGGCTGCGTCCTCGCGGCCATGGCGGCGGGCGCCGCGTACTTCCACCGGGTGCGGATGCCCCGGCCCCCGGTGGGACGGTACGAACTGCCCGACGTCGCCGTGATGTACGTCGTGGTGGTGGCGGCTCCGCTGCTCTACCTGGTCCTGCCGCGCGCCGCCGTGGCGACCGTGTTCGGCCTGGTGCTCTGCGCGGCGCTGCAGTTCACCCTCGCTCCGCTGACCGGAGCCGGCCGGGCCTGGGCGATCGCGGCGGCCGCGGTCGCCGCCACCACCGTGACGGCCCTGCTCGGCCGCCCGCTCGCCGTGATGGTGCTCACCGACCTGCTGCTCGTGACGGCGGTGGCGGGGGTCGCCACCATGTGGGCGCAGAGCGGGATGCGGTCCGCCCACGCGGCGTGGTTCGCGGGCGCGCTCGCCTGCTACGACCTGGTGGCCACCGGGCTCACGTCGGTCATGGACCGGTTCGCCGCCCAGGTCATGGGGCTGCCGTTCGCCCCGCTGCTCGCGGTGACGCGGGGCGAGCCGCCGGTGGCGCTGGGCCTCGGCGACCTGCTGCTCCTGGTGCTGTTCCCGCTGACGGCGGTCAAGGCGTTCGGGCGGGCCGCCGGCGTTCTCGCGGCAGCGGTCGGGCTCGCGGTGTCCGGCGTGGTCAGCGTGCTCTTCGCCCAGGGCGTCCTGACCGGCGCCTTCCCGCTCCTGACGGCGCTGGGGCCGCTGATCGTCCTGCAGCACCTGGTGTGGACGCGGGTGCGGGGCGGTGAGCGCACCACCGCCGAATGGAGGGCGGGCCGGGCGCGGCCGACGCCGCCCGCGGCGTGCGCGGAGCCCGACCTCGTGATCCTCCGGGCCCTCCGGCCGACCGCTCCGGCGGACCCTGTCGACGGCGTGTGGCTGGCCGTGGCGGACGGCCGGGTGGTGGGCGCAGGAGCGTCTCCGGGCCGGGCCCGCAGGGACGCCCGGATCCGCGGCTGCGACTCCGTACCCGTGATCCGCCGGGCGTAGCGCCCGACCCGGATCCCTCTCCCTGGCCTGACGTGCTCCGAAGGACGGGCCTTGGGCCCCCGCCGCGTTCCGCGGCATCGTGGGGCGGGGGGGAAACGCGGTTCACAGGACCGTGTGTCCGGATAGCGTGCTCCGCCATGGGTGAACTCATAGTGATCAGGCATGGGCAGACCGCGTGGAGCCTGTCCGGCCGGCATGCCGGGCGGACCGATGTGCCGCTGACCGAGGCGGGGGAGGCGGCGGCCCGGGCGCTGGCGCCGAGGCTGGCGGGCCGCCCGTGTGCTGCGGTGTTCAGCAGCCCGCTGAGCCGTGCCCTGCGGACCGCCGAGCTGGCCGGGCTCACCGGCGCCGAGCCCGATCCCGACCTGCTGGAGTGGGACTACGGCGGCTACGAGGGCCTGACCGCCGAGCAGATCAAGGAGTCGCGGCCCGGCTGGGACCTGTGGCGGGACGGAGTCGTCCCCGGCGACGCCGGCCATCCCGGCGAGCGGCTTCCGCAGGTGGCCGCGCGCGTGGACGCGATGCTCGACCGCATCCGGCCGCTGCTGAGCGAGGGCGATGTCGCCGTCGTCGCGCACGGCCATCTCACCCGCGTCCTCACCGTGCGCTGGCTCGGTCTCGACGCGTCCGCGAGCGGGCTGCTCGGGCACCCGCATCCGGGCACCCTCGCCTTCCTGGCCACCGAGGACGGACAGCCGTACCTCGCCGGCTGGAACGTTCCGTAGGCCGTACGGAGGCGGAGGGAGCGGCGGTCACGCGTCGTCGGCCGCCGTGAGCTCGGACCGTACGTCCACCACGCCCTCGACCGTCCGCGCGAGCCGGGCCGCGAGCGGGACGAGCGTGCTGTCGCGGACCTCGCCGGACAGATGGACGACGCCCCCGCGCACCCGTACCTCGACCCGGTCGCGGGAGAGCGGGAACAGGTGGTCGACGACGTCGCGCCGGATCTCGGCGGCGAGTTCCTCGTCCGTGCGGAGGAAGACCTTGAGCAGGTCGGCCCGGCTCACGACGCCCTGAAGCATGCCGTCGGCGTCGACGACCGGCAGCCGCTTGACGCGCCGGGTCGCCAGGATCCGGGCGGCCTGGGGCAGGGGTGCGTCGGGGCCGATGGTGACGGCGGGCGAGGTCATCAGATCCCCGGCGTTCCGGGAACCGGCCTTGACCATGGCGTCGAGATGCCGCAGCCGCTCCCGCACGCCGGGGCGGCGGTCGCGGTACTCCTCCTTGACCAGCAGATCGGCCTCGGAGACCACGCCGACGACCCGGCCCTCGCCCTCGATGACGGGCAGCGCGGTCACCTTCCACCGGTCCATCGCGGCGACGATGTCCTTGAACTCCGTGTCCGGCCGTACGGCGACGACCTTCCTGGTCATCACGTCGGCCACGGTGAACGGCTGGGCGGGCATGGCTCTCACTCCTCACCGGAGGACGGCGGACCGGGCGCGGCCGGGCCCGCCGGTCCTTCTGCTGTCAGGATGCCGCATCGTGCCTGTACGGCAGGACCACGCGGGCCGTCCCGGGGACCGGAGGACCCGAACGGGTGGCGGGCAAAGACACGGTGGACGCGGAGTCAGCGGACGAGCACCGCCTCCCCGGAACGGGGCACGACGGCCGTCCAGCCCAGCTCCTGGTCGATCCGGTCGCGCAGCGCCGCCGAGGCGGCCGGCTCCCCGTGGACGAGGTACGTGGTGTGCGGGGCGGGGGCGCCGCGCAGCCAGTCCACCAGCTGGTCCTCGTCGGCGTGGGCGGAGAAGTGCGGCACGTCGGCGACCTCGGCCCGGACCGGCACGTACTCGCCGAACATCTTCAGCACCCGCGCCCCCTCCACCAGGTCCCGCGCCCGGGTGCCGGCCGCGGCGAAGCCGACCACGACGACGGAGTTGCGCGGGTCGGGCAGCAGCCGCCGCAGATGGTGCAGGACCCGGCCGCCGGTGGCCATGCCCGCCGAGGAGACGATGACGGCGGGGCCCGGCGCGCTGTTGATCTCGATGGACTCCTGGACGGTACGGGCGGCCAGGAACGGTGCCGGACTCAGCGCGGCCTCGCCCCGCGCCAGGATCTCGGGACGCAGTTCGGTGGCCCGTTCGCGTACGGCGTCGCGGTAGACGTCGAGCGCGGCCAGGGCCATCGGACTGTCCACGTACACCGGTACGGACGGCGGCAGGACGCCCGTGTCGCGCAGCCGCGCCAGCTCGTGCAGGACGACCTCGGTGCGGTCGATCGCGAAGGCGGGCACGACCACGGTGCCACCGCGGGCCAGGGTCCGCGCGATCACCGAGGCGAACGCCGAGCGCCCGGACTCCTGGTCGTGCCGCCGGTCGCCGTACGTCGACTCCAGGAGCAGCACGTCGGCGCCGGAGAACGGTTCCGGCGGCAGCAGCAGCGGGTGCCCCGGGCGGCCGAGGTCGCCGGAGACGGCCAGGGTGTGCCCGTCCTCCAGCGTGAGCCGGGCCCAGGTGGAGCCGAGGATGTGCCCGGCGTGGTGCAGCGTGAGCCGGGTGCCGCCCATGATCTCGACGTCCGCGCCGACCGCGACCGGGTCGACGTACGACAGGGTCTTCTCGACGTCACCGTCGTCGTACAGCGGCTTCGCCGGGCGGTGCCGCGACCAGCCGTGCTCGTTGGCGTGCCGGGCGGCCTCCATCTGGAGCCGGGCGCTGTCGCGCAGCACGATGGCGGCGAGCCGGGCGGTGCGGGCGCTGCACAGGATGGGGCCGCGGAAGCCCTGCCGGACCAGGCGGGGCAGATAGCCGCAGTGGTCGAGATGGGCGTGGGTGACGACGACGGCGTGGATGTCGGCGGCGTCGCGGGCGGTCCGTTCCCAGTTGCGGCGCCGCAGACTGGCGAACCCCTGGAAGAGGCCGCAGTCGACGAGGATCCGCGCGTGGTCGCTCTCGACCAGGAACTTGCTGCCGGTGACGGTGCCCACCGCCCCCAGGAAGCTGAGCAGCGCCGGCCGCGGCGGGGAGGGGGCGGCGGGATCGGGGTGCGGGGCCGTCTCGGGCAAGGTCCGCCCTCCTTCGGAGTCCTTCGAGGTGCTTCGGGTGCGCGTCGTCTCCACGCGGTCGTCCGGGTGGTCCGAGTCGTCCGCGTGGCCTGAGCCGTCTTCACCGTCGCACCGGACGTCCGGTGCGGCCCGTCCCGTGGGCCGAACGGCATACGGGACGGTGCCTCCGGCCCCGTCCCGGCCGTGTCTCGTATCCGTCCCGGCCCCGCCCCGGCCGTCCCCGCCGTACCGCCGTCGGTGCAGGTCAGGCGATTTCGAGGACGTCGGCGACGGGCCTGCGGGGCGTGGCCCGCACCTGGGGGCCGTATCCGAGGCGGATGATCATGTGGACGTAGCCGAGGGCGGACTCGGGGTCCCGGGCGGCGGCCCGGAGTTCGGGCCATTCGAGGGGCTGGGACATGAGGGAGCTGGACAGCCCGTCGAGGGTGGCCTGGAGCAGGACGCGCTGGAGCGCCTGGCCGGTCCGCAGCCACTCGCCGGGGGTGTCCTTGGACGTGCCGAGCAGCACGAGCCGGGGATTCTTCTCGAAGCGCTCAGACGGCCGGTCCGGGGCCCGGTGCGTGGTGTCGAAGTCGCGGACGGGGGAGGTGACGTCGTGCTGCCGGGGGCCGAAGGCGTACGCGGGAATGCCCTCGGTGGCGGGTTCCCGGCCGGCGGCCCCGTCGTGGGTCCAGGCGGCGATCTCCTCGCGCACGGTCGGGTCGGCGGATTCGAACCGTTCGGCTTCGTGGACGAGGTCGAGCAGGGTGTCGGTGTGCCACTCGCCCGGGACGACCATGCGGCACCCCTCGTCGGCGGCCGCGGCCGTGAGCCGGTCGAGGAGTTCGGCGGGAACGGGCCGCTCGGTGAAGGGGAACCGGTTGGTGTGCCGTTCGCGCAGGACGGGCCGGAACGCGGCGAGCGCGTGATCGGGCTCGCCGGCCGCGCCGGACAGCGTCACGTCGGCCAGATGCCACGGATCGCCGACGTCCGGCAGCAGATGGACGTCGGCGTGCCGGCCGTGATGGGCGGCGGCCACGCGCAGGGAGAACAGGGCGGCGCCGCAGCCGAGGTGGAGGTCGCGGTGGTCGGGGTCCTCGCGCGGCAGCGCGCGGTCGGGATCCCCGTGCAGTTCGAGGGTGGACGCGGCCGTCCGGTACACGAACCGCCAGGGCTGGGCGTTGTGCATCGACGGGGCCGTGACGGCGTCCTCGACCAGCGATTCCACGAGCGTTCGAGTCAGATCGGTGAGGGACACGGTGCGTCCTCCCTGTCGGTCACGACGCGCGGTCGTGCACGGAGGAGCGGGCGGTGCCGTCGGTGGTCTGCGGATGCGTCATCGCCGCGCTTCCTGTTCCATGACACCACGGTCCCTCACCCGTGCCGGTTTCGCGAGGGTCGAACGGTCCCGGGGACGGGCCGACCGGCCCATGGCGCCGTCCGGCGGCCCCAGGGGTCCAGGTCGGCGGCCGTGACGCCCCGGGCGCCGGGCCCGTACGAGCCCCGTACACCCGCCTGGGAGACCAGCCCGGGAGACCAGCCCGGGAGACCGGCCTGGAAACCCGGAAGCCGGCCCCGGAAACCAGTACGGGAAACCGGTCCCGGCGAGCCCCAGCACGAGCCCCGGCACGAGCCCCGGCACCAGCCACGACGCGGGAGCACCCCATGACCCCCATCACGGAACGGCGCGAGATCGTCGTCGGCGTCGACCCCGACCAGGACGGACATCCCGCCCTGGACTGGGCCGCCGACGAGGCCCTGCGGCGCCGTCTCGCCCTGCGCCTCGTCGTCGCCGTCCCGCCCGCGCACGACACCCAGCACGTCGACGACAGCCCCCGTCACACCGCGCGGATCGCCGCGGCGCGCGACGCGCTGCGGACGGCGGAGGACGGGGTACGGGCCCGCGCGCCCGAGGCCGAGGTCTCCGCCGCCGTCGTCGACGGGGTCCCGGCCCGGGTGCTCGCCGCGCTCTCGGCCGAGGCCGCGCTCGTCGTGCTCGGCTCCCGGCGGCTCAGCCGCGTCGAGGAGTTCCTGAGCCTGGGCTCCCTCGTGGTCCCCGTCACCGCCCAGGCCCGGTGCCCGGTCGTCGTCGTGGGCGACGCCGAACGCACCGTCGAGGACCCGCCGTACCTCGTCGTCGGGGTCGACGGCAGCCCGTCCTCGCGGGCCGCCGTCGCGCTGGCCTTCGAGGAGGCGGACGTACGCGGCTGCGCGCTGCGCGCCGTCGCCGTCCGGGAACCGTCCCTGTTCGCCCGGCACCCCGGCGACACCGCGCTCGACGCCGAGCGCGGCCTGCTGGCGGAGAGCACCGCCGAAGGAGTACGGGAGCACCCGGACGTCCCCGTCACCCATGAGGTCCTGACCGGTTCGCCCGTCGAGCGGCTCGCGGACGCCGCCGAGCACGCCCTGGCCGTGATCGTGGGCCGGCGCGGGCAGGGCGGATACAGCGGGATGCACGTCGGCTCCGTCGTCCACGGGCTGCTGCACCGCGCCCCCTGCCCGGTGATCACGGTGCCCGCGCGGTGAGCCGGCGGTGAGCGCGGCCGCGGAGCGGGCCCTCCCCTCGGCGCCCGGACCGATGGACGGCCTCACCGAGGCGGAGGCCGCGCGCCGCCTCGCGGACACCGGACGCAACGAGGTGGCCGCGCGCAGGCCCGCACCCCTGCGCACGAGGATCCTGGCCCAGCTGCGCGACCCGCTGATCCTGGTACTGCTCGGCGCCGTGGTCCTCACCCTCGCGATCCGCGACCACCCCGACGCGATCGTCATCGCCCTGGTCGTCGTCGTGAACACCACCGTCGGCGTCGTCCAGGAGATCCGCGCCGACAACGCCGTCGCCGCCCTCTCGGCGCTCAGCGCCCCGCACGCGCACGTCCGGCGGGGCGGGGCCGGCCGGTCCGTGCCGGCCACCGAGGTCGTCCCCGGCGACGTCCTCGTGCTCGGCGAGGGCGACATCGTCGCCGCCGACGCCGAACTCGCCGAGGCGTCCGCCCTGCTCCTGGACGAGTCGATGCTCACCGGCGAGTCCGTGCCCGTGGACAAGGCCGCCGGCGCGGCTCTCAGCGCCGGCACCGTCGTCGTACGCGGCCGGGGCGTGGCGAGCGTGACCGCGACCGGGGCGGCCTCCGCGCTCGGCCGGATCGCCGCGCTGCTCGACGACCGCCGCGAGCCGACCCCGCTGCAGCGCCGTCTCGCGTCCCTCGGGCGGGTCCTCGCCGCCGTGACGCTCGCGCTGTGCGTCCTGGTCTTCGCCCTCGGCCTGGTCCGCGGCCTCCCGCCCGGCACCATGGCGGTCACCGCCATCAGCCTGGCCGTGGCCGCCGTCCCCGAGTCCCTGCCCGCCGTGGTCACCCTCGCCCTCGCCCTGGGCGCCCGCCGGATGGTCGCCCGGCACGCCCTCGTACGACGCCTTCCGGCCGTGGAGACCCTCGGCTCGGTGTCCGTCCTCGCCACCGACAAGACCGGCACCCTGACGGAGGGGCGGATGGTCGTCGAGCGGATCTGGACGCCGGCCGGCGCCGTGGAGCTGACGGGCATGGGGTACGAGCCCGAGGGCGAGGTCCTGGCCGGCGGCCGGCCCGCCGACGCCCCCGCGCTCGACCCCGTACGGGAACTGCTGACCGTGACCTCCCTGTGCAACGACGCGGCGCTGCGCCCGCCGGACGACCCGGAGTCCGGCGCCCGCTGGACGGCGCTCGGCGATCCCATGGAGGCCGCGCTGCTCACGGCCGCGGCCAAGGCCGGTCTGCCGGGACGGCCGGAACTCGCCGCGGACCGGCCCCGGACCGCCGAAGCCCCCTTCGACAGCCTGCGCAAGCGCATGACCACGCTCCACACGGACGGCCGCCCGGGCCGCGTCCTCGTCTGTCTCAAGGGCGCCCCCGAGGCCGTACTCGACCCGGCCGTGCTCGACGAGCCGCCGGACGCCCTGGAGCACGCCCGGCAGGAGGCCGCCCGGCTGGCCGGGCACGGCTACCGGGTGCTGGCCGCGGCCTCGGGTGTACGGGACGACGTACCGGACCCGGTCACCGCGGCGGAGTCGCGGCTCACGCTGCGCGGGCTCGTCGCGCTCCACGACCCGCCCCGGGCGACCGCCGCCACGACCCTGGCCGACTGCCGGGCGGCCGGCATCACGCCCGTCCTCATCACCGGCGACCACCCGGCGACGGCGCGCGCCATCGCCGTCCGGGTGGGGCTCGTACCCGGCACCGGAGTCCGTACCCCGGCCGATTCGGAGGAGGGTGGGACGGGGGACGGCGGCCGGGTCGTCACCGGGGCGGACGTCGCCGAGGGGCGGGTCGCCGACCTCACCGCCGTCCGGGTCTTCGCCCGTACGGATCCACAGCAGAAGCTGGAGATCGTCGAGGCGTGGCGGACCCGGGGCGCGGTGACCGCCATGACCGGCGACGGCGTCAACGACGGTCCCGCCCTGCACCGGGCCGACATCGGCGTCGCCATGGGCGCGCGCGGCACCGAGGTCGCGCGCCAGGCCGCCGACCTCGTCCTCACCGACGACGAGCTGTCCACGGTCGTCACGGCGGTCGAGGAAGGGCGGCGCGTGTACGACAACATCCGCCGCTTCCTCGTCTACGGCATGGCCGGCGGCGCGGCCGAGATCCTGGTCATGCTGACCGGCCCCTTCCTCGGGCTGCCCCTGCCGCTCCGCGCGGGCCAGATCCTCTGGATCAACCTGCTCACCCACGGCCTCACCGGCGTCGCCATGGGCGCCGAACCGGCCGCTCCGGGCACCATGAGGCGCCCGCCCCGCCCGCCGTCCCAGCACATCCTCGGCGGCGGCGCCTGGCAGCGCCTGCTCCTGCTCGGCGTCCTCGTCACGGCGGCTTCGCTCGGCGCGGCGCTCGCCGCCCGCGGCCTCGGCCTCGCCTGGCAGAGCGTCCTCTTCACCGCTCTGCTGGCCGCCCAGCTCGGCGTCGTCCTCGGGCTGCGCGCCCGGCTGCTGACCCGGCAGAACCCCTTCCTGCCGCTGGCCGTCCTCGCCTCCGCCCTGCTGGGCGCGGCGGCCCTGTACGTACCCTTCCTGCGCTCGGTCCTGGAGACCGAGGCGCTCGGCGCGGCGGGCCTCGGCCTCGCCGCCCTCGGCGGCCCCGTCGGGTTCTTCGCGGCGCGGCTGCTGCGGACCGCCTTCCGCCCGAGCGGCCCCGAGGCGGCGGGCGCCCCGGAGGGCTCGGTCGACCCGGCAGGAAGGGACAGGACATCCGCACTACGGTGAAGACCGTGACAGCGGGCGCGACCGCGACGGACCCGGTCCGCGCGTGCGACACGACCGGAGGTTCCGATGGGCCGGGAGGACCGCGGGTCCGCGGACGCGAGACCGCCGCGGCTGCGACTGGACGACCTGCTCGACGAGCTCCAGGCACGCGTCGACGAGATGCGGGGCACCCGGGACCGGCTCGGCGGGCTCCTGGAGGCCGTCATGTCCGTCGGCCGCGGCCTCGACCTGCCCCGGGTGCTGCACGGCATCGTGGAGGCGGCCGTGACGCTGGTGGACGCCGAGTACGGCGCGCTGGGCGTCATCGGCGAGGACCGCACCCTGGTGGAGTTCGTGCCGGTCGGCATCGACGACGAGCGGCGCGAGCGGATCGGAGCGCTGCCCTCCGGCCGGGGCCTGCTCGGCGAACTGATCCGCCACCCCGTACCGCTGCGCCTCGCGGAGCTGTCCGCGCACCCGGCCTCGTACGACTTCCCGCCCCACCACCCGCCGATGCACTCCTTCCTGGGCGTTCCCGTGCGGGTCCGTGACGAGGTGTTCGGCAACCTCTACCTGACCGAGAAGCGCGGCGGAAAGCACTTCGACGCCGAGGACGAGGCCGTCGTGACCACCCTGGCCGTCGCGGCGGGCGTCGCCGTCGAGAACGCGCACCTCTACGAGGACGGGCGGCTGCGCCGGCGCTGGCTGGCGGCGGGGTCCGCCGTGACCAACGCCCTGCTGTCCGGGGCGGGGGAGACCGAGGCCCTGGACGGGATGCTCGCCGAGGCCGCGGATCTCGCGGACGCCGACCTCGCGGTGTTCCATCTGCTGGGGCCGGACGGCGAGCCGCTCGGCACGCTGTCCGCCGGCGAAGCGGCCGAGGAGTACCGGCGGATCGCGCCGCCCGGCGGCGAGGGGACGCTGGTCGCGGCGGCGCTCGCGGAGGACGGTCTGCTCATGGTGACCGACGTGGCAGGCGTGACCGATGCGGCCGGGGTGGTCGGCATGGCAGGCACGGCCGACGTGGCAGACGTGGCCGATGTGGACGTCCGTTCGGGCGATGTCCCCGGACCCTGGCGGGGCTTCGGGCCGGCGGTGGCCGTCACGGTCGGGACGAAGGAGCGGCTCAGCGGCGTCCTGGTCCTCGCCCGGCGCGGCGGACGTCCGTCCTTCACCCATACGGAGACCGCCGCGCTGCCGGGCTTCGCCGAGCAGACCGCCCTGGCCCTCGAACTGGCCGAGCGGCGCCGCGACGCCGAGCGGGCGAGCCTCCTGGAGGACCGCGACCGGATCGCCCGTGACCTGCACGACCTGGCCATCCAGCGGCTGTTCGCCACCGGGATGACCCTGCGGAGCGCCCTGCGGTTCGTGGACCACCCCGAGGCGGTGGCGCGGCTGACCCGGGCGATCGACGACCTCGACGCCACCACCAAGATCATCAGGACGACCATCTTCGGCCTCCGGGAGCACGAGACCCCCGGCGTCCCCGCCGGCGAGCCGAAGCTCAGGAGCCGGATCGTCACCGCGGTCGAGCGGGCCGCCCCGGCACTGGGCTTCACCCCGGCCCTGCGCATGGGAGGGCTGCTCGACACCGACGTGCCGGCCGCCACGGCCGAGGAGGTCGTCGCGGTCGTCACCGAGGCGCTCACCAACGTCGCCCGCCACGCGCGGGCCCGCCAGGCCGAGGTGGCGGTCGGCGCCGAGGACGGCGTCCTGGCGGTCACGGTCGGCGACGACGGCATCGGCATCCCGCCGGACGCGGCCCGCAGCGGGCTGCGCAACCTGGCCGAACGCGCCGCGCGCCTGAACGGCGAGCTGACGGTCCGCGCCCGGCCGCGGCCGGAGGGCGGGACCTCGCTCGAATGGCGGATCCCGCTGCGGCCGGCCGCCGGGGAACGGGGCGCATGAATCGGGGGAGGGAGGCGCGGGGGCTATCTCCCCTCGGCGTCGCGCCCGTGCGCGCGTTCGTGCTCGGTCTGACTGTGCTCGGTGCGGCCATGCTCTGTGTGGCCGTACTCCGCGCGGGTGTGCTCCGTGCGTTCGTGCTCGTGCACCTCCGCCGCGATCACGGCCGCCTGGACCCGCCGCTCCACCCCGAGCTTCCCCAGCAGCCGCGAGATGTGGTTCTTCACCGTCTTCTCCGACAGATGGAGCCGCTGGGCGATCTGCCGGTTGGTGAGCCCCTCTCCGACCAGGTCGAGGACGGACCGCTCCCGCTCGGACAGCACGGTCAGCCGCGCGTCCTCCGGCGGCTCCCGGTCCGCCGCGGGGCCGCGCAGCGAGCGCATCAGCCGGGCGGTGGTGGCCGGATCGAGCATCGACTGCCCGGCGGCCACGGTCCGTACCGCCGCCACCAGATCGGAGCCCTTGATCTGTTTGAGTACGTAGCCGGCGGCCCCCGCCATGATCGAGTCGACCAAGGCCTCCTCGTCGTCGAACGAGGTCAGCATCAGACAGGCCAGGTCCGGCATCAGCGAGCGCAGGTCCCGGCACACCGAGATGCCGTCCCCGTCCGGCAGCCGTACGTCGAGCACGGCCACGTCCGGCCGCAGCGCCGGTCCTCTGGCCAGCGCCTGCGCGGCCGTCGCCGCCTCCCCGACCACCGTCATGTCGGGCTCGTCGTCGATCAGATCGCGCAGGCCCCGGCGGACGACCTCGTGGTCGTCCACCAGGAACACCCGCGCGGGCGCGCCGGACGCCGGGAGATCCGTCATGGCGACCCTGTGCCTTTCGGTGCCGTTGGTCCCCCTTCGAGGATTGTCGGCCCGACCCCCGGTCTAGCGCAGGCCGACGTCCGGCGCGGTCCGAACAGCCGGACCGGCACCGCGTCGGCCAGCGCCTGGTAGCCGGCCGGGTTCAGGTGCAGATGGTCGCCGGTGTCCCAGGCCTCCCGCAGCCGCCGGGGCCGCTCCGGGTCGCGGACCGCCCGGTCGAAGTCGAGGACGGTGTCGAACCGGCCGCTCGTACGGATCCATCGGTTGACCGTCTGCCGTGCCGCCTCGCGGTGACCGTCCGGGTCGTCGTAGCCGCTGTTGCCGCCGAAGGGCGTCAGCGTGGCCCCGTACACCAAGATGCCCTGCGCGTGCGCCCGTACGACGAGCTGGTCGTAGGCGGCGATCAGATCCTCCGCGACCTTCCGCTGCGCGGCCTCGGTGGCGTCGGCGGTGCCGATGTCGTTGACGCCCTCGAAGAGGATCAGCCAGCCGACGCCGCTCTGGGCCAGGACGTCGCGGTCGAAGCGGGCCGACGCGTTGGGGCCGAGGCCGTCGTTCAGGACGCGGTTGCCGCCGGCCGCCTGGTTGAGGACCGCGACGCCGGAGGTCTCGGGGCGCGCGTGCAGCCGGGCGAGGAGCCGGTCCGGCCACCGGTCGTTGCCGTCGGTGGTGGAGCCCCGGCCGTCGGTCAGCGAGTCGCCCACCACGACGGCGGCCGCGCCGGCGGGCTTCGAGAGGACCTCCACGCCGCTGAGGAAGTACCAGTGGGCGGTGGTGGCCGCTCCGCCGAGATCCGGGTCGTCGACGTGGTTTCCGCTCGTCATGTACGACGTGGTGCGCGAGCCCGGATGCGAGGTGACGGCGTCCGAGGCCTGGCCGTCGGCCAGGTAGAGGGTCACCGTGAGGTTGGAGCCCGGCCGCAGGCCGAGGTCCAGCGGATCGGATACGGCCTGCGCGCCCACCGGGACCACGGTGGAGGCGCGGCCGCCGAAGGTGACCTTCCGGGTGGTGCCCGGCTGGACGGCGCTGGTTCCGGCGCGGCCGTCGGCCGGGAGGGCCACCGACACGGCGGTGAGGGGCAGGTCCGCGCCGCCGAACGCGTTGGAGAAACGCAGCCGCAGCCGCAGCCGCTATCCGCCGGTCGAGACGTGCACGGTCTGGCGCAGTGTGCTGTCGGCGAGGACCTTGCCCGGCTGGGTGAACGGCGCCGGAGGCATGTTGCCGGGCTCGGTCGGCTGGGGCATCGAGGTCCAGGTGTTCACCCAGTGCCCGGACGCCGTCGCCGCCGCGGATCGCGCGGCGGCGGCCGGGGCCGCGTTCGTCGCGCCGCGCTCACTGTCGGCGGCGGGCGAGGTGGTGAGACCGCCGACGGCGAGGACGGCCGCGGTGGCCAGGCTGACCGCGAGTGCGGAGGATCGGCCCATGAACTGCGTTCCTTTCCGGGGGAGGGGACGGCGTCTCCGGGGTCTCCGGGGGAGGGGATGACATCGCACGGGTCCGTGACGGCGGTGCGCCGGTCCGGCGCCGGATTCAGCGCAGCCGGAGGCTCTCGGGCGGGCCGAGGTAACTGGGCTTGAGGCCACCGGTGTCCACGACGAGGTTCTGCAGCACGACGGTGGGGTCGACCATCCAGAACGTGAGGACGTGGACCCCGGCCGCGGTGATGTGGTGGGCGGTCGTGGTGACGTTCACGTTGTCGGAGGTGTTCCGCTGCCACTGCGCGTTCATCGTGCCGTCGTCGGAGCCGGTGGCCCGGGTGATGTTCACGGTCTGCGGCGGGTCGTCGTCGAAGGAGACGGCGTAGGCGAGACCGCCGTTCGCCGGCACGTCGTTGCGGGGCGACAGATACGCGGACACCGTGACCAGGCCGGTCGTGAAGAGGGTGACGGTGCAGTCGAGGCGGGGGCTGTCGCCGCGGCCCGGGGTCCGCCGGGGAGCGGCGACCGGGAAGGGCTCCATGCCCGATCCGGTCCTGCCGATCCCGGGGACGCGCCGCCAGGTCACGCCGCCCCCGCCGAGGGCGCGCGTGTAGTGGTCGGCCTCGATGGAGACGTGGCCGCGCGCCTCGACGAATCCGCGCAGCCGCCGCCGGGGCACGTCGGGGTGGTCCACCGGGACCTGGACCGTGATCGGCCGGCCGTCGGGACCGGTGACGGTGAGCGGCACCGTGGTGCGGCCCTTGGGGGCGCGGGACCAGTCCGCGCGGACGGTGACGCGGGTCTGGTCCTCGACACGGCCCCTCGGCGCGTCGACGGACAGCCACGGGACACCGGTGCGGACGCGGTAGTCGAAGGGTCGCGTGCCACGGTTGAAGATCTCGATGTACTCACGCCGCCCGGAACGCCGTCGTCGGCCGGGGAAGCTCCGCCGGTCTCGCCGTCGGTCTCGGGGGTCTCGGGTCGGGTGGGGGCGGGCCTGCGCCGCGCAGAGTCCATGCCGCTCTCCAGGGAAAGGGAGGTGCCGTCGTCGTCGAGGTGCTCGGGGTGCGTTCTGCTCCCGCGGACCAGGCCCAGGCCCAGGCCCAGGCCCAGGCCCAGGCCCACGACCAGGCCCAGGGCCGGGGCCGGGGCCGGGGCCGGGGCCGAGCCGGTTGGCGCACTGTTCCGCGTGGGGGAAAGGCGACCGCCATCGGCCGGTCGCGAGGCCAGATTTTCGAAAGAGTTTCGATCAAATTCCCGGAAGGTTTCGGGAAGATGACGCGCAACGTTAGGGTCGGCTCGACGGACCGTCAACCCCTTGCGCGTCAACTGCCCCGCCGCGCGCTGCCGTGGGGGCCGGTCGATTGACACCTCCGAGGGCCGCTCCCATCATGGGAGCGCTCCCAAGCCTCATGTGCTCCGCCTCAACTCTCAGGCCGTGCCCACCCGTTGACGTCCTCGCGGTGGTCGGCGCGGCGCCGCACGCCGCACGGTTCCCCGTCTCTCGTCCGGCTCCATCGGCGTGGCCCCGGGCCGGCGTCTCACCCGGGAGGAACACCCCCATGCCGTTCCACAGGAGACCAGCCCGCAGCGCGACCGGAGGGCTTCGCCGCCCGTTCGTCGCCATGGCCTCGATGGCCCTGGCCGTCGCGGCCGCGGCGCTGCCGCTGTCGACACCCGCCTCGGCCGACCCGGCCGCCACGGACGCCACAGGCGACACCACGGTCACGGTCGACGCGAGCGCGGGCCTGGGCACCGTCGACCCCGCCGCGCTCGGCGCCAACACCGCCATCTGGGACGGGTACATGAACGACCCCGAGGTGGCGTCCCTGTACCGGGCCGCGGGGATCGGCTCGCTGCGCTACCCGGGCGGCTCCTACGCCGACATCTACCACTGGGTCGACAACACCGCGCCCGGCGGTTACGTCGCCCCGGGCACCGACTTCGACGCCTTCATGGGCACGGTGCGGGCCTCCGGCGCCCAGCCGATCCTCATCGCCAACTACGGCTCCGGTACGCCGAAAGAGGCCGCCGACTGGGTCCGGTACGCCAACGTCACCAAGGAGTACGGCGCGAAGTACTGGGAGATCGGCAACGAGATCTACGGCAACGGCGTCTACGGCAGCGGCTGGGAGAACGACACCCACGCCGACAAGTCGCCGAACCAGTACGCCCGCGAGGTCAAGGCGTACGCCGCGGCCATGAAGGCGGTCGACCCGACCGTCAGGATCGGTGCGGTGCTCACCATGCCCGGCAACTGGCCGGACGGCGTCGTGGCCGCCGGCGACACCGCCGACTGGAACCACACCGTGCTCGCCGCCGTCGCCCGCGACACCGACTTCGTGAGCGTCCACTGGTACCCCAACACGAGCAGCGGCGACCAATCACTCGCCGTCGTACGGCAGTTGCCCGGTGAACTGCGCGAGGTACGCAGCCTCCTCGACCGGTACGCGGGCGCCGACTCCGCCCGGATCGGCATCGCGATGACCGAGGCGAACTCCAACGCGGGCGGCGGCGCGTTCACCAGTCGCCCCAACGGCCTGTTCGCCGCCGAGGCCATGATGACCGCGCTGGAGAACGGCGTCTTCACCGTGGACTGGTGGGACACCCACAATGGTGCGGGCGCCATCAGCACCGTGAACGGCGAGACCGACCACGGCGACATGGGCATGCTCTCCAACGGCAGCTGCACCGGCGGCGTCTGCGAGCCGGCGGTGAACACCCCGTTCGCGCCGTATTACGGCATCAAGACGCTCGGCGCGCTCAGCGACCCGGGCGACACCATGGTCGCCTCGGGCGCGTCCGGCCCCGAGGTCTCGTCGCACGCGGTGCTCCGGGCCGGCGGCGACCTCAGCGTCCTGCTGCTCAACAAGAGCGCCGGCGCCGCGCACACCGTGGACCTGCGGTACGCGGGCTTCACCCCCGCCTCCGGCGCCCCCGATGTCCAGCGGTGGGCACCCGGTGACGACGGCCCGGTGGACGCGCCCGGCACCGCCACGGCCGCCTCGGCGACCCTGGCCCCGTACTCCCTCACCGTCCTGACGATGCACCCGAAGAGCGGCACGGGCTCGTCCGCCGCCACCGTGGGGGCCCCGGGCGCGCCGCGGACCACCGCGGTCGCCGCCGACAGCGCCACCCTGAGCTGGCCGGCCGCCACCGGACCGGTGGACCGGTACGAGGTCTACGAGCAGCTCGGCGCCCGCAGCCAGCTGCTCGGCTCCTCCACCGGCACCTCGGTCACCATCCCCAACCTGCCGGCCGGCTCCCGGCACGCCGTCAACGTGCTGGCCCGGGACCAGGCGGGACGCCTCTCCCGGCCGTCCGTCCCGCTGACCTTCACCACCGGTACGCCGGGCGGCAGCACCTGCACCGTCTCGTACCGGGTGACCTCCGGCTGGGGCAACGGCTTCGTGTCCGACCTCGTGGTGAGCAACGTCGGGCCCGCGGCCGCCGACGGCTGGACGCTGACCTTCGACTGGCCGTCGGCCGGGCAGTCCGTCTCCTCGGCGTGGAACGCGAACGTCACCAGTCAGGGGCAGCGGGTCCATGTGACCAACGGCGAAGACAACGGCCGGCTCGCCCCGAACGGCGGCAACTCCGCCACCTTCGGCTTCGTGGGCGGCAACGACGGCGCCAACCCGTCCCCGACGGCCTTCACCCTCAACGGAACGGTCTGCCGCACGATCTCCTGAACCGCGACGGCCGGACGCGAACGGCCCGCCCCTTCCTGGAGGAGAGGGCGGGCCGATCGTGTCGCTTCAGGGGGCGGGGGGCAGCGAGACGCTCGCCGAGAAGCTCGCGCTCCGGCCCTGGTCGGACACGTTGACGGTGATGACGGCCCTGCGAAGGGGCGGCGGGGTGGGACGCGCCCGGGGCGCGTGCACGCCGAGGGCCGCGAGGGGCCGGAGCCGACCGGGTGGGAGCGCTCCCGGCGCAGGAAGGACCCCGAGAGGTGACAACACGTGCGACGGGGGAGCATGAGGTTGTCCATGCGACCGCGTGCGGGAGTGACCTCGACAGGCCCAGAGCGGGGCTTCCCTCAGTATTGCGAGTCCCACGAGGCTCGGGAGCGGTCCTATGGTCGGGGGCGTTCCGACGACCCGCATCCCGACGGGGGATTCATGCGGAGTCGTACGGCCACGCAACGAGGGGAATCCGATGAACAACTTCACGCGTGCGGTCGCGGGTGGCGCCGCGGCCGTCGCTCTCGCGGGCGGGTTGCTGGGTACGAGTGCGGGGTCGGCCTCGGCGGACGCGGGCGACTGTGCCCGAGGGGCTGTGTGCATCTACCCCGAGGGCACGGGAATCGAGACCAGCAAGCCGACCAACGCCTACTGGTCCCGTGGAGTCCACCAGCTCTACGGCCAGTACAACTGGCACTTCGTCTTCAACCGCCAGACCGACGGTTGGACCGTGCGGCTGTGCAAGGGAAGCAACGGCACGAACTGCGGGGCGAAGATCGAGGCGGGATGGGCCGTCTGGGCCAACCTCACGGACATCAACTCGATCCTCATCGAGCCGTAGTCGGGACGCGGTTCTCTTTCGGCCGAGCGGGCGCGGGCGTGTGTCCGCGCCCGCTCGACGGGTTCCGTGGCACCCTTACCCGCCCGAGACCGTCGGAGAAAGGCCGCACAAACCCTGTCGACCGGCCTTTACTTGACGGATCGATCTCAGGGCGCGGGACTCCGTTCCGGCTCGGCCGCCTTGGCCGTCGTTGCTGTCTTGGTCGACGACGCGGCCGGGGCGACGACCTCCGAGTGCCCCGTCCCGACGGTCAGGGAGCGGACGTCCTTGCTGCACAGCGCCGCGACAGTGGCGAGCGCGATCAGGCAGCCGCCCCCGAGCAGGGTCGTCCGGATGCCGAAGCGTTCGGAGAGGAGTCCCGCCGTCATCTCGCCGAGCGGCAGGGCGAGGATCGAGCCGAGCATGTCGTACGAGTAGACCCGCGCCAGCCGGTCGGCCGGCACGTTCTCCTGGAGCGACAGGTCCCAGGCGACCCCGAACTGCTCCAGGGCGAGGCCGTTGACGAACATCGCCCCCACCAGCAGGGCCAGCGGCGCCGACTCGGCCAGCGCCAGCAGCGGCAGCGCGTCCAGGGCCACCACGGCCACCCCGATCCGCAGAGCGTGCCGGGAGCGCGAACGGCCCACCAGGAAACCGCCGATGAGCGCGCCGCCCATCTGGACCGCCAGCACCAGCCCCCACGCGGTGCGCCCGTACACGCTGTCGGCGAGGGTGGGCCCGAGCACCTGGATGCCGCCCGCCGTCACGGCGTTGACCACGAAGAACTGGAGGACCACGACCCACACCCAGGTCCGCTCGGTGAACTCCTGCCAGCCCTCCCGGAGTTCACGCAGTGGCCGGGCCGGGGTCCGCTCCGCCGGTGTGGCCCGGGGTACCCGTACGCCGTGATAGGCGAGGGCGGCGAGGGCGAACACGACGGCGTTGGCGGCGATGCCCCAGCCGGGGCCGGCGACGGCCGTGACCATGCCGCCGCCGGAGGCTCCGGCGATCATGCCGGCGTTCACGCCCATCCGGCTCAGCGCGTTGGCGGCGCGCAGCTCCCCGGCCGGCACGGTCTGCGGGACCAGCGAGGCGGACGCGGGCATCGACAGCGCGGACACCGCGCCGTTCACCACGCTCAGCGCGACGAGCACGCCGATCGAGGCGGCGTCGGTGAGCAGTGCGAGCGCGGCCGCCGCCTGCACCGTCGCCGCGGCCAGGCTGGAGCCCTGCAGGATCAGGGCGCGCGGCATCCGGTCGGCGAGGATCCCGCCGAAGAGGACGAGGAGGATATTGGCGATCGACCGCGCGCCGACGACGATTCCGACGTCGATCGCGGAGCCGGTCAGGTCGAGCACGGCGAAGGCCAGCGCGATGGGCGCCATGGCGTTGGCGCAGTGCGTCATCGTCCGGCCGGCCACCAGATCGCGGAAGCTCCGGTGCCGCAGCGGTGCCAGCACGGAGGCCTTCTCGGCGGACGCGGTCACTCCGGGGTCCCCTTCCGGTCCATCTCGAACATCATGAGCGTCGCGCTGGCGCGTACGGTGCCCGGCGTGTCGGGCGGCCGCGCCGCGTCGTGCAGCAACACGCCCAGCTCCTTGGCGAGTTCACGCACTCGCTGCCACGCCTCGGGAGGCAGCCACACCTCGGCGTCGGAGAACGCGCCCGGCGCTCCCGGCACCAGTTCGAGGCTGCGGCGCCGCAGTTCCTCGGAGACGGCGGAGGCCAGGACCGCGTAGTCGGCGAGCGATCCGGCGGGCACGGACTCGCCGCTCGCCGGATCGTGGCGGTACCGCTTGGCCCGGCCGCCGCGTACGGACGTCTCCTCGGCCAGCTCCAGCAGGCCGGCGGCCAGCAGATGGCGCATGTGGTAGCTGATGTTCGCCTGCGATTCGCCCAGTTCACGGGCCGCCTCGCTGGCGCTCAGGGAGCGCGCCGTGAGCAGGGACAGCAGGCGCAGGCGCAGCGGATGGGCCAGCGCGCGCATGCCGCTCAGCTCCGCGCGTCGTTCGGTAGCGGACATGGCCAGGAGTATCCGGGCCGGATCCACACACTGTCAAACACTTCTTTTGGGGTCGGGGTCCCGGGGGCCGTGCCGGGCGTGCCGACGGGTGTGACAGGGTGCGCGGAAGCCGGCCGCGGGGCCGGGTGGCGGACGGCGAGGGGTGCGGGATGGCGACGGGACTTCCGGAGATCGTGGAGCTGCTGGGCGAACCCCGGTTCAACTGGTCGGATCCGGTGCCATGGACCGAACTGGAGCGGGAGTTCGGGGTCGGACTCCCCGCCGACTTCCGCGCGATCGTGGACGCCTACGGATCGGTCCTCGTCAACGGGCAGCTGTATCTGATCCATCCGGCCGGCCATCTCCTGCACAGCCTGGGCGACACGATCCGGCGGGACCTCGAACTCTGGCGCGACGAGGACATGGTGGAGTATCTGCCCAGCGCCGTCGGGTCCGCGCCGGGGGAGCTGATGCCGGTGGCGACGGCGACGACGGGCGAGGCGGTCTTCCTCCGCGTCCCCGACGACGCCGCGTCGCCCTGGCGCGTGGTGGTCCAGGAGTTCGACAGCCCGGCGTGGACGCTCTACGAGCTGACGTTCGGCGAATGGCTGCTGGCGTATCTCCGGGGCCGGGACGTGACGTTGTGCGTACGCGATCGCGCGCCCGACGGTCCGTCGTACACGTTCCTGCCCTGACGGCCAGGCGCGCGCCGAGGGCCGTCAGCGGCTCGTGGCCCTCGCCTCCGCCCCGCGCGCGGGAGTGTGCGCGGCGAGGATCGTGGCCGGGTCGAGGGCCGTGTCCGGGTCCACGCCCTCCGGGTCGTACAGCCAGGCGATCATGACGCCGAGGCCGACCGCGACGACCCAGTCGGCGGCCCTCGCCGCGTCGGGCACGCCGAGTTCCGCGAGGTGGGTGGTCAGACCGCGCCGCGCGGTGGCCGGCCGGTCGGTCATGAAGGCGTGGGCGGGGTGCGACGGTACGGTCGCCTCGCAGACCGGCACCGCGTCGGCGGCCGTCCGCCACCGGGGCGGGTCGTGAGGTGGCGGGCCCACGGCTCGGCGTCGGCCTCGGTGACGAGCGTGGTCAGGACGAGGTCCAGGAGGGCCTGCTTCGTCGGGGCGAGGTGCACGAGCGCCGCCCGCGTGATCCCCGCCTCGTCGGCCACGGCCTGCACGGACGTCTCGTAGGAGCCGTGCAGGGCGTAGAGGTGCGAGGCCGCCGTGACGACGGCGGCCCGTTTCCCGGAGGTCCCCAGGCCCGACGCATCCGACGCGTCCGGTGCGTCCGACGCGTCCGAGGTGGCGCTGTCCGGCGTACGGGCCGGCGAGCCGCCGGGCGCGGCGGGCGCGGTCGCCTCGTCCCCGGCGGCGGACGTCACCGCGAGCGTCTCGTCCTGTTCGAGGTGCGCGGGGATGCCGATCTCGCCGGGGAAGGAGAGGGAGAGGATCTGCAGTCCGTCCCATCCGGCGACGAGCCGGGTCAGCTCCCGCCCGGCGCTCTGGCCGGCCGGGTCCGCCGTCGTCCGCGCGGAGGCGGGCACCGACACCACGATCACGATCGACCTCGCGCCGCGCGCCTTCCAGTACTGGTCGGTGCCGGAGCGGGCGTGGATCACCGAGCCCGGCCGGTACGCCGTACGCCGTACGCCTGGGCACCGGCGTCGACGCGCTCGGCGAGGAGCTGATCGGCGCGCCGGCGCGGCCGGCCGGGGAGTGACCGCACCGCCGCCCGGCCCCGCACATCCCGTCCCACCTGCCGCGCCACCGGCCTGACGGTGGGGCGAAAGGGTGTAAATCGGTCAATGTGCTGTTATTTCCATAATGGGTGGATTGGAAGCTTGGTCTGCCTTGGGGTTATTGCGCCCGGGAGTGATTCAGGTCACGACGAGGGGTGGGTCGGGGACGCTGGTGCGCCGTCAATTCGAGCCTCGCGAATAGCGATTGACGGCATGCCGGTTCCGGGCGGAATGATCCTTTACGGAATTCCGGAATAGACGATCTTTACGATCTCTTTCCATCTTGTTTTCGGTCTTTGTTTTCGCATACGGTCACGCCTCAGCCAGACGGAACGCCGAGTCCTGCCGCCGTTTGGACATCACCCACCCACCACCCGGCAGGAGCGGGGGACCCAGGTTCTCCGCCGGCTCCGGTGTTCCCGGATCCGGCTTGGGGTGAAGCCGCGCCACGGCGCGGCCGGGCATCTCCTGCCCGAACCCGACAGCTCACCTCGTAGGCGGAGGAGAGGACAACGCCATGCGTGGATCCCGGACGCCCCGACGCGCCCTGTTCACCCCGCTCACCCGCGGAATCGCCCTGGCCGGCGGCATCGCCGTCGCCCTGCCGCTGATCGGTGCCACGGCCGCCGTCGCGGCCACTCCGCAGGCCTCGACGCTCGCGACCAAGACCGTCGCAGTCGAAAAGGCGGCGGTCACGGCCGCTCCCGTCCGGTATTCCGTCGTCGCCGGCGACTCGCTTTCCGCCATTGCCGCGAAGTACGCGGTGCAGGGCGGCTGGCAGAAGGTCTACCAGGACAACAAGGTGGCCATCGGCGCCGACCCGATGCACATCCGCCCGGGCTTGACCCTCAACGTCGCCCCCGCCGTCGCGAAGGCGGCCACGACCGCCGTGAAGACCGTCGCGTACACGAACAACCTCGACGGCTGGATCCGCGAGTCGCTCGACATCATGAGCCGCAACGGGATCCCCGGCACGTACAACGGCATCTACCGCAACGTCATGCGCGAGTCCTCCGGCAACCCGCTGGCCATCAACAACTGGGACATCAACGCCATCAACGGCATCCCGTCCAAGGGCCTGCTCCAGGTGATCGACCCCACCTTCCGCGCCTACCACGTGGCCGGCACCGCCCTGGACTCGTACGACCCGGTCGCCAACATCACCGCGGCCTGCAACTACGCCGCCGACCGCTACGGCTCCATCGACAACGTCTTCGGCGCCTACTGACGGCCCCCGCGCCCCGCACCCGCCGCTCCGGCCCCGGATCCACGTGATCCGGGGCCGGAATGGACCGCGCGGCACGCGACAAGGTACGAAGTCCTCCGTGAACGCACAGCCCCAGGCCGCGACCGTTCGGGTGTTCATCGCCCTGGCGCCGCCCGACGAAGCGAAGGACGAACTGGCGCGGGAGCTCCGGCCCGCCTACGAGGCGTACCCCGCCATGTGGTGGAACCGCATCGAGGACTGGCACATCACCCTGGCCTTCCTCGGTGAGCTGCCGATCGCGGCCGTACCGCTGCTGCAGCCCCCGATCGCCGGGCTGGCCGCCACCCGCGGCGCCCTGGAACTGACGCTGCGCGGCGGCGGCCACTTCGACGAGCGGGTGCTGTGGACCGGCGTCGACGGCGACCTCGACGGACTGCACCTCCTCGCCGAGGACGTACGTGCCGCCGTACGCGCGTGCGGCATCCCCTTCGAAGGCCGTCCGCTGCGCCCGCATCTCACCCTGGCCCGGGCCCGCCGCGGCGACACGGGCTCCGTCGTGGAGGCCGCGGCCGGCCTGGCCGGCTTCACCGGCCGGAGCTGGCGGACCGGGCGACTGCATCTCGTCGGCAGCAACACGGGCCGCGGCCCGGGACCGATCCACTACCGCGACATAGCGGCCTGGCCCTTCGCCGGCACGGAGATCACGGACCACGCCCCGCACCCGGACGCCGGGTGACCCCGGCCGGGTAGCCCCGCGCCCCCGCATCCCCTCCCTCCCCGCCCGTCACCCCTGATCACCGGCCGGATCGCGTCGTCCGCGCCCGCCCGGTGGAAAAACGCGTGGACCCGCGCGCCGTCTGGGCGGAAGACTGCGGACCCTGTCCTGTCGGTCCGACAAAACAGGGTTGGGATGGGATTGTCTGAATCACCGCGAGTGACCCCCGGCAAAGGCGCGGTCCTGCTCGCCCTTCGTCACTACGGACGGGAGCTGGCCCGGCTGCGCCGGCTGACCGTACCCGCGATGCTGCTCCCGGCGCTGGGCAACATCGGCATCGCCTACCTCGCGCCGCTGATCGTCGCCAAGGTCGTCGGGCGGATCGCCGGCGACGGCGGCGCGGACTCCGGCGTCGGCGCCCTGCTGCCGTACGTCCTCGGGTTCGCCGGGGTGCTGCTGCTCTCCGAGGCGCTGTGGCGCGTCGGACTGCACTGCCTCAACCGGCTCGACGCCCTCGGCATCGAACACCTCTACATCGTCGGCATGGACGAACTCTTCGCCAAGGACGCCACGTTCTTCCACGACAACTTCGCCGGCTCGCTGACCAAACGCGTCCTCAGCTTCGCCTCCCGCTTCGAACAGTTCGTCGACACCCTCACCTTCAGCATCATGGGCAGCTTCGTGCCGCTCGTGTTCGCGTCCGTGGTCCTGTGGATGTACGAACCGCTGCTCGTCGTCGGCCTGTTGGCGATGATCCTGCTCACCGGGTTCGGCGTCGCCCCGCTGGTCCGCCGCCGCCAGGCCCTGGTCGACCGGCGCGAGGCGGCCATCGCCCATGTCGCGGGTCATGTCGCCGACAGCCTGACGAACATGGACACGGTCCGCGCCTTCGCCGCCGAGAAGCGGGAGGCGGCCGAACACCGCAGCCGCGTCGCGGAGTCGAGGCGGGTCACCCTGATGGCCTGGGACTACGGCAACCTGCGCATCGACACCCTGGTCGCGCCGATGTCCGTGCTCACCAACGTCCTCGGCCTGGTCCTGGCGATCTCCCTCGGCGCGGGCGCCCACGGCGTCGAGGCCGTCGTCGTCGCCTTCACCTACTACGGCAACGCCACCCGGATCATGTTCGAGTTCAACCAGATCTACCGGCGCCTCGAAAGCTCGATGACGGAGGCCGCCCAGTTCACCGAACTGCTCCTGACCCCGCCGACCGTGTGCGACCCGGAGTCGCCCGAACCGCTGCGCTCCCGGTCCGGCGACGTGCGGTTCGAGAAGGTGGGCTTCGCCCACGGCGGCGGCGAGCCGCTCTTCGAGGGCCTCGAACTGGACGTGCCGAACGGGACGAAGATCGGGCTCGTCGGCCGGTCGGGCGGCGGCAAGACCACCCTCACCCGGCTGCTGCTGCGGATGACGGACGTCGACACCGGCCGCATCCTCGTCGCGGGCCAGGACATCAGCCGTATGACCCAGGCCGACCTGCGCGGGATGATCGCGTACGTGCCGCAGGAACCGGCCATGTTCCACCGCACCCTGCGGGAGAACATCGCCTTCGCCCGGCCGGACGCCACCGAGGCCGAGATCGGACGGGCGGCGGAGGCGGCGCACGTCACCGAGTTCGCGGACACCCTCCCCGACGGCTTCGAGACCATGGTGGGGGAGCGCGGGGTGAAGCTCTCCGGCGGCCAGCGCCAGCGGGTCGCGCTCGCCCGGGCGATCCTGCGCGACGCGCCCATCCTGCTGCTCGACGAGGCGACCAGCGCGCTGGACTCGGAGAGCGAGATCCTGGTGCAGGACGCGCTGTGGCGGCTGATGGAGGGCCGGACGGCGCTCGTGGTGGCGCACCGGCTGAGCACGGTCGCCGGGATGGACCGGCTGCTCGTCCTCGACCGCGGCCGGATCGTCGAACAGGGCACGCACCAGGAGCTGTTGACGGCGGACGGCTCCTACGCGCGGCTGTGGCGGCACCAGTCGGGCGGCTTCATCGACAGTGCCCGCGCGGACGACGGCGCCCCGGCGGGGGCCGACGTGCGCTGAGCACGCCGGCCCCGGGCCGGTCCGCGCCCGGGGCCGGTCCGCCCACCGGGGGTGTTCCGATACCGCTACGCCGTGCCCCGGCGCGCGTAACAGAAAACGTGCTCCTCCGGGGCCGCCGCGGGATCGTCGGGCTGGAAGACCGACGTCTCGTGGTGGTGGATCTCCAGGCCGCAGTCCTCCCGCAGTTGCCGCAGGTACTCCTCGGCGGAGACGCTGGACACCCGGGCCCGCCGGCCCATCCAGACGATCTCGGCCTCCGCCACGTCCGCCGGCACCGTGGCGCTCACCAGCCAGCCGCCGGGCGCCAGGCAGTCCGCCATGCGGCGCAGCGCCGCCGCCGCCTCCGGCCGGCTCATCATCAGCAGCGGGAAGAACGCGCACACGGCGTCGAACCCGCCCGCGGGCGGCTCGAAGTCGTGGATGCCGATCTGCTCGAAGCGGGCCTCCGGCACCTGCTCGCGGGCCAGGCCGACCATCGTCGCCGACACGTCGATGCCGGTGACCTCACAGCCGGCCCGGACGAGCAGTTCGGCGACCGGGCGGCCGGTCCCGCTGCCGACATCGAGGACCCGGGCGCCGGGCCGCAGCCGGGCGGTCAGCCAGTCGACCGCCGCCCGCTGGGCCGGCAGCCGTCCGAACGCCTTCTCGTAGTCGAGCCCCAGCCCGTCGAACAGCTCCGCCGCCGACAGCACGCCCTGCTCGGTGTCGTCTTCCCGCATCTCCGTGGCTCCCTGCGCAGTGTGATGATCACCGGCGCCTTACCCGCCGTACGGGTGTTTCAGTCGGCGTGCACCGAGGGATCTCGCGACACGACGTCTACCGAGGGTGACGGATCGAGGGTGACATCGGGAGGGCGCGTGCTGACGTCGCGAGTCGACGGATTGACGGAGGGGGGCGCTCCGGGGGTCCGCGGCGTCCGGTGGCCGGAAATGTCGTCTCCCTGTCCGGCTCACCCGGTCGGCCGTCGGCGCGCGACGGCGCCCGTGCGACCGCCGGGCACGTCGTCCACCTGCGTAGGTGTCAACTCGGTTGGTTCCGCGCCCGGTTGCCAGGGGCGTGCGAGGCGCCATCACACGCCGGGCGCGAGGGGTGGCCGGTGGCGTGAATATGGTTGTCCGCCCATTTAAACCTGTGACTTCGCAAGATCACCGCATTGGGGTAATGCACCCGGTCTCGTCACACGAGCGGGGATAGCCGACCGTTACTGTTCCTCAGGACCTGGGACGGATTTCCCCGAAATTGTCCCCGTATCTCCATGTTTCCGCTGTTCCCGCAGTTCCTGGCATTCCCTCGCAGTTCCCGTGGGTCTCCCACGGCTCCGCGGCTCCCGCGGAGCCGGGAGTACCCGCAGTCCCCGCATGTCCGCAGCACCGCACTTCCGCATGTCCTCTTCCCCCAAGGAGCGCACGCCCCATGACCGTTGAGACCGGCCCGGACACCGCGCTGCAGCCGTCCCGGCCGCAGTCCAGCCTGAGCACCACGGCGGCCCGCAACCTCGCCACCACCACCAAGTCCGCCCCGCAGATGCAGGAGATCACCTCCCGGTGGCTGCTGCGCACGATCCCCTGGGTGGAGACCAAGGGCGGCACCTACCGGGTGAACCGTCGGCTCAGCTACACCGTCGGCGACGGTGTCATCGAGTTCGTCCAGGACGGCGCCACCGTCCACGTCATCCCCCGCGAACTCGGCGAACTCGCCCTGCTGCGCGGCTTCGAGGACGAGGAGGTGCTCTCCGAGCTCGCCCGCCGCTGTGTCCAGCGCGACTTCCGCGCCGGCGAGGTCCTGGTCGAGCGCGGCACCCCCGCCGACCAGATCCACCTGATCGCCCACGGCCGGGTCAGCCAGACCTCGTCCGGCAAGTACGGCGACGAGGTGGCCGTCGCGGTCCTCGCCGACGGCGACCGCTTCGGCGAGAACGCCCTCCTGGACACCGACGCCCAGTGGGACTACACCGCCACCGCCGAGACCCCCGGCACCCTGCTCACCCTCTCCCGGGCCGACTTCGCCGCGGTCCGCGACGCCTCGCCCAGTCTCCGGGAGCACATCGAGGAGTTCAGCTCGCTGCCCCAGCAGCGGCAGAACCGCCACGGCGAGGCCGAGATCGCCATGTCCGCCGGCCACGTCGGCGAGGCCGAACTCCCCGGCGCCTTCGTGGACTACGAGCTCAAGCCGCGCGAGTACGAGCTGTCGGTCGCGCAGACCGTCCTCAAGGTCCACAGCCGGGTCGCCGACCTCTACAACGGCCCGATGGACCAGACGAAGGAGCAGGTCCGGCTGACCATCGAGGCGCTGCGCGAGCGCCAGGAGCACGAGCTGGTCAACAACCCCGAGTTCGGTCTGCTGGCCAACGCCGACTTCAAGCAGCGCATCCAGACGCACTCCGGCCCGCCGACCCCGGACGACCTCGACGAGCTGCTCTGCCGCCGCCGCGGCACCAAGCTCTTCTTCGCCCACCCCCGGGCGATCGCCGCGATCGGCCGCGAGTTCAACTCCCGCGGGCTCTACCCGGACCACGTCGACCTCGGTGGCCAGCTGGTCCCGGCCTGGCGTGGCGTCCCGATCCTGCCCTGCAGCAAGATCCCGATCAGCCAGGAGCAGACCACGTCGATCCTCGCCATGCGTACCGGCGAGGACAACCAGGGCGTGATCGGTCTGCACCAGACCGGCCTCCCGGAGGAGCTGGAGCCGGGCCTGTCGGTGCGCTTCATGGGCATCAACGAGCAGGCGATCATTTCCTACCTCGTCACCGCCTACTACTCCGCCGCCATCCTCGTGCCCGACGCGCTCGGCGTGCTGGAGAACGTGCAGATCGCCCGCAGGAACTGACCCGGAAGGCGCCAGGGCCCCGCAGGCCTGACACCAGGAACCCGCGGGCCTCCGGGCCCTTCGCGGGCCCCCGGGCCCGTCCGGCGCGGAACCGTCCGAAGGCCGTACCGGCCCGGGCGGACCGGGCCGGGCCCCCACCCACCCCAGCAAGGAGCCACGGATGCCCGATCCCGGGCCTTCTTCCGGGCAGTCGCGCCTGCCCGGCCCGCCGACCGCTCTGTTCCCGCTCACCGGGACGACGCCCGAACCCGGGCCGGCCCCCGGATCCGTACCCGAGACCGGTTCCGTCCCGCGGGACGGTGCCGGAGCCGGGACCGTACCGGGGGCCGGGTACGCCGACGCCCCGGCGCCCGCCGGTCCCGACCTGGCCCGGATCCTGCGGGGACCCAGCGGTCTCGGCACGGCGAGCCTGTCGCTCGCCCCGCGCGCGGAGCCGTTCGCGCCGGTGGTGTCGGTCGTCACCGAGATCCCGGCGGCGCCGGCCTCGCTGCCGGTCGACCCGGCGGACGGGACCCCGATCCCGGGTCTCTACTACCACCCCATCGCCGAACCCGACCCCGCGCGGGTCGAGGAGGTCAGCCGCCGGATCAAGGACTGGGCGGTCGACGAGGTCCAGGCGTACCCCCCGGAGTGGGAAGACCAGTTCGACGGCTTCTCCGTCGGGCGCTACATGGTCGCCTGCCACCCGGACGCCCCGACCGTCGACCACCTCATGGCCGCCACCCGGCTCATGGTCGCCGAGAACGCGGTCGACGACTGCTACTGCGAGGACCACGGCGGCTCGCCGATCGGCCTCGGCAGCCGGCTGCTCCTCGCGCACACCGCGCTCGACCCGCTGCACACCACGCCGGAGTACCAGCCGGCCTGGGCCGAGTCGCTGCACTCCGACGCGCCCCGGCGGGCCTACCGCTCCGCCATGGAGTACTTCACCGCGCTGGCGTCGCCCTCCCAGGCCGACCGCTACCGGCACGACATGGCACGGCTGCACATGGGTTACCTCGCCGAGGCCGCGTGGGCCGAGACCGAGCACGTACCCGAGGTGTGGGAGTACCTGGCGATGCGCCAGTTCAACAACTTCCGCCCCTGCCCCACCATCACCGACAGCGTCGGCGGCTACGAGCTGCCCGCCGACCTGCACGCGCAGCCCGCCATGCAGCGGGTGATCGCCCTGGCCGGGAACGCGACGACCATCGTCAACGACCTCTACTCCTACACCAAGGAGCAGAGCAGTCCCGGCAAGCACCTCAACCTGCCCGTGGTGATCGCCGAGCGCGAGGGCATGTCCGAGAAGGACGCCTACCTGAAGGCGGTCGAGGTCCACAACGACCTCATGCGCGCCTTCGAGGCCGCGGCCGGCGAACTGGCCGCCGGCTGCCCCGTCCCCAGCGTGGCGCGCTTCCTCAAGGGCGTCGCCGCCTGGGTCGACGGCAACCACTACTGGCACCAGACCAACACCTACCGCTACACCCTTCCCGACTTCTGGTAAGAAACGGAACCTTCATCTGTGACCAGCACCGAGTTCACCACCGCCGACGGCACGTGCACGTTCGTCCCCGCGCCGACGACCCCCTACCAGGGGGACATCGCCCGCTACTGGAACAACGAGGCCAGGCCCGTGAACCTGCGCCTCGGCGATGTCGACGGGCTCTACCACCACCACTACGGCGTCGGTGAGATCGACCGGGCGGCCCTCGGGGACCCCGCGGACAGCGCTTACGAGAAGAAGCTGATCGCCGAGCTGCACCGGCTGGAGTCGGCGCAGGCCGACATCCTGTTCGACAGCCTCGGCGCCATCGGGCGCGACGACCTGCTGGTGGACGCGGGCTGCGGCCGCGGCGGCTCCATGGTCATGGCCCACCAGCGCTTCGGCTGCAAGGTCGAGGGAGTCACCCTCTCCGCCAAGCAGGCCGACTTCGCCAACGGACGCGCCAAGGAACTCGGCATCGAGGGTCACGTCCAGGCCCGGGTCTGCAACATGCTCGACACCCCCTTCGAGACCGGGCAGGCCGCCGGCTCGTGGAACAACGAGTCCAGCATGTACGTCGACCTGCACGACCTGATGGCCGAGCACGCCCGCATCCTCGGCGTCGGCGGCCGCTATGTCACGATCACCGGTTGCTGGAACCCGAAGTACGGCCAGCCCTCCAAGTGGGTCTCGCAGATCAACGCCCACTTCGAGTGCAACATCCACTCGCGCCGCGAGTACCTGCGTGCCATGGCCGACAACCGCCTGGTGCCGAACGCCATCGTCGACCTGACCGCCGCGACCCTGCCCTACTGGGAGCTGCGCGCCACGTCCTCGCTGGTCACCGGCATCGAGGAGGCGTTCATCGAGTCGTACAAGGACGGCTCGTTCCAGTACCTGCTGATCGCCGCCGACCGCGTCTGACGGACGGCCCCACGGCCCGCCCGCCGCGTACCTCCCCCAGGGGTACGCGGCGGGCGGCCGTGCGCGTACGCTCCGGATCACACCGCGTCCCGGCGCTCGTACAGCCCCTTGGGCAGCAGGCCGCGCAGGGCCCGCGCGGCGGCCTCGGGCGCGGGGTCGGACACGGACACCCGGCTGAACGGCGCGCCGGGCGCCAGCTCCAGCCACAGCACCGGACCGCCGGCGCGGACGGCGACGAAGTCCGTACCGTCCGGGCCGTGCCGGACCCCCACGCACCGGCCCGGCAGCCACCGTCCGGGCCCGGCCTCGCCGCGCAGGACCCGCCACCAGTCGGGCTCGACCCCGACCCGGCGCAGTGCCGAGCCGGGCAGCCGGACCGTACGGCGGCGCGCGGCCGGCACCTCGCCCGGGCCGAGCCGGACCGTGATCCGCTCGCCCTCGACCACCACTCGCGCCATCGGCCGTCCCTCCTCAGGCCGCCCCGGGCGCTTCTGCCGCCTCGGTCTTGCGGATCGAGCAGTGCAGGGAGTCGTCGACGACGTCCGCGACGATCGTGTCCCCGGGCTCGGCGCCGCCGCCCAGCAGCAGCGAGGCGATCCGGTTGTCCAGCTCGGTCTGGATCGTGCGGCGCAGCGGCCGGGCCCCGAACTCCGGCTGGTAGCCGTGCGCGACCAGCAGTCTCTTCGCCGCCTCCGTGACGTCCAGGGTCATGTCCTGCGCGTGGACCCGGTGCTTGCTGCGGTCCAGCAGATGCTCGACGATCTCCGACAGGTCGGACTCGGTGAGGCTGTGGAAGACGATGATGTCGTCGATCCTGTTGAGGAACTCCGGCAGGAACCGGCCTCGCAGATCCTCCATCAGCTCGTCCTTCAGCTCCGCCGCGTCGCCCTGGTGGGCGAGGATCCGGTGGGCGCCGATGTTCGACGTCATGATGACGACGCAGTGCCGGAAGTCGACCGTGCGGCCCTGCCCGTCGGTCAGCCGTCCGTCGTCGAGGATCTGCAGCAGCGTGTTGAAGACGTCCGGGTGGGCCTTCTCCACCTCGTCGAACAGGACGACGCTGTACGGGTGGCGGCGCACCTTCTCGGTGAGCTGGCCGGCCTCCTCGTACCCCACGTATCCGGGCGGCGCGCCCACCAGCCGGGCGACCGTGTGCTTCTCCTGGAACTCGCTCATGTCGAACCGGATCATCCGGTCCTCGTCGCCGAACAGCAGTTCCGCGAGTGTCTTGGCGAGCTCGGTCTTGCCGACGCCGGTGGGGCCGAGGAAGAGGAACGAGCCGACCGGGCGGTTCGGGTCGCCCATGCCCGCGCGATTGCGCCGTACCGCCTCGGAGACCGCCGTGACCGCCTCGTCCTGGCCGACGATCCGGGCGTGCATCTCCTCCTCCAGCTTGAGCAGCCGCTCCTTCTCGCTGGCGGTCAGCTGGGAGACCGGGATGCCGGTACGGCGGGACACGATGTCGGCGATGTCGCCGGCCGTGACCGAGACGACGCCCTCGCGCCGCTCCTCGATGCCCGCCAGCTCGCCCTCGACCTCGGCGATCCGCTTCTTCAGCTCCGACGCCTTCTCGAACTCCTCGCCCGCGACCGCCTGGTCCTTCTCCCGGCGCAGTTTGGCCAGTTCGTCCTCGCGGCTGACGACTTCGGTGGAACGGCCCGCGCTGCGCAGCCGGACCCGGGCGCCGGCCTGGTCCATCAGGTCGATGGCCTTGTCGGGCAGGAAACGGTCGCTGATGTACCGGTCCGAGAGCCGGGCCGCCGCCGCGAGCGCCCCGTCGGCGAACCGGACCTGGTGGTGGGCCTCGTACGCGTCCCGCAGCCCCTCCAGGATCTGCACGGTCTCCTCGACCGTCGGCTCGGGGACGAGGACCGGCTGGAAGCGGCGTTCGAGGGCGGCGTCCTTCTCGACGTGCTTGCGGTACTCGTCGATGGTCGTGGCGCCGACGACGTGCAGCTCGCCGCGGGCGAGGGCGGGCTTGAGCATGTTGCCGGCGTCCATCGAGCCCTCGCCGGTGGCGCCCGCGCCGACGACGGTGTGCAGTTCGTCGATGAAGAGGATGACGGAGCCGCCGGCCTCCTTGACGTCCTCGATGACCTTCTTGAGACGTTCCTCGAACTGGCCCCGGTACTGCGCCCCGGCGACCATCCCGGACAGGTCGAGCGAGACGACCCGCTTGTCCTTGAGGGTGTCGGGCACCTCGCCGGCCACGATGCGCTGCGCGAGGCCCTCCACGATCGCGGTCTTGCCGACGCCCGGCTCGCCGATGAGGACGGGGTTGTTCTTGGACCGCCGGGACAGGATCTCGACGGTCTGCTCGATCTCCTCGGACCGGCCGACGACGGGGTCGAGCTTGCCCGCCTTGGCCTCCTCGGTGAGGTCGCGGCCGTACTCGTCGAGCGTGGTGGCGGGCTGCCGGGGCGCGGCGGGCGCGCTCTCGGGGCGCGCGGACTGGTCCGCGACCCCGCGCAGCTTCTGTACGTCGAGGTCCTCGGCCCGCAGGAAGCGGGTGGCGCCGGAGTCGGCGTCGGACAGGAGCGCGCCGAGGATGTGCTCGGGGCCGATGTACGACACGCCGGCGGCCTGCGCGTAGGCGTGCGCGGCGGCCAGCGTGCGCTTGGCGGCCGGGGTGAGACCCGGTTCGGACGAGGGCTCGCCGGACTCCCGGGGCAGCACCTCGGCGATCTGGCCGGCGAGCTTCTCCGGGTCCACCCCGGCCCGGTCCAGGATCCGCCGGGAGGGTTCGACCTGGGTGGCCGCCCACAGCAGATGCTCGGTGTCGAGATCGGCGGTGCCGTCCTCGACCGCGCGGCGGGTCGCGAGGCCGATCAGCTCCCGGGACGACTCGGTGAGCAGCCGCCCGATCGGGACGCGCTGGACGGCGGGTGGCGAGGACGCCGGTGACATCCCGAAGAATCGGTTCAGCAGGTCGCCGAACGGGTCGGAGGAACCGAAGGGGGAACCGAACGCCATCGACATCTGAAGCTCCTGATGGGGAGGGAGGCCGCCCACCACGGACCGTCCACGGGGGTGGGGCACCTCCACTCAAACCCGGCGATCCGGACCCCGCAAGCGGGGCTCATACGTCGTGCTGACGGCGCCCGCCACCCGGCCGGGCCGCACCGGCGGGCCGCGGGCGAGCGCGGGGGCGGGGCGGGCGAGCGGGGCGCGCCCTGTGAGCTCGGCGCCTGTTTGGTGTCAAGTGGCAACTGTGTACGGGGAGTTCGTGCCCGCTCAGACAAGGGTTCAGCGTGTCGTCGATGGGAGTGCCAGGCATATACCTCGGGGAAGAGCGGCGCTAGCGTGGCGGCATGATCAACACTTCCGCTTCCCTTCACCATGCCCGTGACCTGTCCTCCGCCAGTGACGCCGAGGTGGCCCTCGCCGCCGCCCGGGCCGGCGCCGACGTCGTCCGCGAGCTCTACGGCCGCCGCCTCGACCGTATCGACAAGGGCGGCGGCGACTTCGCCACCGCCGCCGATCTCGCGGGCGAGCGGGCGATCCTGGCCGTGCTCCGCGCCGCCCGGCCCGACGACGGCGTGCTCGGCGAGGAGGGCGGCGAGCAGGGTGCCGCCGGGGCCGGGCGCCAGTGGTTCGTCGACCCGCTGTGCGGCACGCTGAACTACGCCTCCGGCACCATGGTCGCCGCCGTCAACGTGGCCCTGCGCGGCGGCGCCGCCGCCGTCGCCGACCCGTTCGGCGGCGAGGTGTTCTGGACCGACGGCCAGGTGGCCCGGGTACGCCACGACGGCGATGACACCCCGCTGGAACCGTCCGCCGCCGGACGGCTGGTGGACGTCAACCTCGACGCGCCCTTCCCGCACGCGCCCGGCTTCCGCGCCGTGGAGCTGCTGGCCCACCCCCGCTTCGGCCCAGGGTTCCGCCCCCGGGTCGTCTCCTCCTCGATGGCCGTGGCGTGGGTCGCCGCCGGCAAGCGCGCCGCGTACGTCACGGACGGCGGCGACCTCGCCGACAGCGTGCACTTCGCCGCCGGCATCGCGCTGTGCCGGGCCGCCGGGTGCGTCGTCACCGGCATCGACGGAGAGCCGCTCGGGCGGCCGGGCCGGCCCGGCCGCGGACTCGTGGCCGCCGCCGACCAGCGGACCCACGACGAACTGATGGCCCTCATCCGGGACCTGCCGGGGAGCCCGGCCCTCCCCGGTCACGGTCACGCGGGCTGACGTCGCGGCGGGCGCCTCCTGAAAGGGCGCCCTACGGGCGTGCCTACGGGTGGGCGTGCCTACTGGGCGGGCGCGCCGGTGTAGAACGCGACCGTCGCCGCCGTCGTCGACTCCACCGTCCGCGGATCCGCTCCCGCCGCCGCGTACGCGGCACCCCACGCCTCGCCCGCGTGGGTGAGGAAGGCCCGCCCCTCCGCGGACGCCTCCCACGCGGTCGCCTCGGCCCGGCCGAGCGTCGCGCCCGCGACATGCCGGGCGAGCGCGTGCAGGGCCATGTCCCAGCCGACGCCGGCCGCCCCCGGACCGTAACGCTCCCGGAACTCGGGGGACGCGACGGCGACATGGTCGAGTTCGAGGACGGTACGGGCGGGGCCCGCCGGAGTGAGCCGGACGGTGACCTCGCTCAGCCCCGGGTCGGGGCCGAACAGCCAGGAGAGCCGCAGCCGTTCGGGCGCGACGCACTCCAGGATCTCGCCGGCCGCGTTGCCTTCCAGGCGGTAGTGCCCGCCCGGGGCGAGCTCGCCGCTGACCGGCAGGAACCAGCGGCCGAGCCGGCCGGGGGAGGTGAGCGCGTCCCACAGGTCGGCGGCACCCGTCTCGTACGTACGGCGCAACAGCACCGTGTCGGCGGTGCCGTCCGGCACCTCGCGAGTGCCGACCTCGCGGTGGACACGCCCGAGTTCGGCGTCGGCGTCGTACCCGGCGAAGTACGCGGCGGCCATGTCCTCGTCGCCGTGGCCCTGGGCGACGGCCCGGCCGAAACGCGCGGCGCCCGCCTCGGCGATGTCGAGCCGGACGCCGTGCCGCCGGCCGGCCTCGACGATCAGCCGGGCGTCCTTGGCGGCGGTCGTCACGGCGAAGCTCGCGGGCGACAGCCGGTCCTCCCGGACCAGTGTGGTCTTGGCGCGCAGATAGCCCGTGTCGAGCGGGCCGCCGTCGATGGTGGCGAAGAAGGAGTCCGGGTCCACGCCGAGCGCGTGGGCCAGGTTCAGCACCTCGCCGGCCGCGCCCGTGACCGCGAGGACCCAGCTGTTGGCGACCAGCTTGAGGCGGGTCGCGCTGCCGGCCGCGCCGTCCTCGCCGGTCCACACCGTACGGGCGCCGACCGCGTCGAAGACGGGGCCGGCGGTCTCCCGGCCGGCCTCGGGCCCGGCGGCGAGGACGGTCAGCCGCCCCGCCTCGGCCGGGGCCTTGGTGCCGAGCACCGGGGCGTCGTAGAAGACCAGGTCGTGGGCGTGGGCGAAGGCGGCGAGTTCGGCGATGGCGTCGATCCCGGCGGTCGTCGACTGCACCCACACCGTTCCGGGGCGCAGCGCGGGCGCCGCCTGGCGCATCGCGTCGAGGGCGGCCGGCCCGTCGTACACCATCGTCAGGACGACGTCGGCGTCCGCGACGGCCTCGGCGGGCGTGCCGGCGATGCGCGCCCCGTCCTTCGCGAGCGGCTCGGCGCGCTCCCGGGTCCGGTTCCAGGCCGTTACGGTGTGCCCGGCCCGGGCCAGGTTGCGGGCCATGGCGGCGCCCATGATGCCGGTGCCGAGGACGGCGACGGTGAGCTGACGAGCAGGCATGGACTCTCCGGGGATCGACGGGCCGGGCCGGGGCGGGGTCCGTCTCGTGACCAGGCCTCGCGGGCTCGGGATGATCCGGAGGACAGGCCCCGGCCCATCGAACCACGGGCGCGGCCGGCCGGCACGGGAGTTCTGGACCGGACGGCCGTACGGAGGCGGGGGTGGGCCCGGCCCGCCCGCGGCCCCCGCACCCGGAGGCCCGAGGCCCCTGAGCGGGCCGGCCCGGGGCGGCCCGCGGGTCCGCGCCCCGGCTACGCGTCCTCGCCGTCCTCGTCCTCCGCCGGCTGGATCCCGGCCAGCAGATTGAACGCGCCCGTCAGCATGTTGAGCGTCACCACCGCCACCACCTCGGCGATGATCCGGTCGCTCCAGCCGTGCTCCCGCAGTTCCGCCACGTCCTGGTCGCCCAGCGCGCTCGGCTCGACGAGGACCTTCAGGGCCACGGCGATCAGCGCGGCCTCGCGGGCGTCGGTCGACGTGCCCTGGCGGGCCAGCTCGATGTCGCTGTCGTGCAGGCCGGCGGCCCGGGCGGCCTCGATGTGGGCCTGGCGGCAGGTGCCGCAGCCGATCCACTCCTGGACCGCGAGGGAGATCTTCTCGCTCAGGGCCCGGGGGATCTTCACCCGCTTCGTGGCACGGGAGAGGTTGAGATAGCCCTCCAGGACCGCGGGGGAGTGCGCCATCGTCGACACCATCTCGCCCGCCGAGCCGTGCCGTTCGACGATGTCCGCGAGCAGCTCGCGCGCCTTCCCGGTGGCCTGCTCCGGCCGCAGCGCCGCCAGCCGCCGCGGTGTGCCGCCGCCGCGCGACACGCCCTGCTCGCCCTGCGCCGCGCCGTCCTGCGTCGTCGTCCCCTGCACGTTGCCTCCTTGCCGATCACTTACGCCACTTCCGCACGGTATACCCGTGGGGGGTATAACGCCGCGGGGTGTCCCGGAGTTCCCGTCCCGGCGCGGGCGGTTTCGCGTTCTACGATCGGAGGGTGATCAAAGGCGTCCTGTTCGACTTCTCCGGCACCCTGTTCCGCGTCGAGTCCCTCGCGCACTGGCTGGACGCGGGTCTCACCGCGTGCGGCGAGAGACTCTCCGGCGACGCGTTCGCCCACGCCGTGGAACGCCTCACCCACCACGGCGCGCTGCCCGGCGGCCCGGGGCCGCGGGAGGTGCCCGAGGCGCTGCGACAGTTGTGGGACGAGCGCGACCTGGACGCCGAGCGGCACCGCGCCGCGTACACGGGACTGATCCGGGCGTCCGGGGTGACCGACCCGGATCTGGTCGACGCGCTCTACGAACGCCACATGACTCCCGAGGCCTGGCAGCCGTACCCGGACGCCGCCGCCACCCTCGCCGGGCTGAGCCGCGCCGGCCTCTCCGTCGCCGTGGTCAGCAACATCGCCTGGGACCCGCGGCCGGTGTTCCGTGCCCACGGGCTCGATGCGTGGGTGGACGTCTTCGCCCTCTCCTTCGAGGTCGGCGTCCAGAAGCCCGAGCCGGGCATTTTCCAGTACGCCTGCGACAAGCTCGGGCTGGCCCCGGAGGAGACCCTGATGGTCGGCGACGACCGCAGGGCCGACGGCGGCGCCTTCGCGCTCGGCGCCCGCGTGTACTTCGTCGACCCGCTGCCGGTCGACCAGCGCCCGCACGGCCTGCGCCCCGTCTTCGGCCTGCTCTCCGACGCCTGACTGCACGTCGGGACGACGGCCGGGGGCGGTCCGGACGCGGTCCGTGCCTGCGAGAACGTACGGGTCGACCGGGCGGGCCGTACGGTCGTCTTGACGAAGCGTCACGTCAGGTTCTGGTTCCGGGCGTTGCGGAGGACCGGGCGGAGCGTCCGGGGCTCCGTCGACGACGTGACCTTCCCGTCCGCGGGTCGTGCGGCCCGACCAGGGATCCGCCGGCCGGCGCCTCGCGATGACGTCCGCCGCCCGATGAGCCCGTGGTTCAGACCCAGTTGACCGCGGCGCGCGCGAGCAGCGGATCATCGACCAGCTCCCACAGCGGTACGGCGACGTTGCCGACCCGGTAGCGCCCGCCGGTGTGCAGCCCGAGAACCCGGTGGTCGGCCAGATCGAGGACCGGCGCCCCGCTGTTGTCGCCCAGCGTGGAGCAGTCGTGCCGCAGCACCGGGCCGTCGGCCGAGAAGCCGGTGGCCCGGCCCGGCTGGAGCCGCTTCAGGTCGTAGGCGTCCATGAAGATCCGGCGCATGGTCTCCGGCTCGTCACGGCGCCCGTCGCCGGCCGGATAGCCGATCACGTACACCGCCCGGCCGGGCAGGTCCGCCGGAGCGTCCGCCGCGACCGCCAGCGGGGCCGGGGGCGGCTCCCCGTCGGGCGGGTCGATCCGCAGCAGGGCGAGGTCGACGTCCGGGTGCACGCCGATCACGCCGGTGATCTCGTACGGCGGCGGCCCCGCCTGCGCCACCGGCCCGGGCGCCGGGCGGGCGGGCAGCTCCTCGCCGGGGTCGAGCCGGGCCGCCATGCCGTCCCGGAACGCCCAGCCCACGCCGTCGGCACGGCAGAACTCCGCGGCCACGCGTCGGCTCGTCATCACCACGTCCGGCCCGGCGAGGAACGCCGTGCCGATCCAGTCCAGGCTCGGGTGCCCGGTGACCACGATCCGCCCGACCCCGGCGAGCGACGCGCCGATCGCCTCCCGCTCGACGTCGAGCGCCGCCCAGGTGTCCGGCCGCGCGTCGAAGTCCCGGCCGCGCACCGGGATCGCGGGCCGGCCCTCCAGCAGGACGATCGCCGCCACGCCCACGTACTCGTCCTCGTCGATCTCGTCCGCCCGCCCGGCCGCCAGCTTCTCCAGACCGCCCACCCCGGCCTCCAGAACCCTGGCCCGCTCCTCCCGGGCGAACCGCGCCACCTCGACGGCCGGCGCGACCCGCGGCGGTGGCTCCTCGTCCGGACCCGCGAGCTCGCGGAAGCCCGCCACCCGCGGGAACTCCGGGGACTCCAGCTCCTCCTCCAGATGGGCCCGCACCCGCGCGGCCACCGCGCCCGGATCGTCGAAGACGTCCTCGGGGCGGGTCGCGACCGGCGACCCGCCGAGCGTGCCGCCGCGTGAGCCGGATCCGTACCGCATCGTGCGTCACCTCCGCGCGGGGCCGGGCGGGCCCGCGCCGGCCGGACGCCGGGGCGATGACACGCCGGTACGCGCCAGTACGCCGGTACGCGCCGGGACGCCGAGGGGCGGTGTGCCGCTCTGACGGGACCGCTCCGGCCGGGGCCTCGTCCCCGGTTGTCATCGTCCCGCCGGGCCGCGGCCCCCGCAATCGCTGCCCGGGAGCCTTCGACCCTCGTTCCTCGGCCCTCGGGTATGCGGGCTCAGGGCCGCAGCGCCGTCGCGAGCTGGGCCCGGGAGCGGACGTCCAGCTTCTGGTAGATGCGGGTCAGCCGGGCCTCGACCGTCTTCACGCTCAGATACAGCTTGGCCGCCGCCTCCTGGTTGCTCGCGCCCTGGCCCACCAGGCGCGCGAGCCGCAGCTCGGCCTCCGTGAGCGCGGACAGCGCGGGCAGGCTCTCCTCGTGCGCCGGGACCTCGGCCGCCGGCGCGGTGCCGTGCGGCTCCGCGGCCAGCGCGATCCACGGCGCCGCCCCCGCCCGCTCGAACACCGCCGCGGCCGACTGGAGCGCCGTCTGCGCCGCCGAACGCCGCCGCCGGCGCCGCTCCACCCGGGCGAGCGCCATCAGCGCCCGGCCCTGCTCCAGCGGCAGCTCGGCGTCCGCGAACCGGCTCGCCGTGCCCGCGAGCAGCTCCGCCGCCTCGTCGGTCCGGCCCTCCGCCGCCAGGCACAGCGCGTACGCCCGGTCGCAGCCGAGCAGCACCCGGGTCCGGCCCAGCCGCTCGCCGGCCGGCCGCACCTCTCCGATGACCGCCCGGGCCGCGGCCGGATCGTCGTGCGCGAGCAGCGCCTCCGCCAGCTCCTCGTGCCAGCGCAGCATCGACGGGTCCACCGTGGACTGGGCGCGCTCGTTCGCCTCCACCCGGCGCAGCGTCTCCAGGGCCGCGGTGGCGTCCCCGTTGACGAGCTGGACGCGGCCGAGCGCGTACAGACTGCGCGACAGGAAGACCCGGTCGCCCTCCTCCTCCGACGCCTGCACACTGCGCCGGGCGTAGCTGGCGGCGCGGGCGAAGCTGCCGCCCGCGGTCTCGGCGAGCGCCAGCGCGTACCAGGGCGGCCCGGGGGACAGGCCCGCCTCCAGGGTCAGCGCGAGCGACTGCCCGGCGTGGGTCAGGGCCGCCGCGCACGGGCCGATCCGCGACTCGATCTCGGTGAGGGTGATGAGGAGTTCGATGGCGTCCTCCACCGAACCGCGCCGCTGCACCAGCGGCAGCAGCGCGCCCAGTTGCGTCCGTGCCTCCACCAGCCGTCCGTCGAACACGGCGTGACGGATCGTCAGGATCTGTGCGGCGTTGTGCACTCCGGCCGGCCGCTCGGCCGTCTCCAGTTCGCGCGCCCGCGCCAGCACCGTCTCCGCGCCCGGCGAACCGAGGGCCCGCTCCATCCGCGCCTGTACGGTCAGCGCCTCGGCGGTCGTACGGGAGTCGCCGATCGACTCCGCCAGCTCGGCGGACGCCATCGCGGCCAGCCGGGACCGGGCCGGATCGCCGTCCGCGAGCACGTATTTGACGGCCAGTCGGAGCTGGACGGCCGCGCGCAGCGCGGTGTCGCCCTCGGAGTCCTCCATGGCGTGGACGTACATCTCGTCGAGTGCGGTCAGGCCCTGCCCCGCCGTGTCGAGGACGGCGAGCCGGGCCCGGACGCGGTCGTCGGGCGCCGCGTCCCGGGCCAGCAGGTCCGCCGCCGCGCGCATCGCGAGGTCGGCGCGGCCGGCCCGGGCGGCCTCCTCGGCGGCGTCGACCAGCCGGGCGATGCGCTGCTTGGCGTCGGCGCCGGGCGTCGACTCGGCGGCGAGCAAGGCGAGTTCGGCGGTGAGCGGGCTGTTGCCGCGCCGCCGGGCGAGCGTGGCCGCCTCCGCGAGTTCGGCCGCCAGGTCCTCCTGCGGCGCGTCCGTGGCCAGGGCCCGGTGCCGTACCGCCTCCACCGGATCGTCGACGACCCGCGCCAACGCCGCGTGTCCCGCGCTGCGCCGGGACCAGGAAGCGTCGTGGACGAGAGTCGACGGCAGCAGCCCGGCCGTGAACGCGACCGTGCCGTCCTCGGCGAGCGAGACGAGCCCGGCCCGCTCGGCCGCCGCCAGGTCGGCCTCCGCGTCGGGCCGGCCGGCCCGACGTACCAGCGTGGCCGTGGGGCGCAGCGCGAGCGCCGCCAGGAGCAGGGTCTCGCGTACGCCGTCGGGCGCGGCCCCGAGCAGCTGCCGGGCCAGGTCCCGGGCCCGCCCGGACAGGGTCAGCGCCTCGGCGTGATGCACCGGCGTCCGGGCGTCGGCGAGCGAACGGCCGACGGCGAGCGCGAGCCGCGGATTGCCGCCGCTGGCCTTGTGGACGCGGCCGGCCATCCGGGACGGCAGCCGGTGGTGGATGAGCAGTTCGGCGATCTCGTCGGCCTGGAGCGGCGGGACGAGCAGGACGTCCGCCTCCGACGGGACCCACAGCCGGGTGTCGTGCGCGTCCGGGCCGGCGGCCGGCCGGTCGGGCAGGCCGCCGGGTGCGGGGTGGCCGCCGTGCCCGGGGTGCGCCGGGCCGTACGCCTCGGGGGTCTCGACGGCGATCACCCGCAGCGTGGGCGGGGCCAAGTGGAGGGCGAAGCGGAGGAGGTCGGCACTGTCCGGGTCGATGTGCTGCACGCCGTCGACGACGAGCAGCGCGGGGCCGCGCGCGGTGAGGGTCCGCAGGATCCCGGCTATACCGAGGCGCAGGGCGATCGGGTCCCGGCCGCCGTCCTGCGCCGGGGCCTCGCGGCACAGGACGGCGATGGCGGCCCGCTGCGGCCCCGGCAGCCCCTCGAGGATCCCGGAGGCGGTGACCCCGAGCGGCGCGGGGACGGGGAGGGCACGGGACCGGCCACGGGACGACGGGGCACCGGCAGAGCCCGTACGGGAACGGGAGTCGGAACCGAGACCGGAACCAGAAGTGGAATCAGAGGCCGTACTCGGGCCGGTGGCGGGATCGGGGGTGGAACGGCCGGCGGAAACGGCGGGATCGGAGAGCGAACGATGCGCACGCGAGCGGGGCTTCGGCACCGTCCGGGGCCCGCCCGGGGCCTCGGCGTGCGCCCCCTGCCGGCGCCGCCCGGTGCCGGCGGACGGCAGCCCGGCCAGGGTGGTGGCGACCGAGGCGACCAGGGCCGCCGCGGCCGCCCCGGATATCCCGCGGTCGGCGGGCAGCGTGGACAGCCAGAGCACCGTCTTGCCGCGGGCCTCCGCCCGGGCGGCCATGGCAAGGGCGACCTCGGTCTTGCCCACCCCGGCCGGACCGGTGAGCAGGGCCTGGCCCCGGCTGCGCAGGACGTGCTCCAGCCGCGCGAGAAGTTCCTCCCGGCCCACCGGCGCAGGCCGCAGCGGCGCTGTCGTCACGTGTCCACCACCCCTCCGGCGCTCGGGCCCTGCCCGTGAGCCCCGTTGCGCAGAGGATACGGAGCCCCGCGCCGCAGTCCAGGCCCCGTGTCCGGGATACGGACGAGGCGGCGCCGGTGAAGGCCGTGTGAAGGGGCCGCTTCGTACCGGCTCCGGTCTTCGTACGGGTACCGCCAACTCCCGGTTGACCTGCGGTGATGCCGGGAGGAACGGTGTTCGCGCGTGAGGGGCGCGTCCGCGGGGGCGCATCGTCGACCGGATTCGGCGTGTGTACGCCACGGCGGCTCGGAAGATCACATCGCGGACCCTGCCCGCCCGTTCACGGCGGGCCGGTGGTCGGCGGACGGCCCGAGGGGCTTCCCCTCAGGGAGGAAGAGCTGGGCGGCGGCGCGGGAACGACGGGGCGAAGTGGGGTCGCACCCGCCGCTCCCCGGGAGTGGGGTCCCTCGCGCCGCCACCGGCGCGACGGCCCGGGTCAAGGCCGCCCCGGCGAACCCGCCGTCGTTCCCCCTGCGCCGGGCAGGGAGGGGTGACGGGGGGTGGGATCCGCCGGTGGGCCAGACAGTAGGGAACGCCGGGGGGCGTCCGATACGGGGAAAACCCTTGTCCCCCTCGACGGGTGGCAGGGTGCGGGCCGGGGGAGCGCCGGGTGGAGCCCGGGGAGGGTCCGGGCTCCACCCGGGGACGCCGTGGGGTGAGCCGTCGGGGCCGCGTCAGGGGAAGCCGTCGCGGTCACCACTGCGTGGTGCCGGCCAACGCCCCGCGGAGCAGGGCGATCTGGCCGAGGTGCGCGAAGGAATCCGCGAGCAGCCCCTGCAACCGCTCCTCGACCGTACGCGTGTCGCCGAGGGTGGGACTGGTGACGGTCCGTCCGAGGTCGCCGGCCGGTGCTGTCGCGCAGTACCGCTCCACGCGCGCGTGGACGGCGCCGTGGTAGGTGAGCAGCAGCGCCCCGCCCGGGCTGCGGAAGGCCGCGGCCTCGGCGGGCGAGTGGCCGAAGCCGGTGTCGGACGGATCGGCCGGCCGGCCGCACCGCGCGGCCCAGCCGTCCGCGACCCACACCTGGGGCTCGCCCATCAGCTCGGACACGTTCCGGTCCTGTCCCCGGGCCACATGCCAGGCGAGCCAGCCGAGACTGTTGCGGCCGGGCGCGGGCCGCCCGTCCAGCGCGGCGTCCGGCACCTCGTCCAGCGCGGCGGCCAGATCCCGCCGTACCCGCCGGAACAGCCCCGCGGTCAGCGGCTGCCGGCCCCCGTCACCGTTCACCGCGCCCCCCATGGCTTCCCTCGTCTCCCTTGTCCCCTGGGTCTTCTGATCCCCGGATTCCTCAGCCCAGTTCGAGTGTCGTCACGCCGAAGACCCGCTCCCGCGCCACGGGACGGATCGGCCCGGTGTACATACGGGCCGTCTCGAACGTGGGCTCCAGACCGCGCTCCTCGGCGATCCGGGCCGCCGCCGGGTTCATCTCCGGCATGTCCACCGCGACGCGCGGTGCGCCGAAGGCCCTGGCCTCGGCGGCCAGCGCGTCGAGGAGCACGGCCGCGTCGGCCGGCGTGTCGGCGAACAACGGGCCGACGCGCGCCTCCCGCTCGGCCGGGCGGACGACGCCGTACCCGGTGACCCGGCCGTCCACGACCCGGGCCAGGGCCCGGTGTCCCGGCGTGCCCAGCCAGGACGCGAGGAACCGCGGCCGGTCGGCCGGATGGCACGTGCTGTCGTACGCGGCGAGCGTGGCCGGATCCACCCGCCCGGCCGCCACCACCCCGGTCGCCGGCCGCTCCGGCGGCGGCACCTCGCCCACGTACCGGGCCGTCCGGTAGGCCGTGAGGAACCCCGACTTCCGGTAGTTGTCCTGCTGCGCCGGCACCCCGTCGAGCCCGATCGTCCGCCCGCCCGCGTGCCCGAACGCGGCCCGCCAGGTCGCCAGCCCGTGCCCGTGACCGCGCAGGTCCGGCCGGACGAGATAGAACCCCAGGAACGCGTAGTCGGCCCCGTAGTTCACCACCGAGATCGCCGACACGGGCTCCCCGTTGATCCGCCCCAGGAAGAACCCCGCGGGGTCCTGCGTGAAGAACGTCCGGGTGTCCGCCACCCCCGGGTTCCAGCCCTCGGCGGCGGCCCAGTCGCGGACCAGCGACCAGTCCTGGAGGGAGGCGGGGGCGATGCTCAGGGTCTCGGCCATGGGGGTCCCTTCGGCGGCGCGGGGTGAGCGGGGCAGGCGGAGGGAGAACGAGCGGAGGGGCGCCCGGGGCAGGGGGGCACGGGGATGCCGGGTACGGGACCGGACGCGGCGTCCGCCGAGCATAGGCCGCGCGTCCGCCGCCCCGTCCCGCCCTCGTCGCTTTCCGGCCGCCCCCTTGCCGTACGGGCCATCGGAGGCGCCGGAAGTGAGCGAGCGCGGCGGGAACCCTGGCGGGCACCGGCGAGTTGGATTCGGTGGGAGCCCGGAAGCGGGCCTGCGGGGGAGGGGACGGCTGTGGGGACGAGCACGACACATACGTCCGACGCGAGGCCGGACAACGCCGCTCAGCGGCGCGCCGAGGACATCCTGGCGGAGGTGACCGCCTCGGGGGCGGAGAACGGGGTGCAGGTGGCCGCCTGGCTCGACGGCGAGCTGGTGGTGGACGCCTGGGCGGGCAGCGCCGACGTGGCCGGCGAGCGGCGGCCGATCGGCCCGGACACCCTGATCCCGGCGTGGTCGATGGGGAAGGGCGTGGCGGCGGCGCTGGTCGCCGTTCTGGTGGACCGGGGGACGCCGGCGTACGACATGCCCGTGGCGCACTACTGGCCCGGCTTCGGCGCGGCCGGCAAGGACGGGATCACCCTGGGACAGGTGCTCGGCCACGCCGCGGGACTGCCCCGGCTGCCGGCGGACCTCACCCCGGAGCGGCTGATGGACCTGCCGGCCATGGCCGACTGGCTGGCCGCGCGGCCGCCGGAGTGGGAGCCCGGCACCGCGTTCGGCTACCACGCCTGGACCTACGGCCTCCTGCTGGCGGAGATCCTGCGCCGCGCCACCGGCCGGACGGCCGACGAGCTGCTGCGCGCGGAGCTGGCGGAACCGCTCGGGCTCGGCGACGACCTGCTCTTCCACGTCCCCGAGCATCTCGACGCGCGGGTGGCGGACTGCGCCGACGGCGGCTGGGCGGCGCTGCTGGACCGGATGCCGCCCGACGTGCCGTTCTTCGACGCGGCCCCGCGCGGCGTGCTGCCGCTCGCGGAGCTGGCCAACCGCGCCGACTTCCGGCGCACGGTGCTGCCGGCCAACGGGGTCCTGACCGCGCGCGCCGCGGCCCGGATGTACGCACTGCTGGCGGGCGGCGGCGAGCTGGACGGGGTGCGGCTGCTGTCCGAGGCGACGGTGAAGACCGCGACCACCGCGGCGTTCAGCGGCGTGGACAGAACGCTGGGCGGGCCGGGCGCGATGGGCTTCGGCTTCATGGTCGGCGACAGCGGCCGGCGGCCGGTGCGCCCGCCGGGCGGCTTCGGACACAGCGGATCGGGCGGCACGACGGCCTTCGCCGACCCGGTGCACCGGTTCTCCTTCGCGCTGGTCAAGAACCGGATGACGCTGCCGGGCCTGGGTGCCCGGCTGGCCGACGAGATACGTACGGCCTTGGGCCTGGCGGCCGCCTGAGGCGGCGGCCGACGAGCCCGTCGGGCACCAGTCGGCCGCGGCTCGGCGGCGGGTGCTCAGCCGGCGGCAGGCTCGGGCACGGGATTCGGCGCGGTGCGGGGACGCGGCACGTCTCCGTGCTCGCGTACGGGAAGCGGTTCGGGTACGGCCCCGGGCGCGGGTGCTTCGGGCGCGCGCCCCGTCTCGTCCGACGCCCCCGCCTCGCCACCGGCCGCCACTGCCGCCGCCACCGCTTCCGCGATGCCGTCCGCGTCCGGGCCCCGGTCCGTTTCGGCCTCGGTGCCGAGGCCGGTCGTCAGGAGCAGCACGCCCCGCGCCGCCATCAGGCCGGCGAGCCCGGCGACGAGCCAGCCCCACAGGCCCGCGCGGAAGGTCTCGCCGAGCAGCGCCACGCCGATGACGGCGGCGGCGGCCGGGTTGGCGAGATTGACCACCGCCAGCGGGGCGGCGAGCCCGCCCCTGTACGCGGTCTGCGCGAGCAGCAGCCCGCCCGCGGCGAACGCGGCGATCAGGACCGCGAGGAGGGTCGTCTCCCACCACGCCGCGGGCCCGCCGGGCAGGTCCTGGGCGAGCGCGACGGTGAGCGTCTGGGTGAGCGCCGAGCCGACGGCCGAGGCGACACCGGACGCCATCGCGTGCCCGAGCCCCTGTCCCCGCGTGTCCCGGCCCATCCGGGCCCGCGAACGGTTCGCGAGCACGGCGATGAGCAGCAGCGTCACCACCGTGACGAGCAGCGTCTCGCGGATGTCCAGGATCTCGTCGGGCGCCACCGGGCCCGTCACCGCGACCAGGCCGACCAGACCGGCCAGCGTCCAGGCCGCGCCGCGCCACTCGGACCGGCCGACCCGCCGCCCCGCCCCGTACGCCCCGATCGGCAGCGCGACCACGAGGGTCAGCGCGCCGAGCGGCTGGACGAGGGTGAGCGGCCCGTAGCGCAGGGCGGCGACGTGGGCGAGCGCTCCGGCGGCGTTCAGGCCGACCGCCCACCACCACTGGGGCGGCCGAGCAGCCGCCGCAGCGCCCCGTGTCCGGCCGGGGAGGCGGACGCGAGCCGGGACTGGGCGACGGCGGCGAAGGCGTACCCGGCGGCGGAGACGAGTGAGAGGAGGACCGCGAGCAGGGTCCCGGTGGCCGTGCTCATCGCAGGACCCCCGCCGCGGCCCCCGCGGTGGCGGGGGTCAGCGGCGTCAGCGGCCGGAGGTCGCCCCCGTCGTACCGGCGGCCCGGCGCCGGCACCACGTACAGCGCGATGCCGAGCAGGACGGAGGCGGCGAGCGCGTCGAACCAGTAGTGGTTGGCGGTCCCGACGATCACGAACAGGGTCAGCAGCGGGTGCAGCAGCCACAGGCCGCGCCAGCGCGAGCGGGTGGCGGCGATCAGTCCGATCGCGACCATCAGCGCCCAGCCGAAGTGGAGCGAGGGCATGGCCGCGAACTGGTTCGCCATCGAGTCGGTCTCGGGCGTCGCCCCGTACACCGACGGTCCGTAGACCCGCGCGGTGTCGATCAGGCCGCTCGCGCCGAGCATCCGGGGCGGCGCCAGCGGCATCAGCAGATGCAGGGCGAGCGCGGCGGCGGTGACGAGGGCGAGGATCCGGCGCGACCACACGTAGTGGCCGGGGTGGCGCCAGTAGAGCCAGGCGAGGAAGGCGATCGTGGCGGGGAAGTGCACGGCCGCGTAGTACGTGTTGGCGGCCCGGATCAGTCCGTCGCCGTGCATCAGGAGCTGCTGCACCAGCTCCTCGCCGGGCAGATGGAGCGCGCGCTCGGCTTCCCAGACGCGGTCGGCGTTGTGGAAGGCGCGGGTCTCGTGGCCGTTGGCGAAGAGCCGGCCGAACTTGTAGACGAGGAAGAGCGCCGTGACCAGCAGCAGCTCGCGCACGAGCGGGGGGCGGCCCGCGAGCGGCGCGCGACCGCGTGGGCGTATGGGGGTAGCCGACGCCCCCGGTGCGGCAGGACGAGCTCTGCGTATCCCGCGTATCCCGGCAGCCATGGCACGGCCCCTTTTTCCACCAAAACCGACAACAAACGGAGGAACTCTAGAGGCGAATTCATCGAGACGCAACCGTCTCGAAACGTTTGCGTCTCGATTGAGCGGGGCCTACCCTCGGATGTGCGCAGAGCGAGCCGGGGACGGCCGCCCCGAACCGGGGCGAACGGAGCCGGAACGCCGCGGGATGATGTCCGGAGTATCCGGGAGGGAACCGATGTCCACGCAGGCCGCGACCGCCGCCGCCCGGCGCAGCAAGCTCACCCCCGAGCGGGAGGCCGAGCTCTACGAGGCGGTCATCAGCCTGCTGCGCGAAGGCGGCTACGACTCCGTCACCATGGAGGGCGTCGCCGCCCGCACCAAGTGCGGCAAGGCCACCCTCTACCGCCAGTGGGGCACCAAGCCACGCCTCGTCACCGCCGCCCTCGACAAGCGCCGCATCGCCGTCTTCACCGGCATCGACACCGGCTCCCTCGCCGGCGACCTGCGTGCGGCGGGCGAGGTCGCTTCCTGCCGCCGTGACCGCGACGCCGAACTGATGGAGGCCGTCAGCCAGGCGTACATCCAGCACCCCGACCTGCGCGCCGCGCTGCGCGAGACCGTCATCGCGCCGGAGGTCGCCGCCCTCGACGCGATGCTGGCGCGCGCCGTCGCACGCGGAGAGATCGCCGCCGACAACCCGGCGATCGGCTTCGTCGCCCCCAGCTTCCTGGGCATGCTGCGTATCGAGCGCCTGTTCGAGGAGCGCTTCGAGGACGTGGGCACGATCGCGGCGTTCGTGGACGCCGTCCTGCTCCCGGCGCTCGGCGTCACCGCCCCGGGCACGGACGCGACGGCGTAGGGGGGCGGCTCGCGGGGGTGCCCGAGATGTGAGGCCCCCGCCGCTCCGGCACCCTGAAGCCATGGCTCACACCTCGCACCCCAAGGTCCGCGTACGGCGGATCTACGATCCGCCCGAGCCCGACGACGGGCTGCGGGTGCTCGTCGACCGCCTCTGGCCACGCGGCGTCGCCAAGGCCGACGCGCACATCGACACCTGGGCCAAGGACCTGACCCCGTCCACCGGGCTGCGCCGCTGGTTCCACGGCCCGGAGGGCGAGTACGAGGAGTTCTGCCGCCGGTACGAGCGGGAGCTCGCCGAACCGGACGCCGCCGAGGCCCTCTCGGACCTGCGCGCCCGGGCCGCCGAGGGCCCCGTGACCCTCCTGACCGCCGCCAAGGACCCGCCGCACAGCCATACCGAGGTCCTGCTCCAGGCCCTGAACGCCTCCTGAGGGGGCCTGCGGGCATCGGGACTCGGTCGCGCCGGCCCTGCCCTCCGGGCGGACGGAGCTGCTTGCGAATCGCGCCCCAGGACGCCCGTTTCGCGCCACGCGCCCGCGCACCCCTGGCTACCTGGCGCGCGCCCCCGCACCATGGGCGCAGCGCACCACCCCCATCCCCTGTGTGCGGAGGCACCGCGTGGACCAGGACAAGGCGATGGACCAGGACAAGGCCCTGGACCAGGACAAGGCACCGGCCCAGGACACGGCACCGGCCCGCGACTGTGCCGAGGCCCAGGACCGGCGGGACCGCCAGGCCCGGCTCGACGCGCTCCAGCGCGACCCGTACCCCCTGTACGCCCGCGCCCGCCGTACCCCCGGCCTCACCTTCGTACCGCTCCTCGACGCCTGGCTGGTCTCACGCGACGCCGACGTCCGCGAAGTCCTGCTCCGGGCCGAGGACTTCTCCTCCGCCGACGCCCTGCGCCCCGACATCCAGCCCGGCCCCGCCGCGCTCGCCGTCCTCGCCACCGGCCTCGCGCCCCGGCCCACCGTCGTCTCCAGCGACGGGTCCGCCCACCACCGTCACCGGGCGCCCCTGAACAGCGGCCTGTCCGCCGCCCGGATCGCCCTGCTCGCCCCGTACGTCGCCGAGCGGGCAGGCGCCCTCGCCCGGGATTTCGCCGCCGCGATCGCCACGGACGGCCGCGCCGACCTCATGGCCCGCTACGCCCGCCTTCTCCCCGCCGCCGTCATCGGCCGGCTGCTCGGCCTGGAACCGGCCGACATACCGGCGGCCGTCCAGGGCTCGTACGCAGCCGAACGCCTGCTCTACCGCCCCCTTCCCGAGGACGAGCAGGTCGCCGCCGCCCATGAGGTCGTCGCCCTCCAGCGGCTGCTCGACCACTACGCCCGCGACCGCCGTGCCCACCCCCGCGACGACATGATCACCGCCCTCGTCACCGCGCTCGCCCCGGAGAGCGGCGGCCCCGGGACGGCCGGCCTCACCGACGAGCAGCGCTGCGAGATCGCCTCTACCCTCCAGAACCTGCTCATCGCCGGCCACCTCACCACCACCGCCCTCATCGGCACCGCGCTGCTCCACCTGCTGCGCCACCGCGACCAATGGGACCTGCTCCGGGACGACCCGGAGCTCGTCCCGGACGCCGTCGAGGAAGCCGCACGCTACGACACCGCCGTCCAGGGCTTCCGGCGCACCACCACCCGGCCCGTCACCGTCGCGGGCACCGAACTGCCCGCCGGAGCCACCGTGTTCGTCGCGTACGGCTCCGCCAACCGCGACGCGGAACGCCACCCGGACCCCGACGTCTTCGACCTCACCCGGCCCCGGCCGCACCCCCGGCACCTCGCCTTCGGCCACGGCCCGCACGGCTGCCCGGGGTCTCAGCTGGCCCGCGTCCAGTTACGGGCCACGCTCACGGAGCTGATACGCCTCCTGCCCGGCCTCCGGATCGCCGACGACGGCCCCGTACCGATGCTCCCCACCCTCATCCACCGCTCGCCCGCGGAACTCTTCCTCACCGCTTGACCGGGCGCAGCCGCGGCGCCTCCGCCGCGGCTGCGGGCACCTCCGCCCCGTCGGCCTCCACCCGGCCGGCCAGCCCCCGCGCCCAGCGGGCCACCCCCGCGACGTCGATCCCGTACGTCTCCGCCGCCGGGCCCCGCGTCCCGTACTCCTCGATCCGCCCGGCCCCGCGCCGCAGCAGCCGCGCCCCGCCGGTCGCGTTCCCGCGCGCCGCGTGCGTCAGCCCCACCGCGAGCTGCGCGAGTCCTTGCCACAGATCCCGCTCTGCCCCGGGCCCGGACTTCCAGGCGTCCTCGAACACCTCGTGCGCGTGGAACGGCATCCCCGCGTCCAGCAGCCGCTGCGCCTCCCGCACCGTCTCTGCCGGATCCCGCGCGACCCCCTCCGGCTGCCGCGCCACCCCGGCCGCCCCGTAGGGCAGCGGCCGCCCCAGCCCGTCCCGCGGCCGCGCACTGCGCGCCCGCCCCTCCTGATCGCGATCCCTGTCCACCCCGTCATTGTCCCGCCGGGCCCGCGGTGACACCGGGTGTGCTGATCCACCCCGTGAAGTGAGGTAATGTTCTCTTGCACGCCGCCGCGGAACTCGAAGCCGGGGCGGACGGGCACCGGGACGTGGCGCAGCTTGGTAGCGCACTTGACTGGGGGTCAAGGGGTCGCAGGTTCAAATCCTGTCGTCCCGACCATGCGGAAACGCAGGTCGGAGGCCGTTCTCTCATCCGTGAGAGGACGGCCTTTCGTGCGTCCCGAGGGCTGGTGGTCGCAGTGTGGTCGCACGCCCGGGCCGGCGCTGGTTCGCCGTGGTGCTGGTGGCGGGTGGTGCGGGGGAGCAGAGCTTGTGGAGGGCTTCGCGGAGTCGATGGATGTGATCGCGCGGTGGTCGCAGCCACGCTGGCCGGCCCGTACGACCTACCGTCTGCTCGGCTCCGCTGAGGACGTGGTCGATGGTGTCGACGGCCTGGTGTGCGGCTTGTTGGGTGAGGTGGCTGTAGATGTTCGCGGTGGTCGACAGGGTGGAGTGCCGCAGCGTCTTGGAGACCACGGTGAGCGGGACGCCGGCGGTGATGGTGATGGTGGCGGCGAGGTGGCGCAGGTCGTGGACCGTGACCCGGGGGACGCCGGCTTCCTCGGACAGCTGGTGGAGCCGGTCGAGCACCAGATGCGGTCCGAGCGGGCGGCCGTCGGGCCGGCAGAAGACCAGCCCCGCGAAGGGATCGCTGGGGTCGCCGCGGGTCCGTGCTGCCGAGCGTGCCCGGTGGCGGAGGGCGGTGGCGACGCGGGGTGAGATGGCGACCCAGCCTCTGCTCGACCGGGTCTTCGGTGTGGTGATGACGAGGTGGTTGTTGTCGATGGCGGAGAGCGTGCAGCGGATGTAGAGCACGCCCTCGTTAAGGTGGGCGTCGTCCCAGTGCAGACCGAGGGCCTCGCCCTTGCGCATGCCGGTGCCGATGAGCACCTCGAACAGGTCGGCCATCTCCGGGTCGGCCTCGTGGCAGTGGGTGAGGAAGCGGGCCGCCTCCTCCGCGGTCCATATCCGCCGCTCCGGCGACGGCGGGCGGTGCAGGACCGGGGGAGAGGCCGGGTTGTGGGGGAGGCGGTGCTGGCGGACGGCGTCGCCGAGGGCGCTGGAGAGGGTGGCCAGGCACCGGTAGAGGGTGGTGCGGCCGCGGCCGGCCGTGAGCTGGCCGGTGACGAAGGCCGAGATGTGCCGGTGGGCGAGCTGGTCGAGCTTGAGGGTTCCGAACGCGGGGATGAGATCGTTGCGAACGTAGTCCCGGTAGCGGGCCATCGTCGTCGGCTTCAGCACCAGTGCCTTCGCCGCCAGCCACGCGTCCAGGTAGGCGGATACGGTCTGGTTCGGGTCCGCATCGAACCCGCCGGCCTCACCCTCGAGGAACCGGCGCAATGCCTCTTCGGCCGCATCCTGGCTGGTGAAGCCGCCCCGGCGCACCGTCGACCGACGGTGGCCCGGAGCGGGGACGTCGACGGCGAAGCCCCAGGTCCCGTGGGTGCTGTCGGTGAGCAGATGAGGGCAGCGGGCACCTATCTGGTGACGCTGGGTGTCCCTGCAACCACAGCGACGGTAGACACGGCCGCGGCCGGCGCTGGTACGCATGACGATCGCCTCCGAGAGGCGGAGAAGGACCTGACATCCTCAGCGTGCGACCACCCGCGACCACCACGCCCGTCAGAGGCCGTGACCAGCGGATTTCCCTTGTCAGTGCGCCAAGGGACCCGCAGACGCTCAGTAGATTCATCGTCTGCGGGTTCAGGAAGCGTACCGAGGTACGGAGGTAGCACCCGTGGTAGCGCCGGTCACGTCGGCAATGCCGTTCGTGCCGACCGAAGAGCCTTGCGCCGCCTTCGATTGGTCCCGCGAATTGACCACCAGCTCGGCCGGTAGGCTTGCCACCACTGCGGCAGGTACCAGAGGTCATCCCTGACCGTGTCCACGAATGCCCGGTGAGCCTCGCCGACTTGATCGGCTGCCTTCCAGAACTCACCCTCGTCGCCAGAGACTAGGTCGAACATGCCGTTGACTGCGGTGAGCACAGCGTCGGCTGCCTCGAGAGGCTTCGGGTTCGCGACGACTCGCAGGTCCATGTACGTCTGGAGTGTTTCGGTCAGCAACCGGTGAAGGGGCTCCACCATCCCCTGCGCCTTCCTGGGGCTGATCCAGGCGGGGTATATGACCTTCACGAGCAGCCGCTGATGTTGAGCTTCGACCATCGCGGCTACGGTCGCCTGCTGGAAGCGGGCGTAGACCTGGCGCCGTTCTTCCCGGCCCCCGAGCTTGGTCCCTGTCTGCGACATCAGCTGCTTGGTGACGGCGCCTACCAGGGCGCGTGATGCTGCGGAGGCGGCGGCTCCGACTGGTTCGACCATGCCCGCATCCAACACCAGTTCGTCCACGGGACGCAGCGGAATCGATGATCCATCTGTGGAGCCAGCAGGGGGTATGCCGACTGTCAGTGCCGTAGGGCATGCTGCCTGCTGTCACACTACGTTCAGAGGAGTGCAACGTGACCATGGCCAATACCCAGCCTCAGGGCGGCAGAGGCGGACAGAGTGGAGCCGGCGGTTCGAGCGGGAGCGGCGCAGGAGGAACCTCTGACACGACCCGGGACTACCCGAGGAAGCTGACACTGAAGAGCCTCACGGCTGGCGCGAATCCGCGCAAGAAGCCGAAAAGTGGCGGCGCGTGACTGCCGGGAAGGTCGCGGCGGAATTCATCTCTCAGCAGCTGACGTATGTCCGGGCGCGCCGCGACAACGTTGAGGCGCGGGCGGTTTCGCTCATTACCACGTCGGGTGCTGTGGCCAGTATCGGACTCGCTTTCTTGGGAATCCTGGCGCCGGGACGAAAGCTGTCGACTGCTCAGCTCGCCAGCGCATCCTGCGCGCTCACAGCCTTCATCTTCGCCTGCATCTGCGGACTCTTGGTGGTCAAGCCGCGGACCGCACCCGACGTCATCGAACCGAGCGATCTCCGAGTGATCATCGCTGAGGAACACTGGGAAGCCCCCGAGGGGCAGGCTCAGCGCGTCATTGCGGACGCGCAGGTGGACGTATTCGAGGAGACGACCAAAGCGATCAATGAAAAGGGGGTTTGGTTGCGCCGCGGATTCATATTGGAGGTGATTGGGATTGCGCTCTTGGGAATTACAGTCCTTCTGACAATCCGCAACCGGTGATGCCCTGCTGCGAGATCCGCGATCCGACACAATGAGGCTGTGATCAAGGAATTCGGTAAAGACGGTCACCCGGTGGTCACGACCGCGATGGCCGCCTACTCGCTCAGCATGAAGCCCTTCTCGTTCCGCTCCTGGGCGCGCCGCCACGGCATGACCGCCGCCGACTACCGCCGTGCTGTCGAGAGCACAGGCAGGCCACCGCCCTCTGGGGTCTCGCCGACCTGCGCAGATCTGCCTCGCATTATCGGCTCAATGGCGCAGGTAGTGCGTCACGGGGACCAGCCGTCCGGCTGGCCCTGCGCGCTCGTGAGTTGATTCAGCGAAACGCTTGTTCGATGCCGAAGACGAGTTGGTGGGCTTGGGGCCATCCGGCCTCGATGAAGATGTCGCAGATTTCGCGTAGGGCAGTCAGGTTCTCAGGGATCCTAAGGATGTCTCGGTGGTCGGCGAGGATGCGTTCCGCGAACTTGACGCAGGTACTGACGGCGAGAGTGTCTGCCGTGTAGCCGCTTTGGGTTCCTGTCGTGGTGAGGATGTCCCGTACGCCGATGAGGCCCTGCTGCGGGCGTTGGTCCAGAACATGCTCGTAGATCTGGACGAGGTGGTGGGTGACCTTCGCGTTAGGGACCGCCATGAGCAGGTGCATCAGTGGCGTGGCTTCGTCGACGAGTTTGACCTGTTCCCCTGTGGGCTGGCCATCACTGGAGTCACCTGACTTGGTGGCCACGTAGATCTGGAGGGCGATGGTGTCGGCCAGGAGGAGTCGTGCCCGCAGGTCTTGCTGCTCGGCTTCCGTCAGTGCTTGGGTTCGCTCAAGTAGAGGTGTGATCTTGGCCATGGCTGGCTCAGCCAACTGAAAGTACAGGTCCAGTGCTCGTGTCCTGACTGCGGGATCGCCATCGGTGAGCGCCCCGCGCAGGTTATTGATGCACGTCAACCACGGCTCTGCGCCCGGCCACTGTTCTGCCATGTGGGTGACAGCGTTGCCGGCCTCGGGCATGGCGTGGTGGACCCACAGGAGCCCGGCTGTTGTGGCACACGTGGCTGCCGCAGAATTCCGGTTAGCCGTTGGGGCGATGCGTGCCGTTACGCGGGTGAGCAACTCCATTCCGCGGCCCCAGTCGCCCATGCAGCGGCAAGCCGCATCGACTGTCGCGCCGAGTACGGCCTCGTCGTCGTCCTGGTCGGCCAAGCGGTTTAGGAGCTCCCAGGCGAGGGTTGGGTCAGTGTGGTGGAGATAGCTGGCCGCCCGGGCGACGGTGAGTCTGATCCAACCAACGGGATCTGCGGCGAGTTCTTGAAGGGCTGATGTGAGCTGGGGGCCGTACTGCTCTGGCAGGCGGCTGAGCTGGAGCAGGCCGCGTGCGGCGTCGCCGCGGGGGCCTTGGGGGATGAGGGTGTCGAAGTGGGCGTTTTCCGTGGTGGGTTCAGGTCGTCGATGTACAGCGAAGGCCAGCAGCATGTCCTGGGCCTGAGTCAGCATGTCGCCCGGGGTTTGTGTGTTGCGTGTCCAGATTTCCGCGGCTCGCGCCAGGAGGTCTTCCGATTCGTCGCGGACAGTGTCTGGGAGATCACTGAGCATGCCCCACAGCTCGGTGGCTTCGGGGAGACTGGACGTGATCTCTGATACCTCAGGGACGCCGTTGAGATGGCGGTCGGTGAACTCGCGTAGCACCGTGATGAGGCCCCGGGCAGCCACGGTTGAGGGGGCCTCGTCTGCGCTGGACCCCGAGGAAATCGGCTCCCATGGGCTTGGGTCTGTGGCAACCCAGCCATCCCCGTCACCCTGCTCAAGTGACCGGTCAGCCGCTGTACCAGGATGGTTCGTGGACAGGGAGTCAACGAACGCCTGGTAGCGTCGGGCCGCTGTGGCCGCTTCGGGATCATCTGAGCCAACGTCCGTGGGCTTCAGGGCTTGGACGGCGTCCTTGAGAGCGGCTGACTGCTCCGGATCGAGGTCGGGATGGATTGCTCGGATGAGAGTCGCCGCGGCGCCGAAGAGGTCGGGGACGGTCAGGTGCGTCGCCATGGGAGCGGGCTGTTCGAAAAGCGCCTTCTGTAGAGCGGCGTTGTCGGCTGCTGCCAGCAGGATGCGCCGCCACACACTGGCAGCGTGCGGCGCGGACGCTGCGGCTCCGACGATGGCTTGAGAGCAATCCTCGTTCGCCCCGGAAGCGTGCCTCTGGAAAGTATCGAGTAGTTCCGGAAGATCCCGTCCTGCGGGACTGAACGGGAAGTCCCACCGTCGTGAGTCATCGACGATGATCTCGACAGGGTTGCAGGCGAGTCGAACCGTCACGGTCGGGGCGTCTGGGCGATCCGTGAGGCTGAGCCTGCTGAGGATCGACAGGGCGACCGTGATGTTCCACCGCAATACGTCCGGGAAGCTTTGGACCAGGCTGTACTTGGACGAGTCGAAGTCCTGTTGTCGGGTGGATTGCAGGGTGAGGACAGCTCCAGAGCCCATACGCGTGGCTTCGGATGACGTCGCCTTGTGGTTCAGCACCGCTACGTACAGGTCCTCGACAATTCCGGGCACCTGATCGATCAGTCGCTCGATGCTGTCCGTCAGGGCGAATAGGTCGTGGTAGCCGCGGTCGGAGAGTTGCTTCGGGTCGATGGCCCGGCGAAGCAGAGCCTCCGTTGCTGCGGGGTCGCTTGCTGCGGTCTGGATGACGGCGGTGATCGCCAGTCGTGCCCCGGATACGGGTGGCTGGCCCCACAGGTACTCCATCAGCCGGCGTGCGGCGAGGCCGCATGCCCGCTGATGCTCGGGCACCAGGGCTTGGTGCTGCGGAGCAAGTTTTCGGACCAGGTCTCCCAGAGCCTGGAGGGTTGCCGCGGGATGGTGCGAAAGTCGTTCGGAGATGGCCGCCCATACCCCTGCGCCAGGAAGCGACGGGTCGGCGATCCTGATGGAGACGGCGATGGCCGCTGCCTGCAGGAGGCGCTGCGCCGCGGGGATGGCATTCGAAGTGGCTTTGAGTAGGGGCTCGAGGTCCGCAGTACTTCGCGTATTGCGGGCCATTACCTCGGCTGCGGCGGTCATGGCCATTGGGCTCATTCCCGGATCGGCGAGCTTCAGAGCCAGCTCACAGAACATTGCCGGCCCCTGGTTCCAGGCCATGTCCAGGTACATGTCGATGCTGGGACGGGCGAACAGGAGGAGATCTGGGTCTTCCTGTAGGCACTCGGGCAGGCCTCCACTGAATGCTTCGAAGTGCACCAGCGCGACCGCGTAGTCGAAGAGCACATGGTGCGCGAACTGCAAGGGTCCCCGACCGGGTCCGCCCGCGATGCTGGGCGCAGAGGTGAGGACTGACCGAGACAGCAGCGATTGGAGGACGGTGGCTGCAGATGCGTCGCCGGACAGGATCTGTTGGGCGGGCACAGCCAAGCGGCGTTCGCGCACCGAGTTTGCGCACAGCTTTGCGAGCAGGGCCTCACGGGCGCTTCCATCCTGGCCCTCGCTGATTCGGCTCTGCCAGTAGCGGCTCAAGAGATCGAGTCGGCTGCCAACGCCAGCGAGCCCGGCAAGAGATACACCGTCCTGGAGCAGCTCGGCGGCCAGCCGTAGATTGAACGGGTTCCGAAGAAGGTGCCGCTGGTGGTCGTCGGAGTTGTCGATCAAGTCTCCGAGTTCAGGAAAGATGCTGCTGACCTGCGCGACTTCCTCGTCGTCCAAATCATCCACTTCAGCTGGATCTGCAGGGAAGGTCGTGCGCAGCTGAGGAGAGTGGGACAAGTCCCAGGTGCGGATCGAAGCAACGACCCGCCAGTTCGGCAGCCGACGGCCCACGTCCTTGATGATCGACCTCCAGAGCCCAGAGGATGCATCGGTCCGCGCCGCGTCGAGAGCGTCGATGACAAGCAGCCCAACCTGACCTGGGGACCACTGGGCCAGGACATCCAGGAGCGGGTGTCGGAGTCCCAACTCGGACTGCAGGTTTCCAGCGCTGGTCGCTGCAAGGCTGCCCACCTGGAGGAAGAGCACGGGGCGCTGAGCATCACGCGCCGTCGACGCAATCTCGTGGAGGATGACAGTCTTGCCCGTGCCGGGGCCGCCCACAACGAGGAAGGACTCAGCTAAGGACCGTTCAGCCAGCCCCGAGGCCGAACTGCGGCTGATCGATACGGCTCCTTGTGGTGCGGGGACCGTGGTGAGCTCGCTGCTCAGCTGCTCGATGCTCTCGTCGGTGACGTGCGTCAGCCGGACCACGTCCGCCCTGAAGTTCAGCAGTGTTGCAAGAGCTACCCCACTCACGATGAGTGACTCCTGCAGCTGTTCCAATCCCGCCGCCCCGTGATTGATGGCCAACTGCCTGCAGGTGCTGAGTAGGACATTCCATGCAGCGGCTGCCTGCCCGGCCTCGGTGATCACAGATGCGCGAAGCCGGTCGAGAGCTCCTACTTCAGCTGCGCCGCCCACCTCCACATCGAGAGTCCACACGTAGCACTGCCTCAGGAAGCCTTCCAGCTCAGAAGCAGAAGGCGCTGTGTCGCGCTGCTGTTCCCACTCCCTTGCAGCATGAGCAGTGAACGCCTTGTACGCGGACACCTGTCTTGCGTTGAGCCGGAGAGCGGCGATGTTGGAGCCGACCGGGCTGTTCCTCAGCCGCTGGAGAGCCTGTTCAAGGTCGTTCCTGACTGCCCCGGAAGCCTCTGAAGTTGTCACGAGGACAAGGCGGTCATCATCGTGCTCAGGTAGCAGGTACTGAGCAACGAACTGTCTTACAGTCTTCGCTAGTTCGCTGGTCTTCGTGGTGCCCAAGGTGATTGATCGTTTGGCTTGGAGCGCCAGGGTGATGCCATCGGCGGTGTGTACCCTGCAGTCGTCGACAGGCTCGCCGGTCTCGCACGCGACCTGCTCGACCGCGCCAGTCCACAAGCCCTGCACCGGTGCTGCGGCCTCGCTGGCGAGGGTGGCGACGGCGAACCATGCAGCGACGCGGTCCTGGAAGTCAAAGCCGCCAGCTCCAGCGCTACCACCAGCGTCCGAGCGCGCTGACGAGTTCTCGTTCACAGGTCGCTCCTCGATCTGTTTCACCCGGAGCGTCGACTCTATCTCCGCCGCCAGAAGATCTACCCGATGCCGGCGTCGAAGGCTGGCAGATCGATGGACCCAACCATGTGCATCGCCCTGGTCGAGGTTCGTCCAGGAGTACAAAACGTTGATCATCGGCTACCGCAGGGCAACGAGAGCCCGAATTTGGCCATCCTGCCGATTGCCGCATACCAACCCCAGCTTCGCACAGCACACACCGAGCTGGCTGGATACGTGTCGAACTCCTGACCGGCGGCACTGTTCACAAGCACGGCAGGCAGTTTGGTGCACCATGGAGTGACTTATTCCGGGCAATGTGCGCAATGTGCCCGGCCCTATCCGTTTCCGTCAAGCTTCCTCATCTCGCTGCTCTGTGTGCATGAGTGATCGCAGACTGTTCTCCTGGTGTGGAACGACGACGTATGGGACGAGGGGGAATGGTGGCTTCGGAACTGGACGTGATGGCCGTGGCTGTGCCAGCGGCGAGTGCCGTCGCGGCGGAGATGGCCAGGGGCGGCTGGTTGTCGTTGCGCGGAGCCCTGGCCCGGTTCTTCAGGCGGGACGGGGAGTCGTCTGCGGAGCGGCAGCTGGAGCTGCTGGATGCGGCGGAGCAGACCCTCGCCGAGGCGGCAGAGGAAGACCGCGACGATCTGCGCAGCCGACTGGAGCAGCGGCTCGTCCTGCAGCTCGCTGCCTATCTGGACCGCTATCCCGACATGGGCGGAGAACTGGCGGTGCTCCTGCCCGCCCCGCAGGACGACACGCCGTCGGAGGGCGCCCCGGTGTTGACCGCGCAGAACAACACCAACAGCCAGATCGTGCAGGCGTTGGGCAACCTGGACGCGGGCAGTGGGGGCATCAACTACGGGGTGCCGCCACGCAACCCGAGGGCGTGAACGGGCCGTGACCTCGTCCACTGTGCCGCCCGACAATCGTGTGTCCCATGGGGGGATGCACGCCGCCAACAACACCTACTCGACTCTGCTGCAAGCTGGGCGGGACATCAACCTGCACCAGCAGGAGCCTTTGCCCACCGAGCCCGTGCCTCCGGCGGAGATCGACGCGGTCCGCCGTGCCTGGGTCGCCGAGAACGGCGAGGGCAAAGAGATCGCGACCGCCCCGGAAGTGCTGGCGATGCTCGGCCTGGACGGGCGCGTAGTCGTGATCGCCGGCCCGCCCGGGACGGGCAAGACCGCAGCGGGACTGCGCGCCCTGTCTGAGCTGCGGCCCGTCCTGCCCGGCAACAGCGGGCCCAGGCTACGGCTGCGCCTTGAGCACGTATTGCCGGACTGGGAATCGGTTGAGAAAGACAAGTTCTTGCTCCCCGCCGAGCACGGCCGGGGGTACCTGCTTGACGTTTCGGGCGAAAGCGCGCGCTGGGAGAAGCCGGACGTCACGGCCAGGAAGTTCCTCGGGCACGCCGAGAACCTGCGGAAAAGAGGTTCCTACCTTGTCGTGGTGGCGGGTGAGCGAGGCTGGCCCGAGAACGACCCGGTCCTGGGGCGCGCCGTCGTTCGCGCCGTCCACGCACCCCCGGGGGACCGGATCGCGCGGCGCCACATTGAGCAGCTCTATCCGTGGGTCGCACGCTGGGGATGGTTGCAGGAAAGTGTCCGGGGCGTCGGCAGGCGAGGCGAGGAGAGCGACAGTGAGGACCGTCGAGCCCCGCTCGATGATCTTCTTCGCGCCGACATGTATCCGGGCGACGCCGCGGCACTCGCCCGTGAACTCAGCCGCATCAGTGAATCGGGCGGCACCGTCAAGGACGCCCGCGACCTCGTACTGCGCTGGCGTGAACGAGTCAGCACCGTCTTTCGCGAGACACAGGACAGCGCGGATGATCGGGCGTTGCTGCTAGCGGCCATCATGCTTGAAGGACTCAACCCCGCCGAAGTCCTGGCCGGGGCGCGTCTGCTGCTCAGGGACCAGAAGACGCGCGGCATCCGGGACATTCTCACGGGCCGCGACCTCGTCACCCGGTTGGAGGCGGTCCAGGCGAAGAGTGATGGGCAGCGTGTCTCCTTCAGCCACCTGCCCGGATACCCGGCCGCGGTACTGCGGCACTTCTGGCGCCAGCTCAGCGACATCCAGCCCAGCCTGATCCAGTGGGTCAAGCAGCTCACCGCCCCCAAGGGGCTCGGCGCCGGACGGATCCCGCAGATCGCGGACCTGCTCGCCCAACTCGCCGTCGACGAAAGCGATCTGCGTCCCCTGGACGTCGCCCAGTCATGGGCCACCGCCAGTGACGCCGGGCAGGACGGCGCCTCCCGTCTGCTCGCACGCGTCGCCAGGGACCCTGCCCTCGGCCCGGAAGCCCGTACGAAACTGCGATCCTGGGCCGGCCAGGAATCCCGGGCCAATGCCACCGTCGCCGCGGTGGTGTGCCAGGGGCCCTTCTCCAAGGAATACCCCCGTCAGGCGCTCACCTGCCTGCGCTGGGTCCTGGGCCGTGGCGAACACGACAGTGCCGTATCCGTGGCCGAAGAGGTCCTGCGCGCCATGGGCTCGGACCTCCGGCTGCTGCCGCGCGTGTGGGACACGGTCAACAAATGGCTGACCGAATACAAGCAGCCGGACGATCGCAACCATCTCGCGGCACGCCGCGCCGTCCTGTCTCTGCTCCGTCCCTCCGCCGAGCGCCCTGCCGCGATCCTGCTACTGGCCAACGCCCTGGAGCACCCAGACACAGCCGACGAGCTTGTGCAGGGATGGTCCGCCGCCCTGTCCGTGCCAACGCTGGAAGTACGGTGCGAGGAGGTCCTCACCGCCTGGGCCGAAGCCGTGGCCGACGGCCTACTCGACGCCGACGCAGTGGTCGAGGTACTCAACCGCGTTATCCGCGAGCACTGGATGACCGGTCCGCTGTCCACCTTCATCGCCGGACGGGCCGGCACGGGATACACCTCACAATCGGTCGTCGACCTGCGCGAGCGCCTCATCCTGCGATGGAACGACCCCCGGCCGACGCCGCCCGGCGGCCAGACCCAGACGCCGCTGGGCCCCGCAACTGCCCCCGAAGACGATTCCGCCCTTCGCACCGCGACGGAGGACGCGACATGAGGCACGGCTCCAAACGGGCCCGCCGTAAGCAACTCCACCGGAAGATCGGCGCTTTCTCCGCAGTGCTACGCAGCAGCCGACCCGGCATCCACTACACCGCCACCATCCACGCAACCCTGACCCCGGAGCCCTCAGGCCCCTACGACCCGGACGAGATCGCCGACCGTGTCCGCACCGCCCTGCGTACCACGGCGGCAGCTGCAGTACGCGACCAGGACCCGATCAACCTCCCCGCCGCACAGGACACCTGCGCACAGCAATTGCGCCAACCTCAGGAACTCGGCCTTCCGGACAGTGCCACCGTCACCGCCTCCGTCCAGCTCGAACTCGCGGACGAGGACCGTGCCGCGGTGAAGGAACTGCTTACTGCCATACGCGCCCAGGCGGTCACAGACACCCTCACCAGGCAGCGCGCGGAAGCCCTCGCCCAGGAACTCGCCCACCCGGCAGCCCTCCTGGCCCGATGGCTCCAACAGCCCGATGCACAGATCACCCAGCCGCCCGCTGACGCGGAGCTGGAAGCGCTCGCACGACGGCTGCGCGGCTACCCGAAGGACCATGACGAACCCATGGAGCGGCAACTCCTGACCATCCTGCGAGATTTCCTCGCCGAGTTCCCCAAGGAGGAACAGAAGCGACTGCTGGTGATACTCCTGGCCAACGGGATGCGCGCCGCCCGGAAGCCCGGTCATGCCGACCAGGCCGAAGCCCTGCTGAAACCGCCGCCGGCGACCAGTGAGACCATGCCCACTGCCATGGACACATCGTGAGTGCCCGGCACACGATGTTGTGGCGTTTCCTTCTGTCCCCGCGAACCAGTTGGCGGGCGCTGCTCCTGATGCGCCGCGCCCGCGCACACGCCTCGCCTCCCCAGCAGCTGTCGTTCGACGCCGCCTGGCGACAGGCCCGGGTCCAGCGCCACCCGGGCGACTTCCACTACCTCCTGCACGGCCACGGAGACCGTGCCTGAACCCGGGCTATACGTCCCTGGGCGGGGCTCGACGGTTGCTACATGCAAAATCGGACATTGCGTACAGCCGCTGCGACCACAACGGACCATCCGCAGACAAGCCGCCCTCGCGGCGTGTGCCCTCATGATTGGTCGGTGCGTTGCCGCCCAGGTAGTTGGCGGCACTCACGACATGCAGGTACCTGACCCGATGAACTGGCGTGTGCCGGTGTACGCGTCGTAGACGGCGACTGCCCAGCGTGTGTATGGCCAGCTCTTGTTGTTATGGAACTCGAGCGTGAGCTTACGGCAGACGGCCTCCTCGACCGTGCCTCTGAGATTGGACTGGGAGGCGTGGCTGGCGAATCGGCTGTTGGGGTCGTCGGTCCAGACGTAGGCGGCGTTCTCGACGGGGTCGAAGCCGAGGCTGATGCCGTCGTTGAGCGCGATGGGATCGTCGTTCGTCTCGGTGGTGTTGGAGTTCCAGGTGGCGACGATGGCCTTGACCGTGGCGTCGGCGACGCGGATCTCCGCCTTGTCGCTGCTGGGTATCTCGGCCGTTGCCATGCCGGATTCGTCTCCGTGCCACTGGCCGGCTGTTTCTGAGATGCAGCCGTCAGTGGCCTCGCTGTAGCCGAGGGCCGCTGCATCGAGATCGCCGTCGGACGTCTTCCAGTAGATGGCGAAGCGGCCGTAGGGCCAGGTGGCCGGGTCGTTCTTGAGGCGGTGGGCGAGAGCGGAGCAGGCCGCCATCTCACCGGCTCTGCTGAACACCTCCTGGTAGTTCTCTGGCAACTGCGGGACCGGCCCGCCGGTCACCATTACGGTCTGTACCCGCTGGTTGAATGTGATCGTGGGCTTCATGAAGTCCATGTCCTTGGTGGCCAGCATGGACGTCATACGGTCCCGGATCGCCTTCTCGGCGTCATGCTCTTCGGGGCTGCCTGCGATGGTGCTCGCACTCCACTCGTCGGCAAGTGGTTGCGTTTCGTCGCCGGCGCGCGTGTAGGCCGGATTGGCCACTCCGGCGAGGGGATCCTTGGGGATCCTGATGGTCCGCGGATCGACTACAGCAGCGGATGGGGTCTCGGTAGGCGTGCCAGCAGTCATGGTTCCAGAAGCGCTGACCGGGGCGGATATCTCGGTGGAGGGTGTCGAAGGGGAGGCGCGGCCGGACGTGAGGTCCACGTCCGTCCGGTTGTCACTGCTGTAGAACGCGACAATTCCGCCCGAGGCGGCGGCGACGGCGATTGCGGTGACGGCGGCGGTGATGAGCGCGTGCTTGCGCCTCGGGGGCGCGGGAAGGCTCCAGGTGGGGTCCTCCATGCCGGGGAGGTTCCACGCGGTGGTGAGGTGGTCGCTGATCCGCGTCGGTTCAGGTTCGGCAGCTGCGCCGAGGGCCTGGGTCGCCTGACGGGCCAGGAGTCGCGCGCATTCTTCTGCTGCCGCTTCGGCGCTGATTCGCTCGGCGGGGTTCTTCGCAAGGGCCTTTGTCAGGGGTTCGCGCAGTTCGTCGGGGAGGCCGTCGAGATCGGGTTCCTGGGACATGACGCGGTAGGCGACCACGTCGGGTGCTCCGGTCCCGAAGGGGAGGCGCCCCGTGGCGGCGTAGGCGACGAGCGTGCCCCAGGCGAACATGTCACCCTCGGGTCCGGCGATGCCGGTGCGGTAGTGCTCGGGGCTGATCCACCCGGGAGTGCCGGTCATGACACCGGTCCGGGTCACGGAGGTGCCGTCGGCGGCATGTGCGATACCGAAGTCCAGGACCCGGGGGCCGGCCGGGGTGAGGATGACGTTCTGCGGCTTTACATCCCGGTGGACGACGCCGGCGGTATGGATCGCGGCGAGGGCCTGGGCGGTGCCGGTGGCGAAGGCGAACAGAGTGGCGCCGGTGAGCGCTCCGTGGGCAGCGAGATGCTGGTCGAGGGTGGACCCAGGCGCGTAGGCGGTGGCCAGCCAGGGGGTCTCGGCATCCGGGTCTGCTGCGAGGAGCGGGATGAGGCACGGCCCGTGCACACGCGAGGAGAGCTGGACTTCTCGGCGAAAGCGGGCTCGGAACTCAGGATCCTCGGCCTGCGCGGGGTGGATCACCTTCACGGCGACACGGAGGCCGGCTGGATCGAGACCGGCGTGGACGGTGCCCATGCCACCCGAGCCGAGACGGCCGATGATCCGGTAGGGACCGACCCGCTTCGGGTCACCGGAGCGGGCAGGCTGTACCCGCCCGTCTACGCGAGCGATGCTCACAGGGTGTTCGTTCCTCTTCTGCGATGGAGCGCCATGAGGCTGACACACACCCATGAATGGAGTCCCCAGCCCAGGAACGGGATGGTATCGGCAGACTGCCCCGATGGGCGGGGCAGTTCGCTGCATCGTTGTCTCTCGCAAGGATCTCCGAGGGGCATGAGGCTGGGCCCGGAGGCGAGTTGGGGACCAGTTGGGGACCACACGGCATGCGCGATGGTGCACGAAGGGCCGTCACGTGCACGATATGCGCCCGGATTAGGTCCGCTTTATCCAGAAAATACTCCTGGTCCTTACTCCTGGGGGTCAAGGGGTCGCAGGTTCAAATCCTGTCGTCCCGACTCGAAAGAGTCGTGAATCGAGGGGCCGTTTCAGAGCAATCTGAAACGGCCCCTCGATCGTTTTTGGGGACCACTTGGGGACCAACCCTGTCTTGACCGTGTCGGCGGGCGACGGCGATCGGGCTCGGAAGGGGCCGGGGGCGCGGAGCACGCTGAGGCGCGCGGTCAGTGCCGCGCCGGCGGCGGTGATCTGACGGACGTCGGGGTGCGGGTAGCGCTGGGTCGTGGTCATCGCGGCCCATGGGACCGAGGCCGGGCAGTTGCCCTGGTTCGCCCGGTTCCCATGGACCCGATCCGTTGGCGTCGTCAAGGGATCGTGTGACGACTGGGCGAGGCGGATCCCCGACGCCGTATTTCTGGCGCACTCCGACCGCCCTCCCTGAAGGACCGTCAAGAACGCAGCCCTAAACGTGACGCAGCGCTACACGCCACCTGGCTGTGGCTATACGAGAACAGGGCCGAGTAAGCCGTCGGACCGGTTCCGGCCTGGTGGCCAGCGGTCGCGGTGGAAGGTGTAGCCCTCTGTGGGGAGTTCTACAGGTACCTGCCGGAGCGGGTGGCGGAAGAGGGTGTTGGCCTGGCGGGTGCTGCTCAGCCGCAGACTGTCGGTGAGGTGGGCGTCGAGCCGGGCTGAGTGGAAGCACATCTTGGAGTCGAGCCGGTCGGCGCGTTTGGTACGGAAAGCGAGTTCGGTGGCCGGTGCGGGGCCCCCGCTGCGGTCAGCCCCCGGTCAGCGCGGTGCGGCCCATCGATGCCGTTGGACTTGTTGTCCATGTCTGGAATGACAATCTAATATGAGGATGGCAGGATGCCCGCGTGCCGCGAGACCCAGTGACAGCACGTCGAGCGAGTAGAAGCCGGAATCGCCCATGAACGCCGAACAGCACTCAGCCGTCACCGCCCCCCACCTGTACGACCGGTCCGGGAAGCGCTACTCCTTGGACGACCCCCGCTGGCGGGGCGAGGACGGCAGCCCCCTCGCTGTCAGTGCACTGCCGGGCCTGCGTCCCGAGCAGATCGACACCGCCGAACGGTCCCTGTGGCGCTACCACGCGGCCCTGCCCGTCCCGGCCGCCCGCCGGGTGAGCCTGGGCGAAGGGTGCACGCCGATGGTTCCGCTCGACTGGGCCGGCCGACGCGTCCACTTCAAACTGGAGTGGTTCAACCCGACCTCCAGCTTCAAGGACCGGGGCGTATCGGTGATGATGTCCCACCTCGCGGCGCACCTCGCCGACCGCGTACTTGAGGACAGTTCGGGCAACGGCGGTTCCGCGGTGGCCGCCTACGCCGCCGCTGCCGGTATCCACGCCAAGATCATCGTTCCCGCCGCCACCTCGGCGGCCAAGATCCTTCAGGCCCGCGCCTACGGAGCTGAGATCGAGCTCGTGGGCGGCACCCGCGACGAGGTCTCGGACGAGGCGATCCGGCAGTCGGAGCGGATCCCCTACGCCAGCCACAACTGGCACCCCATGTTCATCCAGGGCACCAAGACCATCGCCTACGAGATGTGGGAGTCACTCGGCTTCACGGCTCCCGACAACGTGGTCCTCGTGGCCGGAGCCGGCAGCAACGTCATCGGGTGCGACATCGCGTTCGGTGAACTGCTCCACGCCGGTCAGATCGACAGGCTCCCGCGCCTGTTCGTCGGGCAGCCCGAGCACTGGGCGACCATCGCCGACACGTTCAACGGCATCGACCCGGCCGGCCGCGGCGAGCGTGTGCCGACGATCGCCGAGGGCGCGTCCATCGCTCACCCGGTCCGGCTGCCCGAGGCGGTGGAGGCCATCCGCCGCTCCGACGGCGCCGCCTACGCCGTCTCCGAGGCGGAGATCCACGCCGCGGTCCGCGCACTGAGCGCGCGGGGCCTGTACGCCGAGCCGACCAGCAGCGTCGCCGCGGCAACACTCGATCACTTCATCAAGACCGGGCAGATCGCTCCCGACGAGACGACCGTGGTGGTACTCACCGGCGCGGGACTGAAGTCCGCCGAGAAGATGGCCGCCGTGTTCGCCGGGCACGGTGAGGGCCCTCACGAATCGAGCAGCGCCCGATGACCCACCCCACCGGCCGTGCGGACGACGAACGCGCCGCCCGGCCCGCCGTGCCGGAAGACAAGCGCCGCGTACCGGACGACGAGCACCTCCTACGGGAAGCCGAGCGCATCGCCGTCGCCGTCGGGCGCATGTTCCCGGGATTGTGCGAGGTCGTCCTGCACGATCTGCGCCTACCCGACAACGCCATCCGCGTCATCGAGAACAACCTGTCCGGGCGGCAGATCGGCGACCCCGCCACCGAGCTGGGCCTGCGCCGCATCGCGGACCCCGACTACCCCGGCGTCATCCAGAACTACAGCAACCAGTTCCCCGATGGACGCCCGGCCAAGAGCACATCTATCGGCATCAAGAACGCCGAGGGACGTTATGTCGCGGCCCTGTGCCTGAACCTGGACGTCAGTACGCTGTCGCCGCTGGCCCTGACCCTGGCCAACCTCGTCGCCACGGACGTCGAACACCAAGGCGAGGTCCTGGAGACGCTGCGCGACCGCACCGAACGCGAACTCCGGTCGGCCATCGACTCCTTCGCCGCGGAGCGTTCCAATACCCCGCGTGGTCTCAGCCGGGACCAGAAGCGCGAGCTGGTACGTCGGTTGCATCGCGAGGGCTTCTTCGAGACCCGCAGTTCTGCACAACTCATCGCCGACCAGTTGGGCGTCTCCCGGGCGACTGTCTACAACTACACGAAGCAGCCGTACCGATGAACATCCCAGGACCGGCCACGACATCCCTCAGGAAGAGCATCCATGACCGACTCCCCGACCCGCCGAACGACCGGTTCCGGCAACATCCGCCTGGCCAACAGCACCGCCATGATCGCCCCGCTCGGCCACTACTCGCACGTCGCGGTCCACAACGGCGTCGCCCATGTATCCGGCCAGCTACCGCTTCGTGCGGACGGCACCCCCGCGACGAAGGAGCCGTTCGGCACCCAGGCGCGGATGGTCCTGCACAACCTCGACAACTGCCTGGCTGCGGTCGGCACGGATCGTGACCACTTGATCTCCGTGACCGTCTACGTCACCGACATCGCCCAATGGCCCGAGTTCGACGCGATCTATTCCGAATGGCTCGGCTCGCATCGGCCCGCCCGCGCGGTCGCCGGCGTGAGCAGCCTGCACTACGGTGCCGCCGTCGAGGTCCAGGCCGTCGCGGCCATGGACGCGGGCGGCTGGGAATGACCGAGCGGGCGGCGAACGCCGCCTGACCGGAGGTCTCTGCGTGCTGACCTCCGGCGGCAGCATCGACAAGATCCACCCTCCAGGGTGACGGCCGCGGGGAACAACGGTACAGCCGTTGGCACTGAAAATGATCGGGTGGCACGTACGTGATCTTCTGGAACCCGTTCGCCGGCGGGTGGTTCTGCGACCGGGGCGACGAGGAGGACTGCCTGCTCGGCGAGGCGCACGCGCCCATCGAGGGCGCCGTCGTCCCCCGGCCCGCCGACGTGGTGTCCGCGGTGATGCTCCGGTTCGAACCGCGGCGGCTCGACGCGCTGCCGCTGAATCGCGGCAGGGCGGGCCGGAAACGTTGTCGATTTCGTCGTGCGGGGAGAGGAAATCGCCATGCCAGTTGACGCTGATGAGTGGCATGTGAGGGTGTTCATCCAGCCAGGCGCCGGCGGCGTGAAGGACATCGCCCTCCTCCGCGCTTGTCTCGGGTTCCGAGAAGGCGTAAGGCATGTAAGGGGACATGCCGATCACCTACATGCCTTACAAGTATCCAAGGGTCGTCAGGCATGTTGGGGACATGGGGCAGTCTGCTAGACCTCGGTTCGGTCGAGCCGGGGTCCCACCGCGCCGCTTTCGGTCGGCTACCTGGTCGCGGCGGTCTGGATTGTGTCGGCGATGCCCCGCCACGCTGCTGCGCGTTCGACTGCTGGTGCCGGCGGCGGCAGCGCGTTCCGGCCACGGAGCGGTTGCGCCAGTCAGGCCCTGCCGGTTACCGGGTCACTGCACGTCCTCCAGTACACCTTGCCGTCGTCCCGGACACACACCTCGAATCGGACGATGGCGCCGTCCACGAAGTCATAGTTGTATTCGGCCGTGGTACCGGCACCCTTCGAGTTATGCATGTCACCGATGTAGGCGTTGTCGACGGTCACCGTTCCATAGCAGCCGGCGCCGTCCTTAAGGTTGTCGTTCAGGTAGAAGTGCTCGCCATAGTCATCGAACTGGAGGTCGCACGCGCCGTCCGAGTACCCGTCGAAGGGTCGACTCCAGGCTCTGGCGTCGGAGCCAGCCCAGGCGGATCCGGAATTGGTGAAGGTGAGCGTGATGGTCGCGGCCGTAGCGGCGAGTACGGTCGCTGTGCGTTTGAGCGTAGACATCCGTGCTCCTCGTTCAGTGGCGGGAATGCTGGTCAGGCTAGGGCGGAGTCCTTGCCGCAGGTATCGATCCACAGAATGCCGTTGTCGGTGATGCATACCTCGAACGTGATGGAGGCGCCCTCGGGGAAGTCGTAGTTTCGGTGAACCGTGGTGCCAGCACCCTTGGTGTTGGTGAACGTGCCGGTATGGCCTGCGTCGTCCTCCCAAGAGGCGTAGCAGCCGGCGCCGTCCTTGAGATTGTCGTTGAGGTAGAAGTGATCACCGTAGGAAACGAACTGGAGGTCGCAGGCGCCGTCCTCGAGATTGTCCCATTTCACGCTCCATGCCCTGCCGTTGGTACCCGCCCAGGCGGATCCGGAGAAGGTGAAGCCGAGGGTCAGGATGCTGGCCGTAGCGGCGAGCACGGTCATGGCGCGTTTGATCCTGGGCATAGGTGTTCCTTACTTAGGGGTCGGTAATTCGGACAGAGCGTGCTACTCGTGCGTAGCCACGTTCTAAGGGAAGCCCAGAGGGGCCGCAGCGTTTGCACAGGTATTGGGCCGTCAGCTTCGACGCAACTCTCCCCCTTGTTGTTCGAACAACGTCTCCGCACAGGTGATGTTTCGCGGTGCGGACCTACGCCTCAACGAGCGACCACCTGCACCGATCACTTTGCTGCTCGCTTGACCTGACAACATCAGTCAGCCGCACGATCTCGAGCGCCTTGAGGCGGAGGCTGTCCCAGTCGCCCTCATCCTGCGGGAGGACACCCATGGGCTGAGCCGGCCGGGCTTGCGCTTGCCGGGCGCCAGGGCCAGAGGCCGTATCGGCTGATGGTCCTTCCGACGGCCGTCGGGGAGATCCCGCAGGGTAGGGCGAGCCGGCGCATGCTGAGGCTGGTGCGGCAGTACATCGCCACCAGCAGGACCCGCTCACCCAGTACTGGGTGAGCTGAGGTGGTGCCGATCGCCTTGGTGGTCGGGGACGGTGCGACCGCGATGAACTCCCGGCGGCGGAGGCCCCTTTTTGTGAATCCGCCGGTAACGGGACAGGTGACACGGCAGGGTGAATCGCGTGTTCGTCCCGGGCGGGGCGAGCGCGGGGACTGCTATCACTTCGGGTGACCAAGTGGTGGTGCAGGGTCGTCATTCGCGTGTGTGTGGTGGTGCTGTTCCTGTGGCCCCGCGTACCTCGGTCATCGAGGAGCACTCCATGAAGATCCGCGGTCCCGGCCGTTCCGTCCGCGTGGCCGCCGGTGCGGTGGCCATCGGCCTCGAGATGGGCCCGAGCGCCGTCACTGCGCGGGCCGCAGGCAGTCCCTGGTGCTGGGCAACGTCCACATAGGACGTACGCCGACAAGCGCCTGGACATCCGGGACCAGAGCGCGGCGGACGAGGCGTTCATCGTCCGGAACAGCCGCACCAGCGGCTTAAGTCAGAGCTTCCGCATCGGTTGAGCCTGAAGCCTGAAGAACGAAGGGCTGACGGGCACTGAGGCCCGATTGCCCTTCGGGGTCGCACGGCACTCCCCGCAGCGAGCCGGCCGGCCGGCGGATGTGGCGGACAGACACCGAAAGGCTGGGCGCGGGAGGGGACTTACCGGGACGATCGTCGTGAATGACGGCCGACCGCGCGGATGCGGCCAGCCCTTCATGGGAAGACAACGGAAGGAAGAGCCGTGGTACGAAGTCTGGTGACCGCGACGCTGGCCGCCGCGCTGGCCGCCACCTCGCTCGGCGTCGCCGAGGCCGCGGAGGCCCCGTCCGATGCGACGAGGTCGGGCGTCATGCAGTTGCTGCCGTTCCCCGAGGGGCACGTGTCGTCCTCCGCGGACCTGATCAACGACGCGGGACAGATCGTCGGGGCGACGTCCGACGGACGCGGGGTCCACACGGCCACCCGCTGGGACGCGGACCTGTCCATCACCCCGCTCAAGGCGCTGACCAGCGCCGGCACGCTCGTCTGGACTCGGGCGCTGGGCCCCGACGGAACCGTCGCGGGGGCCGCGGACGTGGGAGACAGAGTGGACCACGCCGTCACCTGGGACGCGTCGGGCACCCCGACCCGCCTGGAAGAACCGGCCGGGTACGTGAACAGCACCGCCAACGACATCAACGAGGACCATGTCGTGGTGGGCGTGGCATCCGACAACCGGGCGGCCCGCGCCGTCCGCTGGGGACGCGACGGCACGGCCACCCTGCTGCCGCTGCCGTTCCTCGCCCGCTACAGCGAGGCCCTGTACGTCGACGCGCAGGGTGTGGCCTACGGCTGGGCCAGCAGCGGCTACACCAAGCAGGCCGTGCGCTGGGACACCGAGGGCAACGTGACCGAACTGGGCACCTTCGGCGGCCAGTGGTCCGAGATCCGCGACGTCAACGACCGGGGCACCGCCGTCGGTTCGGCCGCCGCGCCCGGCTACGAGTCCTGGGCCGCCATCGCCCCGCCGTCCGGAACCTTCCAGCAGCTGCCGGGCGGTGTGGACAGCAGCTCGGCCGTCGACGTGAACAACCACGACGACACCCTGGGCGCCGTCAACTCGCAGTACACGCTGTGGAAGGACGGCGCCATGATCCCGCTTCGCCCGCTGACGGGCACCCAGTGGGTTCAGGTGTACGGGCTCAACGACTCCGGCACGACAGTGGGACAGTCGGGTAACTCGGCCACCGTGTGGGACGTGAACGGAACGCCGACGGCCCTGCAGACAGGCCCGATGGCCGACTCCAGCGCCGCCAACGAGATCAACAACGCCGGCCAGGTCCTGGGATGGGCCTACACCTGGGACCAGGGAAGGCAGGCCGCGGTCTGGCGCTGACCCGCCTACGGGAGGAGTTCCTCGATGTCGTCATCCGAGTAGTCCATCCGCTCGCCCTCGGGGTTGAACGGGTCGGCGGCGACGCCGGCTGCCGGATGAGGTCGAGGACGTCCCGCGTGCTCTGTGGGACCGTGTTCCCGGGCTGATGGGAAGAGATCTGGGGGACGAGGTCGTCCGGGTCGCCGGCAGGGGAGGGGTCCGATTGTCCCCGGGCCCGCTCAGTCCCGGCTACAACGACAGAGCGGCGGGTCTGTCGGCAGGGGCAACGCACAAATGCGTTGCGGCCGTTTCAGCCGATTGCTAACGTCCCCGGCGTGCTGATCGAAGTCGACAGAGCCTAGCCTGAGCCCACCGTCCCACGGTGCTGGTCCAGGCGTCCCGAAAGAACCGAACGCCAGGATGTCGGCGTGGCGGGCGTGTGTGCTCTCCGCCCCCTGCTCAGTAGCTCCGGCCTTGCTCCGGCCTGCTGTCCGACGATCGCCTTCACCACCGCCGCGACAGGTCTTCTGTCGGCCTGAGTACGTGGTTGTTCTCCCGTATGCCGTTGTCGGGCTGTGGGCTGTGCCGTGCCTTCGTGGCCGGAGCGATGTCCCATCGAAACGGAATCATCGCCATGATGCACAAGAAGTCCCGCGCGCGAACCCGTCACCGTCGAGCCCAGTGGAGAATCGCTGTGCCCGTCGTGGTGACGTGCGCCAACGCCGCCTGTGGCCGGCGGACCCCGCCGCACGCCGCCTGCCGGCACTGCGGAATGTACCGGGGCCGTCAGGTGATGCCGCCGGCGTGACGCCTTCTCGGGAACGATGACGCCGGGTCCCGTCCCGTCCGCATCCGCGGCGACGGGACCCGGCCGTGGTCGCTCGCGTACGGCCTCCCTTGAGAGGCCGTACGCGGCCCGGAGCGCATCGGGAACGGTGCCACCCGCCTCTCCCTCAAAGGCGGGAAATTCGCCCATTCGGGCGGTGTGGCCAGGCGGGCGACGGGTAGCGGTGGACAGCGGGTCCTGTCGTCGATCCCGTGTGCTTCTCTCTCGGCAAAGTGAGGAATTCCCGTGGCGGTTCTCGCGGAATCTGTCGAATCGATGGAACAACTGGCCGTGGCCTGGCGGGCCATGGTGCTCGACCGGGACGAGAACGCGGATGTCCGCGATCTCCCCGGCATCGCCGTCCGCTGGGCCGACTGCCGGTTCGCCTTCTGGAACTGCGTGACGCTGACCGATGTCGGCGCCGACGCCGGGCTGCTGGAGCGGCGGCTGCGTGAGGCGGCGGACGTCATGCGCGCGAAGGAACGGCCCGGATTCCTATGGGTGTTCGAGAACCTGATCGCGGACGAGGCGCGCGGGGGACTGGAGACCGCGGCCGCGCGGGCCGGCCTCGTGCACGCCTTCCCCGGCACCGGCATGGCCGGAGACCTGCTGCCCCTGCCCGAGCCCGCCCACCCGGATCTGACGTTCGTCCGCGTGACGACCGACCAACAGCTCCAGGCGTACGCGGACATCAACTCCCGCGCGTACGGCTTCCCTCTGGAAGACGGCCGGGACGGCATCGGCGGCTCCGCGCTGTGGAAGAGCGGGGTGCACGCCTATCTGGGCCTGCGCGACGGCGTCCCCGTGACCTGCGCCGCGACGGTGGAAGCCGACGGCCGTCTGTTCGTCGTGCTCGTCGCCACGGACCCGGTCTGGGAGCGCCGCGGCTACGGCGAGGCCGTGACGAGGAAGGCGCTGTACGAGGGGGCCCGCGCGACCGGGCTGACCCGCGCCACTCTCCACGCGACCGCGGCCGGGGCGCCTGTGTACCCGCGGATCGGCTTCCAGCCGAACTCGCCGATGCACTTTTACGCGCTCAGGGGCTGACCGGCCGGGAGCCGTGCGCGGCCCGTCGTCGTGTGCCGCTCCCACCCCCCTCGGTCACGTCTGGGTCCGAGCAGCGAAGGTGCCCCTCCTGGACCGTGTGTCGCCTCAGGACGCCCCGAGACCGTTCAGGAGAGTGTCGACGACGAGATCCGCCGCCCGGGCGGGGCTCAGGTCGGGCATCTGGCGGGATGCAAGGTGGATGAGCCGGGGAAGAAGCACGCCGGCCCATCCGGCGGGGAGTCCCGGGCGGAGCAGGCCCTCGTCGGTGGCGCGCTGGAGGAAGGTGTCGACCTCTGCGACGCAGGCGTCGCGACGTGCGTGGACGGTGTCGTCGGCGAGCATGCGGGCGAGGTCGACCGGCCAGGTGCGGTTGACGGCGATGATGTTCTCGACGTAGCGGTGCAGGGCGACGGTGACGGGTGCCTCGCGCAGCCGCGCCTCTTCGATGGCCCGCTCGATGGCCGTGAGGCGGGACGTGTAGATGGCCGCGAGGAGTTCCTCGCGGGAGGCGAAGCGCCGGTACACGGTGCTCCGGTCCACGCCCGCCTCGGCGGCGATGCTCGCGATGCTCGCGCCGGGGTCGGCGGCGAGCATCCGCGCTCCGGGCGCCCGCCTCGTCACCGGGGGTCCGCGGATTCCCGAGGGCCTGGAGAGGGCAACTACGTCACGCCGACCGTCTTCGCGGACGTCGACAACTCCATGCGGATCGCGCGGGAGGAGATCTTCGGCCCGGTCCTGGTCGTGCTCGCCTACGACGACGAGGACGACGCCGTCCGTATCGCGAACGATTCCGAGTACGGCCTGTCCGGCGGAGTCTGGTCCCGCGACGAGGAGCACACCTTGGCGGTCGCCCGCCGCCTCCGGACCGGCACCGTTACCGTCAACGGCGCCCCCGTCGCGTTCGACGGACCGTTCGGCGGCTTCAAGGCCAGCGGCATCGGCCGCGAGTACGGCGCCGCCGGCCTCGGCGCGTACACCGAGTACAAGACCATCACCGTGTGACCGTGCGGCCCGCCCGCCGGCCTCCCCGCCTTGGCGAGGCCCTGTGTGCCCGCGCCGGACCCCTCCGGCGCGGGCACACCCGTCGGCGCATCCGGATCACGCGGGGGAGCGGACCGCCGCGTCCTCCCGCCGCCGGCTCCCCGGCTCCAACCGGAGCTCGCGGCCCTGCCAGCGGCGCCGCAGCCAGCGGTCGTGGCTGGCGACGACGATCGCGCCCGGGCCGGTGCCGAGCGCGTCCTCCAACTCGTCGCACAGACGCGGCGAGAGATGGTTCGTCGGCTCGTCAAGGAGCAGCAACCGGGGTGGACGGGCCACCAGGAGTGCCAGCGCCAGACGGCGGCGCTGCCCCACGGACAGCCGGCCGACCGGCTTGTCCAGGTCCGCCTCGTGCAGCAGACCGAGCGTCTCCAGCGGCACCCGCTCCGCCCGCGCCCCGCCCAGCGACAGCTCGTACGTGGCGCGGACCGTACGCCCGGGTCGTGCGAACACGGTGTCCTGGGTGAGCATCCCCACGGTCAGCCCGTCTCGCCGCAGCACCTCGCCTTCGGCGGCCAGGTGGCCCGCGAGGACGGCGAGCAGGGTCGACTTGCCCGCCCCGTTGCCGCCCGTGACCAGCAGCCGGTCGGACGCCGCCACCTCCAGGTGGTCCAGCGTGAGCCGGCCCGGCACCCGTACGCCGGACAAGGCCACCAACGGGCGGGGATCTTCCGCCGGTTCGGCCGTCGGCGGACGGGATCCCTCCTCCGACGCGGCCGTCAGGTCCCCGGCCGCGAACCGGAGCGGGCGCGGCGGCTGGGCGACCTGGGCGCGCTCCAGCTCCTCCAGCCGCCGGGTGGCGTCGCGCGCCCGGCGGGAGATCTGGTTCTGGACCCGGCCCGCGCGGTGGCCGTAGCCCATCTTCTCGTTGTCGGTACGGCCCCGGTCCGGGGCCAGCCGGTGCGCGGTCACCCCGGCCGACCGCCGCAGCTCCGCCAACTCCCGCTGTTCGTCCGCGTACCGCCGATCCCAGCGTTCCCGTTCGGCGCGCTGCGCGGACAGATACGCGGTGTAGCCGCCGCCGTAGCGCACCGGGCCGTCCACCGCCGGGTCGAGGTCGACCAGATCGGTACACACGGCGTCGAGGAACGCCCGGTCGTGACTGGCGATCACCACCGTCCCGGGCATGCCGCGGACCTGCTCCTCCAGGAAGGCGGCGGCGGTGTCGTCGAGGTGGTTCGTCGGCTCGTCGAGGAGCAGCGCCGACGGACGCCGTACGACCAGCGCGGCCAGCGCGAGGCGGCCGCGCTGCCCTCCGGAGAGCGACGCGAGCGTGCGGTCGTGGCCGACCGCGCCGAGGCCCAGGCCGTCGAGCACCAGGGTGGCGCGGCGGTCGGCGTCCCAGGACTCCCGGTCCTGGGCCTGCTCCAGGCGGCTGCCGTAGGCGTCGAGGAGCGCGGGGTGACCGGGGTCGTCCGCCGTTGTCCGGGCGAGTTCCGCGCCGAGCCGGTCGAGCTCCGCGAGGTCCGCACGGGCCTCGCGGAGTGCCTCGTTCAGCACGACGGCGAGGGTCGTCTCGCCGTCGAACGGCATCTCCTGGTGGAGAAAGCCGAGATCCGCGGGACGGACGACGTCCCCGGCGTCGGGTTCGTCCACGCCGGCGAGCACTCGCAGCAGGGTGGACTTGCCGACGCCGTTCTCCCCGATCAGGCCGACGCGACGGCCGGGGGAGAAGGTCAGGCTGACGCCGTCGAGGACCCGGCGGCCGCCGAGGACACGGACGAGGTCACGGGCGAGCAGAGCGGGCTGGGGCACAGGTGTCCCTTCGAGGGGTCGGTGGACGGCCCGCCGGGCGTACAGCCTCGGGCGCGGGCCAGGGCACACCGACGGGTCACACCGCGGGCGCCCCGGTCTCCGTCAGCTTCCCGTCGGCCAGCCGCAGCCAGCGGTCGACCCCGATCTCGGCGAGGAACCGCTCGTCGTGGCTGACCACCATGAAGGCACCCTGGTAGGAATCGAGCGCGCTCTCCAGCTGGCCGGCGCTGACCAGGTCGAGGTTGTTGGTCGGCTCGTCGAGCAGCAGGAGCTGCGGGGCCGGTTCGGCGCACAGCACACAGGCCAGGGTGGCGCGCAGCCGCTCGCCGCCGGAGAGCACCCCGACCGGCAGATGGGCGCGGGCACCGCGGAAGAGGAAGCGGGCGAGCAGGTTCATCCGCTCGGCCTCCGGCCGCTCCGGGGCGAACGCGGCGAAGTTCTCCGCCACCGTACGGTCCAGGTCCAGCAGGTCCAACCGCTGGGACAGATAGGCGATCCGGCCCTCGCTGCGCTTGATCTCCCCGTCGCTCGGGGCGAGTTCGCCGGTGATCAGCCGCATCAGGGTGGTCTTTCCGGCGCCGTTGGGGCCGGTGAGCGCGATGCGCTCCGGGCCGCGGACGGTCAGATCGAGACCGCCCGCGGCGAACACGTCCTCGTCGCCGAGACGTACCTGCATCCCCTCGCCGAGGAACAGGGTGCGGCCGGCGGGCACCTTGGTGTCGGGCAGCTCCAGGGTGAGGCGCTGCTCGTCGCGCAGCGCGCGCCCGGCCTCGTCCAGGCGGGCTTTGGCCTCGCTGACCCGGGAGGCGTGCATCTGCCCGGACCGGCCCGCGGACTCCTGCGCGCCCCGCTTCATGTTGCCCGCGAAGATACGGGGCAGACCGGCGTTCTTGAGGTTCTTGGCCGCGTTGCTCGCGCGGCGCTCCGCGCGCTCGCGGGCCTGCTGCATCTCCCGCTTCTCGCGCTTCAGCTCCTGCTCGGCATTGCGCACGTTCTTCTCGGCGACCTCCTGCTCGGCGCGGACGGCCTCCTCGTACGCGGTGAAGTTGCCTCCGTACAGCCGCAGTTCGTCGCTGCCGAGCTCGGCGATGCGCTCCATCCGGTCGAGCAGCGCGCGGTCGTGACTGACCAGGAGCAGGGAGCCGTTGAAGTCCGACAGGACGTCGTACAGCTTGTGCCGGGCCTCCAGGTCGAGGTTGTTGGTCGGTTCGTCGAGCAGCAGGACATCGGGGCGCTTGAGCAGCTGGGCGGCGAGGCCGAGGGACACGACCTGGCCGCCGCTGAGCGTGCTCAGGCTGCGGTCCAGGGGGAGACCGGCCAGGCCCAGACGGTCGAGCTGGGCGCGGGTGCGCTCCTCGATGTCCCAGTCGTCACCGATGGTGGTGAAGTGCTTCTCGTCGACATCGCCGGACTCGACGGCGTCCAGGGCGCGGATCACGTCGGCGATGCCGAGCACCTCGCCGACCGTGAGATTCCCGGTCAGGGGCAGGCTCTGCGGAAGGTAGCCGAGCGTGCCGTCGACGGTCACCGTGCCGGTGGCGGGCCGGAGTTCACCGGCGATCAGCTTGAGCAGGGTGGACTTGCCGGAGCCGTTGGGGGCGACCAAACCCGTACGGCCGGAGGGCATGCTGAAGGTCAGGTCGTGGAAGACGGGGGTGTCGTCGGGCCAGGAGAACGAAAGGTTCGAGCAGACGACGGCGGCGTCGGACATGGTGAGACCTCGGAGGTACTGAGGGCAGAAGAGAGTCCCCTGCCCAAGGCAGACGGGGAAAGGTGGTACGACGAAGCCGACCACTTCGGCGGCGGCGCTCTTCAGCACCGGCCGGTGGCCGTCAGGTCCGGATCTCACCCGGAGATGTCGTCGTCACCCACCATGTCTGCGACTCCTCGATGAAAAGGTCGATGTCCCGCACAGGGTAGCAGGCCGTTCCGAGTGCCGACGTCCATCGGACGCGGGGCACACGTATGCGTCTGCTGAGGCGGCGGAGGGGTGACATGCCGCGGAGGTGTGCCCCGTCCCCGTTCGGCGCTTCGGTCCGCACGGCGACCGCCGTCGCCCCTCGGACAGGTGACGACGGCGGTACGGGTGGCCCTGGCGCGGTCCCGGGGGCGCTCAGGCCTCGCCGCGGATCAGCGCGGCGGCGCGTTCGGCGATGGCGTAGACGGTCGCGTTGGTGTTGTTGGACGGGATCGAGGGGATGACGGAACCGTCCGCGACGCGCAGCCCTTCGAGCCCGCGGACCCGCAGCGCGGAGTCCACGACGGAGGCCTCGTCCTCGCCCAGCGCGCAGGTGCCGATGGGGTGGCAGTAGGACGTGTACGCCGTGCGCGCGTAGGCGGTCAGGGAGGCGGCGTCCGTGACGTCCGGCCCGGGGACGACTTCCTCGGGGCCCCAGGGCGCGAGCGCCGAGGAGCGGGCGATCTCCCGCGCCGTGCGGATGCCGGACAGCGTGGCCTGGATGTCCCGCTCGTCGGTGAAGTAGCCCGGGTCGAGCACCGGCCGCGCGTACGGATCGGCCGAGCTGATCCGCAGCGTGCCGCGGCTGAACGGCCGGATGGGCGAGATTCCGATGGCGAAGCCGTTCTCCACCGGGATCTCCGGGGGCGGGAAAGGGAAGTCGATGAGGATGAACTGGAGGTCCGGGCCGTCGAGTTCGGGCTTGCTGCGCAGCAAGCCGATGATCTCGCCGTGGTTGCCGCGGCCCGGGGGCACCGTGCGGCGGGCGCTGTGGACGACGGTGAGGAGGGGATGGTCGTGCAGATTGCGGCCCACGCCCGGGAGTTCGTGGAACACCTCAACCCCCGCCTCGCGCAGTTCCTGCCCGGGGCCGATGCCCGAGCGGAGCAGGAGCTGGGCGGACCCGATGGAGCCGGCCGACAGGACGACCTCGCGTGCGGCCCGTACCCGGAACACCCTTTCACGGACGCCGTATTCGACTCCGACGCAGCGCCGGCCCTCGAAGAGCAGCCGGTGCGCGGTGGCTCCCGTGACGACGTCGAGGCCGCGCCGGCCCAGCGCCGGGGCGAGGTAGGCGTCGGCGGCGCTCTGACGGTGGCCGTCGACGATGTTGAGGTCGACGGGGGCGAAGCCCTCCTCCAGACCGCCGCTGATGTCGTGGGCGCGGCGCTGTCCGGTCTCGACGGCGCCGTCGAGCAGGGCGAGCAGGATCTCGTTGGGCTCGGCCATCGGGGCGACGGTGAGCGGGCCCGAGGTACCGCGGCCGGGAGCGCCGCTGACGGCCGTCTCGGTGCGCTGGAAGTAGGGCAGCAGATCGTCGAAGGTCCAGCCCTTGGCGCCGTGTTCGCCCCAGGTGTCGTAGCTGGTCCGGTGGCCGCGGGCGAAGACCATCGCGTTGATGGACGACGAGCCGCCCAGCCCCCTGCCGCGCGGCAGGATGACGCGGGGGCCGGAGCCCGGGCGAGAGGATCCGTCGTCCTGCGGGACGGTCGTGTCGCCCCAGTTCGCGTGTGTCTCGCCCAGGGTGAGCCAGGCGGGGGGATCGGATACGGCCTCCGGGAGATCGGCCGTGCCGGCCCCCGCCTCCAGGAGCAGGACGCGGACGCCCGGGTCCTCGGTGAGCCGGGCGGCGAGGACGCAGCCGGCGGAGCCGCCGCCGACGACGATCACGTCGTAGAGCCGGCCTTCCGTGCGCTCCGGGTCCACGGAAACCCCGGGCTCGCTGAGGTGTGACGCTGATTCACTCCGTACTCCCTTGGTTCGGGTGCTTCGGATCGATCGGTGATCCGGGTGGGTGTCGTCGATGAGAGGTGTTCCGGCGCCGTTCCCGACTATGCAGGGAGTGTCTCCGCGGCGCCGGGCTCGTCTGGCTGAATCGATGTGTCCATGAATGCGGCGGTGGCGCGTTCTCGTGGCGGGCGGTGTGCCGGCACCGAGCGGCGGGGCCGTCGGCATGCCGGCCGGGACGCCTCGCGTGTCCGGCCTGATCACGGGGGTCCCCCCTGAGCGGGAGCAGGACATCGACGCCTGGGGAGGCCGGCGGCGATCGGCGGCCGTATACGCGAACGGCCCGCACGCGCCGGTGTGCGAGATTCCCTCGAACGAGGTACGAGGCGGGCCGTCCGACCGCACGGCGGGTGATGCCGGTGCGCGTCACGATGACGTTCGGCCGCGCGGCGGGTAGGACACGGGAGCGGAGGGAAGCACGGGTGGTGCGGGCGAGCCGGGACACTCCGCGATCCGACCCGTGGGCCGGCTCCGGAAGAGGAGGCACCGTCATGCGCATCCCCGGTCCCGAGCGCCAGGAGGACGGCGGGCTGAGCGCGATCGCGGCCGTGGGCGGGCTGCACCGGTACCAGTTGCTCCTGCACGAGGAGTACGGTCCCGTCGTCCGCTTCCAGCTGCCGGGCGCCGACGCGGCCGTGTCGGTCGCCGACCCCGTACTCCTGGAGGCCACGGCGCACCTCGACAAGCGGCCCGAGGCGCTGTTCGCGTTCCTGGACCCGCTGTGCGAGGCGGGCAACCTACAGGTGCTTCCCACCGGTGAACACACCCCCTGGCGCAGGCTGCTGCTCTCGGTGTTCGCCGGACGCCCGTCCCACGAGCGGCACTTCGCGGGCTTCACAGAGTCGGCGCGGGAACTCGCGGACCGGTGGGCCGAGACAGTGGAGGATGAAGAGGTCGAACTGCAGAAGGAGTTGACCGCGCTGTCGCTGCGCATGATCGGCGGGTTCGCCCTCGGCGGCGGTGGCGGCGACGGCGAGGCGGGCGGCGAGGAGGAAGGGGGCGCGGACCGTGTCGTCGTGGCGTTCGAGGAGGTGCTCACCGAGCACCTGGGGCGCCTCTATCAGGTGCCGCGGACCGACCCGCACGCGGCGGAGCGCGCCGAGGCGGCCCTCGCGTATCTACGGGGGAGGGTCGACCGCGTGGTGGCGGCGCACCGCTCGGACGGGCGTACCGGCCGCAGCGACCTGATCGGCGCGCTCGTCGAGGCCGGGGAGAGCCCGGCGCGGATCCGGGACACCGTGATGATGACGCTGCTCGCGGCGCACCACACCACCGGCGTCGCCGTCTCGTGGACGCTGCGTCTGCTGGGCCGCCATTCCGACGTCGCCGACCGTGTCGTTGCCGAACTGGACCGGGTGCTCGGCGACCGCGCCGCGCCCGACTACGGCGACCTGCGGCGGCTCCCGTATCTCGACCGGGTGCTCAAGGAGTCGATGCGGCTGTTCCCGCCCGGTCCGTACGGAGCGCGCGAGACGGACGAGGACCTGGCCTTGGGCCCGTACGAGATCCCCGCGGGAACGACGGTGTTCTATCCCTTCTGGGCGGTGCACCTGAACCCCGCCTACTGGCCCGACCCGGAGCGCTTCGACCCCGAACGGTTCACCCCGCGGGAGGTGGCGCGGCGCCCGAGGCTCGCGTACATCCCCTTCGGCATCGGACCGCGCAGCTGCGAGGGCGCCGCCCTGGCCACGGTCGAGGCCCAGCTCATCCTGGCCGTCCTCCTCAAACGCCTGCGCTTCCGGCCGGTGCCGGGACACGAGGTGACACCGGTGGAACGGTTCGTGCTGTGGGCGCGGGACGGCATCCGGATGACGGTGCGCCCGAGGCGCGCGTAGCGAGGGGAGTCCGCCTCCCCGAGTCAGGTGTGTCGTGTGGCAGGGAGCCATGTCCACGCGGGGTGTGACCGCATGCTCGTGTACGTGTACGGGGCCGTGGTTCGGTAGGTGAACTCGGCGCATGTTCCTCCGGCGGACCATGGGCGTACTTCCCCGGGCTCACTCGGGCGAGTGATGCGGGCGTCCGGGTTCTCACCATCTGCCCCAGCCATTGCGGCAGTCACCCCGAGGTGAACGAGTCGGGGAGGTAAGGAGTCGGTAAAAGGGCGGTCGTACCACGGGGTTGACGCGCGTCGACCCGGCCGCCAACCTCGGGGGGCGGCCCGGCTGGCGGGTCGTCTCAGGCCTGTTCGGCGATGGAGGTCCGATGCACAGATCCACCGCTCAGTCCCGCCCCGTACGCCTGCTCCTGTCGTTCGTGATGTTGCTGTCGTCCGTGGTCGTGGGTGTGGTGGCGACCGCGGGCCCCGCGCAGGCGGACGGCTGCTACACCTGGTCGCGCACCCTCTCGCAGGGGGCGTCCGGTGCCGATGTGACGGCCCTGCAGATCCGCGTGGCCGGATACCCCGGCTACGGTTCCGTGCTGGCCGTCGACGGTTCCTACGGACCCGCCACCGCCGCCGCGGTGAAGCGCTTCCAGTCGGCCTACGGCCTGGCCGCCGACGGTGTCGCGGGTCCCGCCACCTTCAGCAAGATCTACGCGCTCCAGGACGACGACTGCACCCCGATCCACTTCTCGTACGCCGAGCTGAACCAGTGCAACTCGACCTGGGCGGGCGGCGCCGTCAGCGCGGCCACGGCCAAGTCCAACGCCCTGCGCACCATGTGGAAGCTGGAGGCGCTCCGGCACGCCCTCGGCGACCAGTCGATCCGGGTCACCAGCGGCTTCCGCAGCCAGGCGTGCAACAGCGCCGTCGGCGGAGCCTCGGCGAGCCGGCACCTGTACGGTGACGCCGCGGACCTCGGCGCCGGCCCGCACGCGCTGTGCACCCTGGACAAGCAGGCGCGCAACCACGGCTTCAACGGCATCCTCGGCCCGGGCTACCCCGGCCACGACGATCACGCGCACGTCGACCACCGGCCCAGTCGGTTCTGGTCGGCTCCCAACTGCGGTATCTGACGCGATCGTTCGGGCGCCTTGAGAGATGCCACGCCGGGCGTGACCCGGCCGGATCCGATCCGGCCGGGGCACGCCCGGCGTGTTCAGTGGTGCGGCGGCCAGAGGCCGTCGACGAGGACGGTCAGTACCTGATCGGCCTCGTCGGGCGCGTTCTCGCGGGTCCAGGCCGCCGCGGCGATCAGGGCGAACAGCTGGGTGGGCGAGAGATCGGCGCGTACCTCGCGGGCCCGCTGGGCCCGTTCCAGCAACTGTTGGCCGGACGACTGCATCGACGTGCAGGCCTCGTTCAGTTCGGAGGTCTCGTCCTTGAGACTGTGCATGAGCGCGGTGACGAGACCCCGGTACGTGGTGGCGTGGGCCACCGCCGCCCGGACCCAGGTGGCGAGGGCGTCGCCGGGCGACTCGGCGGCGAACAACTCCTGGGCAGTCGACCCGAGTTCCGCGATGCTGTCGCGGAGGACCGTCTCCAGCAGGGCTTCCCGGGTGGGGAAGTGGCGGTAGAGCGTGGCGTTGCCGAGGCCCGCCTGCTTGGCGATGTCGTCGAGCGAGGTGTGGATGCCGTGCTCGTCGAAGGCCCGCCGGGCCTCGGCCAGGAGTCGCTCGTAGTTGCGGCGGGCGTCAGCGCGCATCGAACCGACCTCTTCTCGACCGGATGGGGAGCCGGATGGGGTGCCGTACGGGAAACGGGGCAGGCCCCGACTCTATCCCGGCGCCCTGCCGGTCTCCGGTCCGGTCCGGAGGGTCACTCCGGACCCTCCGCCTCGGCCCTCGCCCCGGCGTGGCCGACCGGGGCCGGGCGCATCAGCAGGGTGAGCAGGACGGTGAGGGCGGTGAAGCCGGCACCCCAGGCGAAGGCGGTGGTGACGCCCTCGGTGAGGACGAAGTCCGCGGCGGCCTTGGTGCCGAGTCCGGCCGGCACCTCCTCGGCCGCGTCGCGCGCGGCAGCGCCGAAGACGGTGACCATGAGGGCGAGTCCCAGCGCGCCGCCCGTCTGCTGCATCACGTTCAGCAGCCCGGACGCGGCGCCCGTCTCCTTCGGCGCGATGCCGGACATGAGGACGGTGGTGACCCCGACGAGCAGGGTGCCCATGCCGAGACCGGCGACGAGCAGAGGGCCGAGCAGGGCGGAGAGGTAGTCGGCCTCGGGGGTGAGCCGGGTGAACCAGACCAGCCCGGCGCTGATCGCGGCGGCTCCGGCCGCGGTCAGCAGGCGCGGCCCGGTCCTGGGCAGCATCCTGGCGGCGACGCTGGAGGCGCCGAGGATGAGCAGGGCCAGGGGGACGAAGGCCAGGCCCGCCTGGATCGGCGTGAAGCCGAGCACCTCCTGGAGGAACTGGGTGAGGAAGAAGAACATCGCGTTGCCGGCCGCCATGACGAACAGCAGCGCGAGATAGCCGGTCGCGCGGTTGCGGTCCGCGAGCAGGCGCAGCGGAGTGATCGGCTGCTCGGCGCGGCTCTCCACGACGACGAAGACCGCGAGCAGGACGGCGGCGAGGGCGAAGGACGTCAGGGTCAGTGGGTCGGCCCAGCCGCTCTCGGCGGCCCGGATGAATCCGTACACCAGGGCGCTCATCCCCGCGGTCGAGGTGAGCGCGCCGCCGAGGTCGAATCGGGCGGGCTTGCGCGTGGTCTCGTGGAGGAACACGGGGGCGGCGATCAGCAGCGCGATGCCGATCGGCACGTTCACGAACAGTACCCAGCGCCAGGACAGCCAGTCCGTCAGCAGGCCGCCGCCGACGAGCCCGATGGCCGCGCCGGAGCCGGACACCGCCGCGTACAGGCCCAGCGCGCGCGCCCGGGCCTTCTCGTCGGGGAAGTGGGTCGCGATCAGCGCGAGCACGGTGGGAGCGGCCAGGGCGGCGCCGACGCCCTGCAGCGCGCGGGCCGCGAGCAGGGTCGCGGCCGAGCCCGCCAGACCGCCGAGCAGGGAGGCGGCGGTGAACACCGCGACGCCGGTCATCAGGCCACGGCGGTGTCCGAGGACGTCACCGGCGCGGCCGCCGAGCAGGAGCAGACCACCGAAGGCCAGCAGATAGGAGCTGAGGACCCAGGAGGCGCCGGTCGCGCTGAAGCCGAGCGCGGCCTTGAGGTCGGGCAGGGCGATGTTCACCACGTTCACGTCGAGGATGAGCATCGTCTGGAGGGTGAGCACGAGGGCGAGCACCATGCGGTTCCCCCGCCGGCTCGCCGCCTTCGCGGGACCGGGGGCGGTGGGGGTGTCGTGCCGGGAGGCGGTGCGCGGGACGGTCTCTTCGCTCATGGGCCGGGATCTCCTCGGAGGAAGAACAGGGGACAGTCCCCGGTTCTGTCCCGGAAAAATACAGGGACAGTCCCCGTTTAGCAATCGGGTGTGTGCGCGGGGCAGTTGAGCTGGATGACTCCCGGGGGGCTTGTAGGGGGCGGTTGCGTGGGGGTACGGGATGCCGAGCGCCCGCCCTCGTGCCTCCGGACGGTCGCCCGGAGATCGCCGTGCCGGGTGCCGCCGCTGTAGCGGGCCTCGCACACACGGACCGGGACGTTCTCGGCGATGTCGTAGTTGCTGTGCGGGTTTCGTGGAGGCTCGTGAGGGTGACCCTGCCGGTGACAGTCTCCGGGGGAGTGGCCTCAAGGCGGATCTGGCAGGCCCCCACCAGGGCCCCGAACCTGAGTGCCATGACGACCACCGAACCGATCGCCGCGACGGCCGTGCCGCCGGCTCCCGCCCGGATGACCGCACGCCAGGTGGCGGCCCTTGTGGCGCTCCTGGCCGCGCAGTTCATGCTGGCCGCCGACTTCTCCGTCCTCAATGTCGCCCTGCCCGAGGTCGGCACGGCCCTCGGCTTCTCGACCGGTGGTCTGCAGTGGGTCGTCACGGTCTTCACCCTGTGCGCGGCCGGCTGCACCCTCGTCTTCGGCCGCCTGGGCGACTACCTGGGGCGCCGTCGCGTCTTCACCGCGGGAATGACCGTCCTCGCGCTCGCCTCGCTCGTCGGCGGCGTCGCCGGCTCGCCCGCGATGCTGCTGTGCGCCCGCGTGCTCCAGGGCCTGGCCACCGCCGCCGTCACACCCGCCGCGCTCGCCCTGCTGACCACCGCGTTCACCGAACCCGCCCTGCGCACAAGGGCGCTGGGGCTGAACAGCGTGATGATGAGCTCCGGATTCAGCGTCGGCGCCGTGCTCGGCGGTCTCCTCACCGACGTGCTGTCCTGGCGCTGGGCCTTCTTCGTCAACATCCCGGTCGCGCTCGCCGCGATGTTCGTCGTGCCGCGGGTCGTCGGCGCCGACGACCCGCGGCACGACGGAGCCGGTGCCGACGGAGCCGGTGCCGACGGAGCCGGTGCCGACGGAGCCGGTGACGGCAACTCCCGCCGACACGGCCGGATCGACCTGCCCGGCGCGGTCCTGAGCACCGCCGGCCTCTTCGCCGGGGTATACGGCGTGACCCGCGCGGGTGAGCACGGCCTCGATGCCCCGGCCGCGGTCTCCCTGCTCGCCGCCGTCGTCCTGGTGGGCACCTTCTGGCGGGTGGAGAACCGTACGGCCGACGCCCTCATCCCCGTACGGATCCTGAAGCGGCCGGAGATCGCGCTCGGCAACCTCGCCGCGCTGTTCGTCTTCGGCGGCGAGACGGCGCTGATCTTCTTCACGGGGCTGTACGTCCAGGACGTTCTGGGCCTGTCGTCGCTCGTCGCCGGCCTGGTGCTGCTCGGCATCGGCGTCGGCCAGATCATCGCCGGCACCCTCGGGCCCCGCCTTCTGCGGCGCGTCCCGCAGCGCACGCTGCTCGGTGTCTCCCTGACCCTCCAAGGTGCCTTCATGCTGCCGCTGTCGGCAGCGACCGCGGACCCGCGCTGGCTGGTCCCGCTCGTCGCCACCCAGTTCGTGAACGCCTTCTTCTCCATGACGGCGGCGCTCTCCTTCATGGTGATCGCCACCTCCTCCGCCGACGCCGGCACCCAGGGCATGGCGACCGGCATGGCCACCGAGAGCCAGCAGGTGGGCATGGCCATCGGAATCCCGCTGGCGAGCGCGGTCTTCGTCGCCGCGGCCGGCCCCGGCGTGCCGACCGCCGTCGGCCGGCTCACCGGCATCCACCTGGCGATCGGCGCCGTCGCCCTCTGCCAGATCGCCGCCGGACTGCTGATCCGGGCGGCGCTGCGCCGGGCGGCCGCCGGGCGCCGGCAGCGTACTCACTGAGCCGACCGGGCCGCCGACACCGCCGCCGGCCACCGGACTTCATAATCGACGGGATGGAACGCATCGTGAACACGGACCTCGGCGGCTACCTGCGGCAGATGCGCGAACGCGTCCGGCCCGAACAGCGCGGGCTCCGCCCCGGCGGCACCCGACGGGTCCCCGGACTGCGGCGCGAGCAGGTGGCCGCGCTCGCGGGCGTGAGCCAGACGTACTACACCCGGCTCGAACAGGCCCAGACGGCGCACGCCTCGCCCCAGGTCCTGCTCGCGCTCGCCCGCGCCCTGGACCCCGACGAACGGGACTACCTGCTCAAGATCGGTACGCCGGTACGCGACCCGGAACGGCCGGCGCCGTGCGACGACCAGGTGAGCCCGGCCACGCGGATGCTGCTGACCTCACTCGGCACCGTGGCGGCGGCCGTCCTGAACTACCGCTGCGACGTCCTCGCCTGGAACCCGCTGTTCCACCGGCTCTTCGCGCCCCACCTCGACGCCGACGCGCCGGAACGGTCCGAACAGCGGCCCAACGTCATCCGCGCGAACTTCCTGGACGACGACGTCCGCGCGCTGTACGCGGACTGGGCGACGGAGTCCGCGTCGAACGTGACGTATCTGCGGTTCATCTCCGGCGACCACCGGCACGACCCCGAGCTGGCCGAACTGATCGGCGAACTGACCATCCGGAGCGCCGAGTTCGCGGAGCTGTGGTGCCGCCACCGGGTGGCGAACTGCATCGAGGGCACCAAGGTGCTCCGTCATCCCGCCGTCGGCGAGCTGGAGTTGATGTACCAGTCCGCCGACCTCCAGGATGGCAACATCCTGAAGGTCTACCACGCCGAACCCGGCTCCCCGCACGAAGCGGTGCTGCGCCTGCTCGACCCGGGCCCGGGCCCGGGCGCGGCCCCCGGGCGCTCCCGCTGACCGCGAGCGCCCGGCGGGGCGGGTCAGTCCTCGGGGACCAGCCGGATGCCGGTGACCAAGTCAGGCTGGATGCGGACGACATGGTCCGAGCGCTGGTCGGTCCAGGGCTTGAGGATCGCCCGGTAGCGGGCCGCCTCCTCGGGGTCCGTGACCAGGTGGCAGTAGCCCGTGACGACGACGCTCCAGCCGAGCCGGGCCGTGAGGTCGATGTCGTCGGCCTCGTACGCGACGACGACGCCGCGCGCCCCCGCCTGCTGGGCGTGCAGCGTCAGCGCGGCGCCCTCGTGGGTGCGGATGATGATGTCTCCGCCGTCCACGAGGTGGTTCACCGGGCGGATGGCGGGGAGGGCCTGCCGGGTGAAGACGATCCGGCCGAGCGGTACCCCGGACAGGAGCCGCAGCGCCTCGTCTCCGTCCAGTTCGACCGTACGGCGCCGGGGCTCCGCACCGGTGTCGGCGGCGCGGTCGGGGGCAGGGGCGGCGGCTTCGTTCACTGGTGCCTTCCTGGGCCTTGCGTGGGGAGTCGCGGCGTGCGCGACCGAGGCGGGGCACACCGGCCCCGGTGCCCTCAGTAGACGGCACGCGCCCAGCACGGGGAAGGGCCGTTCGGCCCCTGCCGTCTCGGCGACGCCTCCCTGTTCACTGAGGAACGGACCTCGATGGTCCCACGAGACGACAGGCGGCGGACATCGGAGGCCGGGAAGTGGGGAAAGGCATGATCGGAGTGGTGGGGCACGAGGATCTGCCGCCGGACACGTCGGCCCTCGTCGAGCGGGAGCTGCGGGTACGCCTGGAGCGGTACGCCGAACCGGCCCCCGGTCTGGTCCGCGCCGGCGCCGGCCCCGCCGCCGCGTTCGCCCGCGCGATACGGGCCGCCGGACGCGGCCTCGTCGCCCTGCTGCCCGCCCAGGGCGCTGTGCCCGCGCCGCTTCCCTCGCGCGCCGTGGAACCGGCCCGCGAGGTGATGGCGCTCGCCGCCGAGGTGCGGCTGCTGGCCTACGACCCGGCCGACCGCGACGCCTGCGTCCGCGCCGACGAGGCGCTGATCCAGCACTGCGACCACGTGCTCGCGGTCTGGGACGGATCGCCCACCAACGGGCGGGACGCCACCGCGCACATGGTCGCCTACGCGCGGGCGCGCGGGAAGCAGGTGGAGGTCGTGTGGCCGGTCGGGGCGGTACGCACGCCGGTGCGGGGCGCGGCCCGGTCCGCCTGAGGCGCGCCCGCCGGACCCGGTGCGGCGCGGATCGCGTTCTACCGGGTCGTCGTCGTGCTCGATGGCGGCCATGCTCGGTGGCTGTCGCGCTTGGTCACTGTGGTGAGAGACGTGTGGTGTGGATTCACGGGGTACGGATCGTGGGGCCCGGCGCCGTTACGGGCGCGGTGCGCCGCGGGGGCCGGCCCCCGCCGTCCGCCGGTGTGCTGCGGCGGCGCGGTGCGAGGGTCGCGCGCGGTCGGCTCGTCCGGCCGGGGTCCGGTCCGGTTCGTCCGGTCCGGACCCCGCCGCCTTGCCGGCCGCCGCCCGTCCGTCAAACGGGTGGAAGCTTGGGCGGCCCGGAGATGCCGGCCCCGGCCCCGGGGGACGGTCCGGGTCGCAGCGGGGCGGGCACCCCAGGTCGCGAGAGAGAGTCGACCACGGGGGCCGGGAGCGCACCTAGGGCCGTTCGACCCTGGGGGACCGGGGCCGAACGGCCTGGGGTCCCTGTTGTCATACTGACGATCGATTCCGTGTCCGGGCCGGGTGGCCCGGACCGCTGGCCCCCACCGCCGTGGTGGCCGACGCCCTGACCAGGAGTTGCTGGTGAAGCACCGTCCCACTCGTCCGATCGCCCCCGCGGCCGCGGCGCCGCGTCCGACGTGCTGACCGCCGGCCGGCCCGCCGCCGGTTCCGGCGAGCCCGTGCGGGTCTTCCTGCTCGACGACCACGAGGTCGTCCGCCGGGGTGTGCGCGACCTGCTCGAGGCCGAACCCGACATCGTGGTGGTCGGCGAGGCCGCGAACGCGCGCGAGGCGCTGGCCCGGGTGCCCGCGACCCGGCCCGACGTGGCCGTGCTCGACGTCCGTCTCGGCAACGCGACCGGCGGCGACCACGAGGGTGTCGAGGTGTGCCGGGAGCTGCGGGCCGAGCTGCCCGAGCTGGCCTGCCTGATGCTGACCTCGTTCGACGACGACGAGGCCCTGTTCGACGCGATCATGGCGGGTGCCGCCGGATACGTGCTCAAGCAGATCGGCGGCTCGGACCTGATCGCCGCCGTCCGTACGGTCGCCACGGGCAAGTCCCTGCTCGACCCGCGGATGACGAGCCGGGTCATGGCCCGGATCCGTGAGCCCGAGCCGGAGCCGGAGTCGTCGGTGCCCCGGGAGCTGGACCGGCTCTCGCCCCGGGAGCTGGAGATCCTCGATCTCATCGGCCTCGGTCTGACGAACCGCCAGATCGCCGAGCGGCTCTTCCTCGCCGAGAAGACCGTGAAGAACCGCGTCTCGTCCATCCTCGGCAAGCTGGGGGTCGGCCGCCGGATCCAGGCCGCGATGATCGCCGAACGCCTCCGGGAGAACCCGGGCCGCCCGCCCGTTTCCTGAGCCGAGCGCAGAACTCCCGCCCTGCTTCCGGGAGTTCACGTAAAGGGCCGCCCGGGGCCTTGAGTTCTAGCGGTCGTTGCAACACCCCAGTTCAAGGGGTGGCATGGACTTCGAGATCCGTGAGAACCGGCAGCCGCAGGGGCGTAAGAAGTTGTCGCGTGAGCGGGAGGCATACTCCCGACTCATGCGGCAGGGCGTGAGCAACCGGGAAGCGTGCCGGATCGTCGGAATCGACCGGCGGACCGGCCGGAAGTGGCGCAACGGACGTCACGCGCAGGGAAACCGGAAGGCACTGCCACCGATCAGCATGGTGGCAGTGCCTTCCGGTCCGTCCCGGTATCTGTCCGAGGACGATCGGATCCATATCGCGGACCGCTTGCGGGAGAAGGCGACGGTGAGGGCGATCGCGGCCGAGCTGGGCCGCAGTCCGTCCACGGTCAGCCGTGAGATCCGCCGCAACCGCCACCAGGCGAGCGGTGCCTACCGCCCGCACGCGGCCCAGGTCCGGGCGGACGCCCGCCGGCCCCGCCCCAAGCCCCGCAAGATCCTTAAGAACCCGGAGCTGCGCGAGGCCGTCCAGGCGATGCTGGACGAGAAGTGGAGCCCCGAGCAGATCTGTCACGCTCTGCGGGTCCAGTTTCCCGACCGTCCGGAGATGCACGTGGTCCACGAGACCGTCTACCAGGCGCTCTACGTCCAGGGCAGAGGCCAGCTGCGGCGCGAGCTCGCCGCCGCCCTGCGCTCCGGGCGGGCCCGTCGCAGGCCCCAGCGGCAGGCCAACTGCCGCCAGCCCCGCTTCACCACACCGATGGTCATGATCAGCGAACGCCCCGCCGAGATCGAGGACCGGGCCGTGCCCGGTCACTGGGAGGGCGATCTGATCATCGGCAAGGACGGCAAGTCCGCGATCGGCACCCTGGTCGAGCGCGCGACCCGCTACGTCATGCTGCTGCACCTGCCCGGCGATCACGGCGCCGAAGCCGTCCTCGCCGCTCTGACGGCGACCGCCCGGACGCTGCCCGGCCATCTGAAGCGGTCTTTGACCTGGGACCAGGGATCGGAGATGGCCCGGCACGGCGAGTTCACCCTCGCCACCGACATCCCGGTCTACTTCTGCGACCCGGCCAGTCCCTGGCAGCGCGGCTCGAACGAGAACACCAACGGTCTGCTGCGGCAGTACTTCCCCAAGGGCACCGACCTGTCCGTCCTCGACCCCGAACACCTGGCCGCCGTCGCCGACCAGCTCAACCGCCGCCCACGCAAAACGCTCGGCTGGGAAACCCCAGCCGAGCGCCTGCATAAACTCATCGCGGCCTAAACAACCGACCACGTGTTGCAACGACCCCTAGAAACCGCCAGAGAGGGCGGCCCTTTACGCGTCACCCCCAGGGCCTTTCTTTTGGATCTTGCTGGGCTCGCGTGCCCCGGCACGCGCGCTCGCCGCGTTGTCGTCGGTCGCCAACGCTCCGCGTTGTCTCCCTCCTCCGCCTTGCGATCACCCGCACCGGACCCCGCTCCCCGACCCAGCCTGATCCAAAAGAAAGGCCCTACGGGCTCAGTCCGTGTGCAGCGGCGCGCTCCAGGTGATGCGCGTGCCCTGGGCGTACTCCTCCGGCGCGTCGACCAGCAGGCTGCCCCGGCACTGTTCCGCCCGTGAACTCATGTTGAGCAGACCGCCGGTGGGCCGCGCCGCGCCCAGGCCGATGCCGTCGTCCGTGACCGTGAGCAGCAGCCGGTCGGCCGGGTCCGGCACCGCCACCACGACGTCCGCGCGGCTCGCCCGCGCGTGCCGCGCGATGTTGCTCAGCGCCTCCGCCGTCACGGCCAGGACGTGCTCCGCCAGGTCGGCCGGCACGGTGCTGTCGACCGGGCCGGTGATCCGCAGCGACGGGTTGAACCCCAGGTGCTGCGCGGCCAGTTGGACCGTCTCGGCGAGCCGCCGGCGCAGCGCCGGGCCGTTGCGGTCGTCGTCGGCGGTCCGCAGTTGGAGGATCGTGGAACGGATGATCTGAATGGTGGCGTCGAGGTCGTCGACCGCCCGCGTGACCCGCTCCGCCGCGCCCGTGTCGTCGATCGTCCGGGTCGCGCTCTGCAGCGTCATGCCGGTGGCGAAGAGCCGCTGGATCGCGACATCGTGCAGATCACGCGCGATCCGGTCGCGGTCGTGCAGCACGGTCAGTTCCTCGGACTGGGCGCGTCGCCGGGCGAGTTCGAGGGCGATCGCCGCCTGGTCCGCGAACCCGCTGATGAGCAGCGTCTCGGTGGCGTCGAAGCCCTGTCGGCCGGCCTTGCGGCTCAGCCGCAGCGCGCCGCACCCGGCGTCGCTCACGGGCAGTGGTACGGCCACCACGGGTCCGTGCGCGTCCCCGGCGCCGCCCAGCGGCGTGGCCCGCGGATCGGTGCGTACGTCCGTCGTCACGACCGGCTCCCCGCCCTGCGCGGCGAGACCGGCGAGCGACCCCGTCGCGGGCAGCACGGCACCCCGTACCAGCTCGGCGGTGTCGCCGTGGGCCATCTCGACGGTGAGGTCGCCGGCCGGGCCGGAGGGCAGCAGGACGGTCGCGAGGTCGGCGTCGGCGACCTCCATGGCCCGCCGCGTGATCAGCCGCAGGACGTCGTCGGTCGCGGAGCCCGCGAGGAGCGCGCGGGTGATCTCGCCCAGCGCCTCCAGCCGGCGCTCGCGGCGCCGGCTGTCCCGGTAGAGCCGGGCGTTGTCGATCGCCACGCCCGCCGCCATCGACAGCGTCGTGAGCACCGCCTCGTCGTCGGCGTCGAAGGACCGGCCGCCGCGCTTCTCGGTCAGGTAGATGTTGCCGAAGACCTCGTCGCGGACCCGGATCGGCGCCCCGAGGAAGGTGCGCATCGGCGGGTGGTGCGCCGGGAACCCGAAGCTGCTCGGGTGGCTGCCGAGGTCGTCCAGACGCAGCGGTGCCGGATTGTGGATCAGCTCGCCGAGGATGCCGTGGCCGCACGGCGCGGGACCGATCCGCCGCACCATGGCGTCGTCCATGCCGACCGGCAGGAACCGGGACAGCTGCTCGCCGCTGTCGCCGATCACGCCGAGCGCCCCGTACTCGGCGTCGGTGAGGCTGGCCGCCGCCTCCACGATGCTCCGCAGCACCTGCGGCAGCTCCAGGTCGCGGCCGAGGTCCATGACGGCGGTGAGTAGGCCGTGCATACGCTCGGGGACGTCCAGCCGGGGCCAGGGCGTGGGCTCGTGCGGGGCGGTGTCGGTCATGTGAGGGTGATGCTCTCGATCTGCCGAGGGGCGTTGCGTTCGGACGGGTTCGGTGGTGTGCTCGGTGGTGCCGCCGCGGTCGGTGCGATCGCCGCGTACGCGCGCTCGCGGTCGGTCCCGGCGCGCGGCCGACCCGCCGGACTGGCGGGACCCGGGGCCGCGGAGGTCCCGGACCGGCAGGGCCGGGGGGCCGTACGGACCGGGCCGTGACCAGGCCCCGGTCGGGGCCTGACGTGCTGTGACATCGCGCGAGGGCGCACCTCGGAGCCTAGTCGATGCCCCCCTGCCGAACGGGAGGGGCCGTTCGGCCCTCCCGGCTTTTCGGGCCCCAGGACTGTTCGGCCCTATCGGGGGAGGGGGGCCCGACGGAGATCATCTGGGGCGGCCGGAAGACCGCCGCCTCTCCCGTCCCCCGTGTGCGGGCGTCTTCCGGCCGTATCCCGCATCACGTAAGGAAAGGTCGCCGTCCTGTGGACGAGGCACAGAGCATTCAGTTGAAGCCCGTGGAGCAGCCGTCGCCCCCGGGCCCGGACGCCGAGACAGGCGCCCAACGGCCTTCGTGGGTGTCCTGGCTCACGACGACGGACCACAAGCAGATCGGAACGCTCTACCTCTGTTCCGCGCTGTTCTTCTTCGTCATCGGTGGCGTCATGGCCCTGGTGATGCGAGCGGAGCTGGCCCGCCCCGGCACCCAGATCCTGTCGAACGAGCAGTTCAACCAGGCGTTCACCATGCATGGCTCGATCATGCTGCTGCTGTTCGCCATGCCGCTGTTCACCGGCTTCGCGAACTGGATCATGCCGCTCCAGATCGGCGCGCCCGACGTGGCCTTCCCGCGCCTCAACATGGTGGCGTACTGGCTGTATCTCTTCGGCTCGCTGATCGCCGCGGGTGGCTTCCTGACCCCGCAGGGCGCCGCCGACTTCGGCTGGTTCCTCTACGCGCCGCTCTCCGACGCCATCCACTCGCCCGGCATCGGCGCCGACATGTGGATCATGGGTGTGGCCCTCTCCGGATTCGGCTCCATCTTTGGTTCGGTCAACTTCATCACCACGATCATCTGCATGCGCGCGCCCGGCATGACGATGTTCCGTATGCCGATCTTCACCTGGAACGTGCTGCTGACCTCGCTGCTCGTCCTGCTGGTCTTCCCGGTCCTGGCGGCGGCCCTCTTCGCCCTGGAGATGGACCGGAAATTCGGCTCGCACGTCTTCGACCCGGCCAACGGCGGAGCGTTGCTCTGGCAGCACCTCTTCTGGTTCTTCGGACACCCAGAGGTCTACATCCTGGCGCTGCCGTTCTTCGGCATCATCTCCGAGGTCATCCCGGTCTTCTCGCGCAAGCCGATGTTCGGCTACATCGGTCTGGTCGCCGCGACGATCGCCATCGCCGGTCTCTCCGTGACCGTGTGGGCCCACCACATGTACGCGACCGGCGGCGTGCTCCTGCCGTTCTTCTCCTTCATGACATTCCTCATCGCCATCCCGACCGGCGTGAAGTTCTTCAACTGGATCGGCACGATGTGGAAGGGCTCCTTGTCCTTCGAGACCCCGATGCTCTGGGCCGTCGGCTTCCTCGTCACCTTCACCTTCGGCGGTCTGACCGGTGTCATCCTGGCGGCCCCGCCGCTGGACTTCCACGTCACCGACTCGTACTTCGTGGTCGCCCACTTCCACTACACGCTGTTCGGCACGGTGGTGTACGCGATGTTCGCCGGCTTCCACTTCTGGTGGCCGAAGTTCACCGGCAAGATGCTCGACGAGCGGCTCGGCAAGATCACCTTCTGGACCCTGACCGTCGGCTTCCACGCCACCTTCCTCGTCCAGCACTGGCTGGGTACCGAGGGCATGCCGCGCCGCTACGCGGACTACCTCGACGCCGACGGCTTCACGGCCCTGAACACCATCTCCACCATCGGCTCGTTCATGCTCGGTCTGTCGTTCCTGCCGTTCTTCTACAACGTCTGGAAGACCGCCAAGTACGGCAAGAAGATCGAGGTCGACGACCCGTGGGGCTACTGCCGCTCGCTTGAGTGGGCGACCTCCTGCCCGCCGCCGCGGCACAACTTCCTCAGCCTGCCGCGCATCCGCTCCGAATCCCCCGCGTTCGACCTCCACTACCCGGAGATCGCACAGGTCGACCGCCTGGAGAACCAGCCTCAGGAGCAGGACAAGCAGCCTCAGGAACTGGTGAGCCAGCGGTGACCGGCGGCGTGCTCGCGCTCGGAATCGGCGCGGTGACCGCGTCGGGATGCGTCTGGTACGTCCCCGCCCTGGTCGACCTGCGGGCCGGCGCCGACCGTCCGGTGTCCCGGCGCCTCGCCGCGGCCGGCTGTGTCACCGGCTGGACCACCTCCGCGGTCACCACCCTGCTGCTCGTGCTCGGCGTGCCCGTCCCGCCGGTACTCGCCGTGGTGGCCGCCGGAGCCGTCGCCGTCGTCGTCCTGCGGATCCGGGCGATCGTCCGGCGCCGCGCCGAGGAGCGGGAGGACGCCGCATGCTGGGCGGCCCTGGACTGGGCCGCGCCCGGGCGACACGGGCCGAGCCCGGCGCTCGTGGCCGGCACGATCGGCGGGGGCCTCGGCCTCGCCCTGGTCACGGCGCTGCTGCTGCTCTGGGGCCGGGACCACGGCGTCGGTACGGTCCTCGCCGTGACGGCACCCGCGGCCGTGGCCGGCGGCGCGCTCCTGGCGGCCTTCGCCGGGACCGCCCGCCCCGCCGCCGGACCCCGCGAGGCGGCGGTACGGCGGCCCGGCACCCGGGGCGCCGAGGTGAAGGCCCTCAAGCAGAGGTCCTGATCCCGAGAGCCCGGAACAGAACACCGGAGGCCCCGGCCTCCGGTGTCTTCCCGCGGGGTCATCGCGGGATCACCTCCCGGGGCTCCGCCTCCCGGCCGGCCGGCGGAACGGATCAGTGCGCCGGCGGCGGGTGCGCGACCCGGATCCGGTGGTGCTCCTCGGTCAGCGGACGGCCCTCGCCGTCGGTGAAGCGGCCCGTCACCCCGTACACCCCGCAGTGCGCCCGGCCCACCGGCAGCCGCTCCGGGGGCAGCCGCACCTCGTACGGGCCGCCGCAGCGGAATCCGCCGAGCACGGTCCGTGAGGTTCCGATCGGAGCGCCGTCCCAGTCCCGGGTGTCCTCGAACACCACGGCGTCGATGTCCCTGCCGAGCCGGAACGTGAGGCCCACGCTCACCACCGCGCCCTCCGGCACCTCCAGCGGAGCCTCCGCCCTCGAATCGCCCAGCGGTACGGCGAGGCGTCCCCCGTCCTCGACGTACAACGAGAGGTCCAGCAGTTCGAAGTCCTCCACGGCGGGTCATCGCCTTTCGCTACGGGGCCGGGGCGGGGGGTACGGCCCGGCGCGGCCCGGCCCGGCGCGGGACGCAGCGCGACCACGTCCACGGTCGGTCGCGGGCCTTACCTTCACGCCTACCCCGATGTGGGGCGATAAATGGCGATTCCTCCGCATTCCTCATGCCGTCGGAACAGCCGGACGCCAGGGTGAGGGGCGCACGGCGCGGCACCGGCTCGCGGAACGCCGCCGAGCCGGCGGCGACGGCGAGGCGGTGTGGGCCGATCACGCGGGACACGCGGCGGACGGTGGCCGCGACCGCGTGCGCGACCAGGGGGCGAGCCCGCGCGGCGGTGCCGAGCGGACGGTGGCCGCCCGGACGGGCTCCGCTACCGGGCGAGGGCGTGCTCCTTGAGGAACGCCCCGGCGTGCGCGGCGGCTTCCTCCTTCGTGGCCCAGTCGGCGGGAGCTGCGGGAGCTGCGGGGGAGTCGGGGTGCTCGGGGCCGTCCGCCGGGCCCGTCGCCCCGTCCGCGCCGCGGGCGGACCACCGCCACCGGCCCGAGCCCGCGTTCCGCGTCAACTCCGCCGTACCGCCGAAGAGTTCGAAGGTGCCGGTGCCGCCGTCCGTGCGGCGCACCGCGTCCGGCCATTTCTTGCGGGCGCCTTGCCGGGTGATCCCCCAGGTGGCCCCGATCTGCTGGTAGGTCGCCCCGTAGGACCCCGCGGTCCCCGCCGCGATCGCGGTCAGCCGCCTGACCTCGGTGTCGAGCACCTTCCAGGCGCCCAGCACGGACAGGGCCGCGTCGACCGGGTCCGCTTTCCACAGGTCCTGCTCGGGCAGTCCTGTCGCGCGGGAGCGCAGGGTGGTGGCGAGGGGGGAGAGGGTGTCGAGGAGGGCCTTGTCGAGGGCGGCTCGTTCGGCGGGGGTGAGCGACTCGGAAGGAGGCATGTGGACAACAGTAGTTAACGGATCGCCGCTCGACAACCTTTGTTTCCATTGCGTGTTCGCCACGGCAAGAGCCGCCGTGGGCCCGTGAGTTCGGGTCGAACGGATGGCAGAATCTGGCCATGCTGTACGAATTTCTCGCCGCGTCGGGCGTGCTCGCCCTGCTCACGATGGTGCCCGGACCGGACATGGCGGTCGTGACCCGGCGCGCTGTCGCGGCGGGCCGCGGGGACGGGCTGCGGACCGTCGCCGGCATCACCACCGGGCTGCTCGTCTGGGGCGTGCTCTCGGTGGCGGGACTCGCCGCCGTCCTCGCCGCGTCCGCCACCGCGTACACGGTCGTCCGGCTCGCCGGCGCCGCCTACCTCGTCGTCCTCGGCGTCCAGGCCCTGCTCGCCGCCCGGCGCGGCCGCCGGACCGAAGGCACGGCGGAGCCGCTCGCCGTGCCGCCGCCGGCCGGGCATCCGTGGCGCACCGGCCTGGTGAGCAACGTCCTCAACCCGAAGATCGCCGTCTTCTACACCGGCCTGCTGCCGACCCTCGCCCCGCGCGGACTCTCCCCGCACACCGGGATGGCCCTGCTCGTCCTCGTCCACGCCGTCCTCACCGTCGTCTGGCTCGGCGGATACGTCCTGCTGCTGTCCCGCGCCCGCGCCTTCTTCGCCCGCGCCGCCGTGCGCCGCGGCATGGAGCGGATCACCGGGGTCGTCCTGATCGGCTTCGGGCTCAAGGTCGCCACGGCGCAGTGACGCGCCAGGCCGCCGGGGCGGTCAGGCGGGCGCCCGGCGGCCGCCCCGGAGGCAGCCCCAAAGGCGCCCGCGAACAGGCGGGCATCCGGCATGGGCCGTTCCGCCGCCCTGGGGCTAGGCTCGTGCGCACCATGAACAGCCCCCGCCGCTCCGCCGAGCCGCCCAAAGCCGACAAGGCGGGCGTACGCCGGTACAACCTGAGCCTGGTGCTGCGCACCGTCCACGACGCGGGCGAGACCACCCGCGCGGCGGTCGCCGCGCATGTCGGGCTGACTCGCCCGGCCGTCTCCTCGCTGGTCGAACAGCTCCTGGAGCGCGGACTCCTGGTGGAGTCGGGCAAGACCTTCAGCGGCCAGGCCGGCCGGCCCGGCACCGTCCTCAAACCGGCCTCGACCGGCCCCGCCGGCCTCGGCGTCGAGCTCAACGTCGACTACGTGAGCGTGTGCGTCGCCGACCTCACCGGCGCCGACCGGGTCCGCCGCACGGTCCGCCTGGACAACCGCGCCCTCGCCCCCGTCGAGGTGCTGCGCCGCGCCGCGACCGTCGCCGCCGAGGTCCTCGACGAGGCCGCCGCGCGCGACCTGCGGCCCACCGGCGTACGGCTCGCGCTGCCCGGCCTGGTCGCCGGCGGCACCGTCCAGCAGGCCCCCAACCTCGGCTGGAACCGCGTCGACGCCGACACCCTCTTCACCCGCGCCCTCGCCGCCGCCCGCCCCGCCGGCGCCCCAGCCCTGCCCGTCGCCTCCGACAACGAGGCCAACGTCGCCGCCCTCGCCGAGCTGTGGTTCGGCGGCCTCGGCGGCATCCGCACCTTCGTGCACGTCACCGGCGAGATCGGGGTCGGCGGCGCGATCGTCCTCGACGGCGAACTGCTGCGCGGCGCGCACGGGTTCGCGGGCGAGATCGGCCATCTCACCGTCGTCCCCGACGGCCCGCGCTGCCGCTGCGGATCGAGCGGCTGCCTCGAACGGTACGCGGGCCAGGCGGCGTTGCTGCGGGCCGCGCGGGCGCCCGGGATCGACGCCCTCGTACGGCGGGCCGAGGACGGCGAAGCGCGCGCCCTCGCCGCGCTCGACCAGGCGGGCCGGATGCTCGGCGTCGCCGTCTCCGGCGCGGTCAACCTGCTCGACCCCGAGGCGGTGGTCCTCGGCGGCATCTACCCGCGCCTGACGGCCTGGCTCGCCCCGGCCGCCGAGGCCGAGCTGGGCCTGCGTGTCGTCTCGGGCCTGTGGACCCCGGCCCGGGGGCGGCTGCGGGCCGCCTCCAGCACCGCCGACGCCGCCCGGGGCGCGGCGGCCCTCGTGCTGCGCGACATCCTGGCCGACCCCCTGGCGTACGACACCTGAGCCCGGCCGCGCGGCCCCGTACGGGAGGGCGTCCACGGAGGCCGCGTACCCGATTCGCGCCCGGCCCCAGCCCGGCCTCGGTCCGGTTCCTGTCCGGCCTCTTTCCGTTCTCTGTGTGTCCTCTGTCCGACCTCCGCGAGGCCTCCGTACGGCCCGGATCCGGGCCCGTCGCGCACTCTCATCGCGCTCTCACGCGGGCCTTATCCCCTCATCACCCCGGCCTCCTAGCGTCGCCCGCATGTTCCTCACCTACCTCCGGCGCGAACTGCGCCGCCGCAGAAAGGCGGCGCTCGTCGTCGCCTCCGGGCTCGCGCTCGGCATCGCGCTGGTCATCGTCGTCACCTCCGTGTCGTCCGGCATGAAGCAGGCCCAGAACAAGGTCCTGGAGTCCCTGTACGGCCTCGGCACGGACCTCACCGTCACCAAGGCGCGCGAGCAGCCGCAGACGGGGGAGCGGCCCGAACGGCCCCGGTTCGAGTTCGAGGGGCGCGGCGACGGCAAGGAGCAGAGCAGCGACCGGCTGATGGTGCAGGGCTTCCAGACGCTCCCCGACAGCACGGTCGGGACCGTCGCCCGCCAGGACGGCGTCGCCGAGGCCGTGGGCGGACTGAGTCTGGTCAACCTCAAGATCAACGGAGACTTCAAGCGCGGCGAGATCCAGGGCGGCCAGGGACAGGGCGGTCAGGGGCAGGACGGCCGGGCCGGGGGCCCGGGCGGCGGCTTCGGCGGGGCCGGCGGCTCCGGTGGGTCCGTCACCGGCGGCGGCGCGGCCTTCGACGTCGACTCCTTCACGCTGTACGGCACCGACGTCACCGCCCCCGGCCTCGGCCCGCTGACCACCTCCACGATCAGCCAGGGCCGCGGCTTCAAGACCACCGAGACCGACGCGGCCGTCGTCGTCCTCGACAGCGCCTACGCCAAGCAGGAGGGCCTGACCGTCGGCAAGACCCTCACGGTCAAGGGCGTGAAGTTCACCGTCGTCGGCATCGCCACCGCCGACAGCGGCCAGTCCGCCGCCCAGGTCTATCTGCCGCTGAAGCGGGCCCAGACGCTCGCCGGCAACGCGGGCAAGATCACCACGGTCTATGTGCGGGCCACCGACTCCCAGCGGATCGACGCGGTCAAGAGCGCCATCCAGAAGAACGTCACCGGCACCACCGTCACCACCTCCGCCGACCTCGCCCAGACGGTCTCCGGCTCGCTCGACACCGCGTCCGGGCTCGCCACCACGGTCGGCCGCTGGCTGTCGTACGCGGTGCTGCTCGCCGCCGTCCTCGTCGCCGGCCTGCTCACCTCGTCCGCCGTCAGCCGGCGCGTCCGCGAGTTCGGCACGCTGAAGGCGCTCGGCTGGCGCAGCGGCCGGGTCACCCGTCAGGTCGTCGGCGAGGCCCTGGTCAACGGTCTGATCGGCGGTGTCCTCGGCATCGCCCTCGGTCTCGCCGGCGCCTGGATCGTCACCGCCGTCAGCCCCACCCTCACCGCCGAACTCGGCACCGGCGGGGGCGGGATGGCGGGCGAGGGCGGACCCGGCAGCGGTCCGGGCGGCGGGCGGATGTTCGGGGCGGGCGGCGGCGCCGGCGCGGTCGGCCGCACCCTCGACATCGCGCTGACCGCCCCGGTCGGCCGGACCACCGTCGGACTCGCCGTCCTCCTCGCGCTGGCCGGCGGACTCGTCGCGGGCGCCTTCGGCGCGTGGCGCGCGTCCCGGCTGCGCCCCGCCGACGCGCTGCGCCGCGTCGAGTAGCGGGCCGCCCGAACACAGCGGCGGGGGACCGGACTTCGAGGACGCTCCTCGGGAGCCGGACCCCCGCCCTCGCCCCGTACCGACATACCGCCGTATCGCAGGAGTTGGATCCCATGTACGAACTCACCGGCGTCACCAAGCAGTACCGGCGCGGCCAGGGGAGGGTGGACGCCCTCGCCGGCGTCGACCTCACCGTCCGCGAGGGGGACCGTCTGGTCATCCAGGGCCCCACCGGCGGGGGCAAGTCGACCCTGCTGCAGATGCTCGGCGGACTCGACCGGCCCACCTCGGGCAGCGTCGTGTTCGACGGCACCGACCTGGCCACGCTCTCCGAACGCCGCCTCACCGCCGTCCGGGCCCGCACCATGGGCTTCGTGTTCCAGAGCTTCAACCTCATCCCCACGCTCACCGCCCAGGAGAACGTGGAGACCGCCCTCGTCCCGCTCGGCACCCGCGCCGCCGAACGCCGCCGGCGCGCCGCCGAGGCGCTGGAGTCGGTCGGCCTGGGCGAGCGCGCCGGACATCTGCCGTCCGAGCTCTCCGGCGGTCAGCAGCAGCGCGTCGCCATCGCCCGCGCCCTCGTCAAGCGGCCCAAGGTGCTGCTGGCCGACGAACCCACCGGCAACCTCGACGAGTCCATGCGGGACGAGATCGTCGAACTGCTCGACGGGCTGTGGAGGGAGCACGGCCTGACCTTCGTGATGGTCACGCACGACAGCGCCATCGCCCGGCGCGCGCCGCGCCTGGCGATTCTCCGCAAGGGGCAGATCACGCTCAAGGAGAACCACCAGGCGGCGGAGGCCCTCTGACGCGACGTCAGGTCGTAGGTCGCCCGCGGGCCTGATGGCTCAGGCGCGTACGCCGTGCCCGCGCAGATACGCCAGCGGGTCGACGTGCGAGCCGAAATAGGGTGTGGTCCGCACCTCGAAGTGCAGGTGCGGACCCGTCACCCGGCCCGTGGCCCCGGAGCGGGCGATGCGCTGACCGCCCGACACGCTCCGGCCCACCGACACGTCGATACGCGAGAGATGGGCGTACTGGGTGTAGCGGCCGTCGGCGTGGCGGATCACCACCTCGTAGCCGTAGCTGCGGTCGTAGCCGGCGCGCACGACGCGGCCCGGGCCGGCCGCGCGGACGGTCGTGCCCGACGGCACCGCGAAGTCCTGGCCCGTGTGATAGCCCAGCGACCAGGCGCCCGGCTCGTGGTAGTAGCCGGTGACGACGTATCCGGAGACCGGCGCGGTCCAGCCGCGGGTGGCGGTGGTGCCACCGCCCGACCCGTGGCCGGAGCCGGCGGAGGAGCCCGAGCCGCCGCCCGTCAGGCCCGTGCGCTGCTGGTACTTCCACTGGTGGCTGGTCCAGTACCAGTGGCCGCCGTTCTTGAACCAGTAGACGCGGTCCCGGGCGTCCCAGCCCTGGCGGCCCCGGAAGACCGGCTCGCCGCCGCTCCGGGCCGGCCGCGCGGGCGCCGCGGCGGAGCCGCCGGGGTGCCCCGCGGCGCCGCTGTTGCGCAGGTACTTGTCGTAGTGCTGGGTCCAGCGCCACGCGCCGGACGGGTTCTTGTACCAGTAGCGCGAGCCGTCCCAGCCCGCGTGCGCCGGGGCCGGTTCGGCCGCCGCCGTGCCCGCGCCGGTGCCCGCCAGGGCCACCGCGCCGAGCGTCGCCACGACGGCGCAGCGCACCCCGCGCAGCGACCCGGGTCCGCCGCCGCGCGCGGCGCGGGCGGCGCGCCGGGAGGCCGCGCAGCCCGGGCAGGCGCAGCCGTCGGCTATCTCCTCGGTGAAGGCGGGCACCGGCAGCCGTACGACGACACCTCCTCCGCTGTCCGCCGCTCCCGCGTTCGCGGGGGTGTGGGGGGCTTGGGGGAGCCGGTGGTGTTCTCGAAGCGGTCGTTCACGGGGCTTTCACTCCTGGCTCTGATCGGACAGTCCGCCACGTCGGGTGTAGAAGGCCACGGTCAGATCCTTGACCAGGGCCTGGCGTTCGAAGTCGTCGAGCTCCACGAGCCCGCGGGTGGTGAGCCGGTTCACCGTGTCGTCCACGGCGTCGATGACGCTGGTCAGGACCGTGTCCCGGTGCTTGGCGTCGAGCGCCGCGATCTGCCGGCGCTGCATCGCCGCGGCCACCTCGGGCGCGTACTCGATCCGCGTCGGCTGCGCGGAGAAGACGGAGACGCCGACCGGCCGGCACTCCGCCGCGAGCAGCCGGGTCAGCCGGTCGCCGACCGCCTCCGCGTCGCGCAGCGAGGGACCGTCGCCGCGGAACGCGTCCGCGGGCAGCTGGGACAGCACCCGCGCGGTCGCCGCCTCCACCTGCTCGCGCAGATAGTCCAGATGGTCGTCCACGGCCAGCAGCGCCCGCGCGGTGTCCCGTACGGACCACACGACGAGCACCACCACCCGCAGCGCCGCGCCCTCGGCGTCGACCGCGGCGATCGGCTCGCTGCGCCAGTGCCGCAGCCGTACGTCGATCCGGCGGCGCAGCACGAACGGGCTGATCCAGACGAGGCCGGTGCGCCGCACGCTGCCCCGGTAGCGGCCGAACAGCGTGAGCACCCAGGCGGATCCGGTCCGGCCCCGGGTGAGCCCACCGAAGGCGACCGCGGCGACGACCGCGCAGCCGGCCAGCGCGCCCCACTCCCAGGGCAGCAGCCGGACGGAACGCAGGGGACCGGCCCGCCAGAGCAGCGCGGTCGCGGCACCGAGCGCGGTCAGACCGACGAGTACGGCCAGCCAGCCGGGCAGGGCGGGGCCGGGACGCTCCACGAGATCGGGCTCGTCCGGCGGGCGGCGCCGAGCGGGCCGCTCGCTCAGCTCGGTCTGCCCGCTCTGTTCGGCCAGCAGCGCCATCGCGCCCGCGATCCTGGACTGCGTGGCCGTCGAGGTCGCCGCCCTCGGCGTCTTCTTCGCCGTGGCCGTGGCGGCCGTGGTGTCCGCGGCGGAACCGGACGTGGCGGCCGGGTCCGCCGGCGTGGGCCGCTTGGCACGCTGGGGAAGGCCGGGCCGCTCGGGCCGCTCCTCGGTCCCCTCCCCGGCCCCCGGCGGTGCGGGCACCGGCGGTAGGGTCGCGGTGGGTGCCGCGGGGTCCGCCCGGAACAGGTCGTCCATCGGTATGCCGTCGCCGTGCCACCGCACGCGTACGGGCAGGGGCCGCTTCTGTCGCTCGGTCATGAGGCCCTTCCGGCCGTCACTCGACCGGGGGGACGAGATGACGACATGTCGGATGATCTTCGTTATCCATCGTCACAGGGGTTATGCCCGGAATGCCGAGACAAAAGTCCTGAATCGGACGGACTTTGGTCCCGCGCCGGAGCGGCCGGGAGCCTGGGCCGGGAGCCGGCGCCCGGGTCCGTGCCGAGGGTGATGTCAGTGGCTGCCCCTACCGTTCGGATCATGACGACGAAGACCTATCTGGAGCTGTCGCAGGACGGCGGCGGCGCGCACAAGTTCTACGAAGTGACGATCTCCGGCACGGTGGTGTCGGTCCGTTACGGACGCATCGGCGCGGCCGGACAGACCCAGACCTCGACGTTCCCGACGGTCGAGAAGGCCCGGGCCGCGGCGGCCAAGAAGATAAGCGAGAAGGTCCGCAAGGGATACGCGCCGGCCGTCCAGGGCGGCCGCGCCGCCCGCCCGGTCACCCGGCGCACCGTCACCTCCGCGCCCTCCACGGCCCGCGCGGTCGCCCCTGTCCTGTGGCGCTTCCGCACCGGCTCCGCCGCCTTCGGCATCCACGTCGACGACGAGCGCTGCTGGGTCGGCAACCAGGCGGGCGAGGTCTTCACCCTCGGCCACGACGGGCAGGTCCACGCCCGGTTCAGCCTCCCCGACGGCGTGAAGTGCCTGGTCGCCGACGACTTCTGGATCTACGCGGGCTGCGACGACGGCCGCGTCTACGACCTGTCGTCCAAGCTGCCGTTCGCCGCGTACGAGATCTCCACCGACGTCGACATCTTCTGGCTCGACATCCACGAGGGCGTGCTCGACGTCGCCGACCGCTCCGGCCGGCTCACCGTCATCGACCACGAGGACGAGCACCAGTGGTCCCGGTCCGGCCGCGGCGAGCACGCCTGGATGGTCCGCGCGGACGAGGACGCCGTCTACTACGGCGACAGCGGCGGCGTCACGGCCTACGCCCCCGACGGTACGGGCGAACTCTGGCACACCCCCACCCAGGGCGCCGTGCTGTTCGGCTGGCAGGAGCACACCGCCGTGTACGCGGGCACCGCCCGCCGCCAGGTGCACCGGCTCGCCAAGCGGACCGGCCGCACCGAGGCGGTGTACGGCTGCGACAGCCCCGTCTACTCGTGCGCCACCTCGCCCGGCGGCCGGTTCGTCTTCGCCGGGGACAACGCCTCGTCCGTGTACTGCTTCGCCGAGGACGGCACCCGGCTGTGGAAGCTGGGCACCGGCGGCGGTTCGGCGCTGTCGATGCAGTACCACGACGAGCGGCTCTACCTGGTCACCACCGACGGCACCCTGGTGTGCGTCGACGCGAGTGAGGCGGCCATCGCCGCCGCCCAGCAGGGCACCGTGCCGGTCGCCCAGGACATCAAGCTCGCCGCCGCCCTGCCCACCTACGCCCCCGCCACCACCGTCGCCGCCGTCGACGTGGTGCACGCGGCGCCTGTCGGCTCGGTCGTCGTCGAGTGCGTCCAGGAGTCCGGCCGCACCCGCGTCCGCGTCCTGACCGACGGTTACGAGGAGGGCTGGAACGTGCAGTTCCCGCGCGCCATCCGCGAGCCCGGCGCCCGGTACGTCGTCGAGGCGCTCCACCCGGCCTCCGGCGGCTTCTACCGGGTCCGCGGCGACATCCGGCGGCTGCTGTGAGCGGCGCCTTCGACGCCGCCACCGGCGACGGCCCCCCGCTGCCCGAGGCCGACGCGGAGCAGCGCTCCCGCGAGGTGCGGACCGCTCTCGAAGGGCTGCTCCAGATCCGCCGGCTGACCCACGCCCAGGGCGGCGACCCGGCCGCCCGGCCCGCCGACTGGGAGCTGCGGCAGCCGGTCCGGGCGGTGGCCCTCGCCCTGGAGGCCGCGAGACAGCCGCCGTCCGCGGTCGCCCCCGACGGCACCCGGGTGGCCACCGGCTACCGGGTCACGGCGGGCGATCGCCCCGGCACCGCCGTCGTCGAGTGGCTCGGCCCGCCCGCGACGGGCGCCGCCCACGACGCCGAGGCCGCCCTCGCCGCCTGCGCCGCCGCCCTCGAACGCCTCGGCTGGGACGCCCTCCTCTACCGCGGCCCGCGCCGCCACCGCTACCTGGAGGTCGAGGCGCCGGCCGCTCCCGCGCGCTGACCCGCAGTGCCCCTCCCACGCGCTGATCCGTACCCCCGCTCACACCACCGACCGAAAGCGAACCCATGAACGCCCTGTACGACTTCGCCACGTGGGAACCGCTGCTGAGGCTGCTGCGCGGCCAGCACGCGGAGCGTCTGGCGGCCCCCGGGGGATACGTCTCCGGCTTCGTCCGTCTCGGCGCGTGGAGCGTCCCCTTGCGCCGCGCCCGTACCGCGTGGGGGCGGCGGGAAGGGGGCGTGGACCCGCGGGAGGAGGCCGCGGCGGTGGACCGGGTGCGGCACGCGCTCGGACCCGGCGAGCAGGTGTCCTTCGTCCTGACGGTCGACGCGGACGGGCGGGCCGAACTCCGGCTGTACGGCTCCAGTCCCGCCGTCGAGTCCGGCTACTCGGCCCACCCCGGCACCCTCGTCCTCGTCGAGGGCGCGCTGCCCGAACCCGTCCGCCGACGGCCCGAGACGTACCCGGACGTCCGGCCCGCGCCGACCGCCGACCCGGAGCTGCTCGCCCGCACCCTGCGGGAACGACTGCCCGACGCGACCGGAGCCACCGAGGAGGACCTCGTCCGGACGGAGGCGCGCCTCGGGCTCGCCCTGCCCGAGGAGCTCAAGGCGCTCTACCGGGTCACCCGGGCGCGCTCGGCGGACCACGCGGGTGACGACGCGGCGCGGGCGCGCCATGCCGACGCAGTGGACGGTGAACTCCTCGACCTCGACCGTCTCTTCGTCGCCGAGCCGTCGACCCGGAAGGTCTCGTGGGAGCAAGGGGCGGCGGAGGCGGTCCGCACCCCGCCCGACGCGGCCGTACAGGGGCTGATCGGCTCGCCCGGCTGGCTCGTCTTCGCCGGCACGGGCGGCGGCGACGGCATCGCCGTCGACCTCACCCCGGGACCGCGCGGTCACCTCGGGCAGATCGTCCTGCTCGACCACGAACAGGTCATCGGGGCCAGGCTGCTCGCCGACAGCCTCACCGACTTCGTGGTGCGCGGCCGGCGCAAGGAGGACGGGCGACAGCGGCCCGGAGGCGGGGAACCCGCCGTCGCGGACCTTTACACCGGCGGCCCCCGCGGCGTCGAGGCCGTGGCCCACCCCGCGCTCGAAGTGCTGTCGATCGGTGTGGGGCACGGCGTGGCGGTCGGCCTCGCCCCACTCATAGGCCTGCCGCGCCTGCGCACCCTTGAGGCGCGACCCGGCACACTCGCCGACCCGTTGGAGATCACGCGGCTGACGCACCTGGAGTATCTGCGGCTCGGGCCGGACGACTGGCGCGTCCTGCTGGACGCGGGCGCCGTCCCGCGCACCCTGTCCGCCGCGTCCGTCGATTCCCGGGCCGGCCGGGACCCGCGCCCGATGCTGGATCTCGCCGACGAACTGCTCGCACTGTTCGGCCGGCCCGGGATACCGAGGACGGTCGTCACCGGCGACCTGGGACCCGGGCCCGCGCGGCGCGGTGTGTGACGGCCGCGGCGCCGTGAGCGCGGTGGCGGTCAGGCGATCGAGGCGGAGACGACCGCCGAGACGGCGAGGTTGACGGAGGCCGTCACCCACACCGCCGGGTGCGGCTCGGGGTCGACCAGCGTCGCGCCGAGCTTGCCCGGGGTGACCAGGTCGACCACGAAGAAGGCGACGGCCATCATGACCAGGCCGAGCAGGCCGAACGCGGCCGTGGAGACGAGGCCCTTGGCGAAGTCGTCATAGGTCGTCCAGATCGCGGTGAAGACGATGCCGCCTATGCCGAGCAGCGCGGAGCTGAGCAGGATCGCGGCGTTGCGGTTGCGGTCCTCCCAGATCTGGCGGCCGAGCTTGCCGGGCGTGAGGAGGTCGATCAGGACGATGCCGAGGATGAGCAGGACGACGCCGAGGGCGCCGTAGGCCGCGGTCCGGCCAAGGCCGTTGACGATGTCGTTCATGGGATGCCGGCTCCGGAGGGGAGAGATCGCGAAGGATCGTGGTCAGGGACCGGCAGAATGTAACGCAGTACCAGGAGGCCCCGGCAGGAGGCCCGTGGAACCCGGATGTTCCGGGTACATCGGCTGCCCCGGCGGACAGCCGGACGCCCCGGAAGGGAAGCGGCGGTGAGGCGCGCTTCCTCTCCGGGGCGTTCGTGTGTCCGTGTGTCCGTGTGCGGTGGTGGCACGGCGCAGGGGTGCGGCGCCTCGCGTACGCGGGTCCGCGACGGGCGGCGTCAGGCGCCCCGCGGGATGTGCTTGGCGCGGGAACGCACCTGGAACGCCGTCACGACCTCGATCAGACCGACCGCGATCAGCCAGGCGCCCGCCAGCACGGCCAGGACCGCCGCCGACTCCAGCGGCGAGACGATGAGGACGACGCCGGCGAACGTGCTGATCACACCCAGGAAGATCTGCCAGCCGCGGGCCGGCATCCCCGGGTCGGAGATCGCCGCCACCATCTGTGTGATGCCGTGGAACAGCCAGCCGATCCCGATCCACAAGGCGAGCAGCAGGATCGACTGCATCGCGCCCTTGAAGCAGAACAGGCCGAGCAGGATCGACAGGGCGCCGCTGATGAAGGCCATCACCCGCAGGGAGGTCCTGCCGTGGGTGCCGAACGCGGCGATCAGATGCAGGACACCGCTCACCAGCAGGTACAGGCCGAACAGGACGCCGGCCACGACCAGCGAGTGCCCCGGCCACACCAGGACGAGAATGCCCAGGACCAGCGCGGCCAGACCGGCGAACAGCATGGCCTGCCAGGCCCAGTGGGCCAGCCTGCCGAGCGGCCCCGGCGGCAGACCGTTCCCTCCGCCGTCCCCCGGACGCTCGTACGGCGCGTGTGCATACGTGTCTGTCATGGCGGTCGCTCCGCTTCTCATCTGCTGTTGTCCCGCTGGCGGCCGACCCGGCCCGGCGGGCCGTCAGCCGCGTTCTTACTAAAGCAATACCTGACGAACACCGCAAAAGATGACCTATTCGGACGAGTACCGCGAGGGGATCGGTCGCCGGGGCGCGCAGAGTGGAGAACGGCCGCGCCCTGCGGCCCCGCACCCCCGCGGCCCCTCACCCCCGCGGCCCCTCACCCCACCCCGTACCGCACCTGCGGGGCACTCGCCCCCATGGCACCCGCCCTCCACCCCACCGGGAGTCCCCATGACCACGCTCAGCCGCCGAGACCTCGGACTGCTCGCGCTCCGCGTCGGCACCGGCGCCGTCCTCGTCGCGCACGGCGCCCAGAAGCTCTTCGGCTGTTTCGGGGGCGGCGGCGTCGAGGGGACGACGCAGGCCATGGAGGCCATGGGCTTCTCACCCGCCCGGGAGAGCGCCATCGCCGCCGGGCTCGGCGAGGCCGGAGGCGGCGCCCTGCTCGCCCTGGGGCTCGCCACGCCGGCGGCCGGCGCCGCCGCGGCGGGCGCCATGGCCGGGGCGGTCGCGGTGCACTACCCGGCGGGCTTCTTCGCCATGCAGGGCGGCTACGAGTACCCCGCGTTCCTCGGGTTCACCTCAGCGGCCATCGGTCTCGCCGGGGCCGGCCGGTACTCCCTGGACCACGCCACCGGACACGTCCTCGACCGGCCCTGGGTGGTCGTCACCGCCTTCGTCGGCGCCGCGCTCGCCGCCGCGGCCGTCGTCGGCCGCCGCGCCGACGCCCTGGCGGGGGCCGGGTCCGAGGGCGGGGACGCGTCCGGGGCTTCGGGCGCCGACTCCGCGGCGCGGTCCGGCGAGCCGGGGGAGTGACGCCGTGAAGGCGATGGCCCTGCCCGAGTACGGCGGCCCCGACACCCTCGTCCCCATGGAACTGGCCGAGCCGAAGGTCGCCCCCGGCGAGGTCCTGGTGCGGGTGGAGGCCGCCGGGGTGAACCCCGTCGACTGGAAGTTGGCCGGCGGCGGACTCGACCCCCTGATGGTGACCCACTTCCCGCTGATCCCCGGCTGGGACGTCGCCGGGGTCGTCGAGCGCAACGGCCTCGACTCGCCCGAGTTCGCCCCCGGCGACGAGGTGTTCGCCTACATCCGCAAGGACAGCGCCGAGTGCGGCGGGTACGCGGAGCACGTCGCCGTCCCGATCAGGATGCTCGCCCGCAAGCCGCGCACGCTGGACTGGGCGCAGACCGCGGGCCTGCCGCTCGCCGGACTCACCGCGCTCCAGTCCGCCGACCGGGTCCGGGCCACCGCCGGCGACACCGTGCTCGTGCACGCCGCGGCCGGGGGAGTGGGCTCCCTCGCCACCCAGATCCTGGTCGCCCGCGGCGCCCGCGTCCTCGGTACCGCGAGCCCCGCCAACCACGACTTCCTGCGGGGCCTCGGCGCCGAACCCGTCGCGTACGGGCCGGGGCTCGCCGACCGGGTCCGGGCCCTCGCCCCCGACGGGGTGGACGCCGCGCTCGACTACGTCGGCGGTGAATCCGTCGACGTCTCCGTGGAGGTGCTGCGCTCCCCGGAACGGCTCGCCTCCGTCGCCGACCCGCGGGCCGCCGACGTGGGCGGCCACTATGTGTGGGTACGGCCCGACGGCGCCGGCCTGTCGGCCCTGGCCGAACTCGCCGACGCGGGCCGGCTCACCGTCGTCGTCGACCGGGTCCTGCCGCTCGCCGACGCCCCGGAGGCCTGGCGGCTGAACGCGCGGGGGCACACCCGGGGCAAGCTGGTCCTGGCCGTCGGCGACGCGGCGCGCGCGGCGGAGACGCCGTGACCGCTCCGGCCGGCGGCCCCGGCGGCCCCGGTCGCGCCGGTCGTCGTACGCGCGTGCGTGCCCGGTCCGGTGTCCGCATCCTGAATACTGGACCGGGAAGATCCGGAGCCGATCCGGTGCTGGCACTGGTGCGGACACTTTTGCGGGCACGCCACGAGGGAAGGGACCGCTGCCGGTCATGAAGATCGATCTCACGGACACCAGCTCCAGCAAGATCAACAAGGCGATCCTGGAGGCCAGGCGGGCGGTCGGCACGCCCGCCGTCGGCATGGTCCTCACCCTCGTGATCGTGACCGACGAGGAGAACGCCTACGACTCCGTGCGCGCCGCCAACGAGGCCTCCCGCGAGCATCCGTCCCGCACCCTCGTCGTCGTCAAGCGGCACGCCCGTTTCCCGCGCGAGCGCCACTCGGCCCGCCTCGACGCCGAGGTCCGGATCGGCACGGACGCGGGCTCGGGCGAGACCGTGCTGCTCCGGATGCGCGGCGACATCACCCGCCGCGCCGACTCCGTCGTCCTGCCGCTGCTCCTGCCGGACGCGCCCGTCGTCGTGTGGTGGCCGGTCGACGCCCCCGAGGTGCCGTCCCGCGATCCGCTCGGCGCGCTCGCCCAGCGCCGTATCACCGACTCGTACGCCGTGGAGAACCCGATCGCGGCGCTCGACGCCCGCGCCGCCTCGTACGCGCCCGGCGACACCGACCTCGCCTGGACCCGGCTCACCCCCTGGCGGTCGCTGCTCGCCGCCGCCCTCGACCAGGCCCGGGCGACGGTGACCTCGGCCGCCGTCGAGAGCGAAGCGGACAACCCCAGTGCCGAACTGCTCGCCCGCTGGTTCGGCCGGCGGCTGAACGTGCCGGTGGAGCGGGTCGTCACGGACGGCCCCGTCGTCACCGCCGTCCGCATGGGCACCCCCGACGGCGAGATCGTCATCGACCGCCCCGAGGGCCCGGTCGCCCATCTCTCCATCCCCGGCCAGCCCCACCGCGTCATGGCCCTCAAGGTCCGCACCACCGCCGAACTCATCGCCGAGGAACTGCGCCGGCTCGACCCGGACGAGGCGTACGAGTCGGCGCTGCGGTACGAGGGTTAGGGCCTTTCTTTTGGATCTTGCTGGGCTCGCGTGCCCCGGCACGCGCGCTCGCCGCGTTGTCGTCGGTCGCCAACGCTCCGCGTTGTCTCCCTCCTCCGCCTTGCGATCACACGCACCGGACCCCGCTCCCTGCTCCAGCCTGAGCCAAAGAAAGGCCCTAGTAGGGCTTGGTCAGGTTGGTGTTGGTGTGGGTATGCCGCGGTGACAGGTGGGGCAGACGCCGGTCCATGTCGCGAGGAGGGTCTGTAGCTCGCGGACGATGCGGTAGAGGCTCAGGCCGGCGCCGTGTCTTTTGGGGCTCTGGCCAGTCGTTGCAAGGTGCAGAAGGCGTGGGCGACGGAGACGAGGGTGACGTGGTGGTGCCACCCGTTCCAGGTGCGGCCCTCGAAGTGGGCCAGGCCCAGGGCCTGTTTCATCTCGCGGTAGTCGTGTTCGATGCGCCAGCGGAGCTTGGCCAGGCGGACCAGGGTGGTCAGCGGGGTGTCGGCGGGCAGGTCGGAGAGCCAGAACTGGACGGGTTCGGCCTGGCCGGCCGGCCACTCGGCCAGGAGCCAGCACTCGGGCAGTTCCGGGCCGTCGGCCGCCTGGCGGACCTCTCGTCCGGCAGGCCGGATCCGCAGAGTCACGAACCGCGAGTACATCCGCTTGAAGCCGCTGCGGCCGGTGCCGGGCCGGGAGCCCTCACGCCATTGCACCGGCTTCGCCGCCTTCCGGCCCGCCCCGATGACCAGCTGTTTCACCGACTGCGGCTTGTCCGGGTACTTCGCCACCGGCCGGCGTCCGGTCCCGGAGTACGGCTCTGCGACCGGCACCGCGTGGCCGGGCTGTGCCGAGAGGGTGGTGGAGATTCCCACCACGTAGTTGAGGCCGTGGGCCTGGAGGCCGTGCCGGAAGGCGGCCGCGTCGCCGTATCCGGCGTCCGCGACGGCCACCGGGACCTCGATGCCCCAGGAGCGGGTCTCGTCGAGCATGTCGAGTGCGAGCTGCCATTTCTCCACATGCCCGATGTCATCGGGAATCCGGCATGCGGCGCGGCGGGCGACCTTGTCCGGATCCGCCTTCACGGACCCGGGCGCCCAGGTCTCGGGCAGGAACAGCCGCCAGTCCACTGCCGCCGAGGCATGATCCGAGGCCAGGTGCAGCGAGACGCCCACCTGGCAGTTGGTGACCTTGCCCGCCGTGCCTGTGTACTGCCGCGACACACACGCCGAGGCATTGCCGTCCTTGAGGAACCCGGTGTCATCGAAGATCAGCACGGTGGGCCGGATCGCCTTCTCCATCCTCCAGGCCAGCCGGGCCCTCACATGCGCCGGGTCCCATGGGCTGGTGGTGATGAAGTGGGCCAGGGCCTGCCGGTTCCCGTCCTCGCCAAGCCGGGTGGCCATCGGCTCGACCGACTTGCGCTGCCCGTCCGTGAGCAGGCCCCGCAGGTAGACCCGCCCCCACCGACGCTGATCATTACGCGCGAACGGCTCGAAGACCTCTGCCGCGAAGTCCTCCAACTCGCCACGCACAGCTGACATTTCCTCCGGCGTCACACGTCCCCAACGACACACCAAACCCGCAGGACACGCAACACCAACACGAACCTGACCAAGCCCTACTAGGGGCTCGCCGCCCGCACGGAAGCTCCCGCTTCGTCCGGCACGCCGAAGCGGCCGAAGGCGCGGGGTTCCCTCCCGGCCGGCCGTACGGTGGTCGCGCGCGGCGTCGCGCCGCGTGCAACGACCGTTCACCGGGGGGAAGTCCACCATGTCCAGGATCCTCGTCGCCGCGACACCCGTGTCCGGCCACCACGCCCCGCTGCTGCGTATCGCGAGCCATCTGTCCGGGGCCGGACACGAGGTGCTGTACGTCGGCGGGGCGCGCTTCGCCGACGAAGTCCGCGCGGCCGGGCCGGAGTTCCTGCCGCTGCCCGCCGAAGCGGACTACGACGACCGCGACTTCGGGGCGCACTTCCCCGAGCGCGAGCGGATCCCGGCCGGTCCGGCGCGGCTCATGTGGGACGTCATGCACGTCTTCGGTGATCCCCTCGCCGCCCAGTGCCGGGCCCTCAAGGACGCGCTCGCCGGCTTCCCGGCTACGGTCCTGATCCACGACAACCTCTTCCTCGGCGGTCTCGCGCTCGCCCTCGGCGAGGAAGCGGACCGGCGGCCCGCCGTGTTCAGCGTCGGGATCACCCCGCTCGTCTCGGAGAGCCGGGACACCGCGCCCCGCGGGTCCGGCCTGCTGCCGCCCGTCGACGACGCCGAGCGCGAGCGGTACGCGGCCATGGCCGCCCGCCGGGACGAGCAGCGCAAGCCCCTCGTCGACCATCTGCGCGACTGCTTCGCCGCCGCCGGGGCCGTCCTGCCCGACGGGCCGCTCGGCCGGGTGTTCACCGAGGCCGCCGACGTGTTCGTGCAGCTGACCGTGCCCGGCTTCGAGTACCCGCACAGCGACCAGCCGGCCAACATCCGCTTCGTCGGCGCCATCCCGATCCCGGCGGGCGACGGCCGGGCGCTGCCGGACTGGTGGCCCGAGCTGGTGCGCGCCCGCGAGGAGGGCCGGCGGATCGTCGTCGCCACCCAGGGCACGCTCGTCAATCACGACCTGACCACCCTGGTCGTCCCCACCCTCCGGGCCCTCGCCGACCGCGACGACGTCTTCGTCGTCGCCGCCACCGGCCGCCCGGACGCGGCCGGCCGGGTCGCTGCCGCACTGCCCGACCTCCCCGGCAACGCCGTCGTCGCGGGCTTCGTCCCGTTTGCCGAACTCCTCCCGTACGCCGACCTGTTGGTCACCAATGGCGGCTACGGCGGCACCCAGGCGGCGCTGGCGCACGGGGTCCCGCTCGTCGTCGGCGGTGACACCGAGGACAAACCGGAGGTCGCCGCCCGCGTCGAGTGGACCGGCACCGGCGTCAACCTCCGTACCGCCGCCCCGACCGACGAGGAACTCCGCGCGGCCGTGGACGCCGTCCTCGGCGCCCCCGCCCACCGCGAGCGCGCCGCCCGGCTCGCCCGGCAGTACGCGGCCCACGACGCGCTCGCCGCCATCGACCGGCTGGCCCGCGAGGCCACGGCCGCCGCCGGCGCCCGCTGATCGGAACACCGCGGGCCCCGGCGTCCGGAGGCGTGGCGGCGCTCGGGCTCGCGGCCCCGTATATCCGGCCAAGCCGCCCTACCGCATGGCCGAGAATCGACGCTCCTCTTCCTGCGGCTTGATCCCACCCGCCGCACCGGCGAGGATCGGCGGACCACCACCTGACGCCGCGTGACACCGACGCACGCGCCGCACCTGCCGAAACGGGGGAACATGAAGCCTCGCCTGGTCTTCGTCCACGGCATCGGCGGCCCCCGGGACGCCGCCGCCGACCTGGACGAATGGCTGCGCGCGGTCGCTGCGGGCGCCCGCGACTCCGGCCACGGCGCCCACGTCTCCGCGCTCACCGGCGGCCGGGCGGCCGACGCCCGCTTCGCCTACTACGGCGACCTGTTCCGTACCGCCGGAGCGCAAGGCGGACCGGCGGGCGGACCGGCCACCGCCGGGGACCAGGACGACGAACTCCTTGCCGCACTCCTCCTGGAGGCCGTCGACGCCCGCCTCGCCGACCCGGAGGTGTCCGCCGCCGAGGCCCCCGCCCTGCGCCACGCCCGCACCCGCCTCGAACCGCCCGCCGGCGCCCAGGGCGCGGGCGCGCCCGCCCGGCGCGTCGTCGGCGCCGTCACCAGCCTGCTCGCCGTCCCCGGACTGCGTACCGCCGGCGGCTGGCTCAGCGCCCGCGCCACCGCCGGCATGCTCGGCCAGGTCGCCCGCTACCTCAACCGCGCCGAGTCCGACGGCACCGGCACCCTCGACCAGCGCATCCGGGCCCGCGTCGCCGAGAGCCTCGATCCCGACGGCCCCAACATCGTCGTCGCCCACTCCCTCGGCACCGTCGTCGCCCTGGAGACCCTGCACGAACACCCCGCCGACGTGCCGCTGTTCGTCACCCTCGGCTCCCCCCTCGGCATCCGCACCGCCGTCCACCCCCGGGTCCGTCCGCACCCCGTCGGCACCCCGGCGTCCGTCGGCCGCTGGCTCAACTTCTGGGACCGGGACGACATCGTCGCCGCCCGCCCTCTCCTGGAGGACTTCGTCCGCCCGAACGCCGGCTCCGTCGTCCCGTGCAGCCGCCGCGTCGACTCCGACGGCGCCTGGGTGCACCCGGCCGCCAAGTACCTGGCCCAGCCCGCCGTCGCCGGTCCGCTCGTCGAAGCGCTCACCACCCACGCGGGGCGATGACCGGACCACGCCATCTGCTCGTGATCGGGGCCCAGTGCCCGGGCCTCGGCCTGCTCGACGCCCTCGAAGAGGCCACCCACGCCCTCCACGACACCCTCACCACTCCCTGGGCCGGTGCCTGCGCACCGGGCCCGGCTCCCGGCCCCACCCTCCTGTACGGCCGTGAACTCACCCGCCAGGACGTCGAGTCGGCCGTCCGCGCCGCCGGCCGGGCAGCCGCCGAGGCGGGCGCGGTCCTCGTCCTCGCCTTCCTCGGCCACGGCATGGCCGCCGGCACCGAGCTGTACTTCATGGCCGGCGACTCCCAGGCCGAACAGCCCCTCACCGCCGTCAACCTCAGCGCCCTGCTCGGCGACCTCGCCGACACCCCGGGACTCGACGGCCTCGTCGCCCTCGTCGACACCTGCCACGCCGGCCACGCGGTGCCCGACCTGTCCTCGCTCGCCGCCGGCATCCGGCGCGGCGAGACCCGGCTCAGCCTCCTCATGGGCGCCGCCGCCGACGAGGAGGCGTACGCGCTCCGCTTCAGCACCACCGTCGCCAAGGTGCTGCGGGACGGGGTCGCCGACGCGGGCGAGGCCCTGACCGGCGAGACCGTCGTCCACGCCGTACGCGCCGCCGGCGGCGCCGCCGGGCAGGCCGTCCAGCACGCCGCGTACGACGGAGCCCAGTTCGCCCCCGGCCCGCTGTGGCTCGCCCGCAACGCCCGGCACACCGCCGCCCGCCCCGGTGCCCCGCTCGGGCCCGTCGGGCGCGCCGCCCTCGACCAGGCCCTCGCCCCGCTCGGCGGCGCCCCGGACCCCGAAGGCCCCACCCGCCCCGAGGACTTCACCGCCCTGCGCGAGCGCGCCGGCCGGCTGCCCGCCGCCGAACGCGACTGGGCGTACGGCGTACTCGACAACCTGCGCGACGCGGCCCGCACCGTGCACCTGCTCACCGCCTGGCCCGGCCAGGCACTCACCAGCCCGCTGCTGCGCCGCACCCTCGTCGCCTCCGTGACCACCGTCGAGGGCGCCGCGCCCGTCGACCTGCCCGAGACCACCGGCGCCGAACTGCTCCGCGACATCGTCGAACACCTGCTGCTGCGCGCCCCGCGCGCCCGCGGCGGCCGCACCGCGCCGCTCGCCGCCTTCCTCGCCCACCTCGCCCGCTGCACCGGCGTCGACCCGCACCACACCGACCTGCGGGCCTGGGCCAAGGAGACCGGCGCCGTCATCGACCTCAACGACGCCTTCGCCACCCTCACCGCGCGCACCGAGGAGATGCGACTGCGGCTCGTCGTCAGCCTGCACGCCGCCGTCGGCGACGAATGGCCCGAATCGCTCGCCGCCTGGCTGCTCGACGGCGGCGAGGTGCGCCGGCACGAGGAGTTCGCGTGCCCCGCCCAGGACCGGGCCGGCACCGAACGCGCCCTCGGCACCGTCCTGCGCTGGGCGGCGACCCACGCCCGTGCCCTCGGCACCCCCCTGCGACGGGTGGAGATCGCCGCTCCCGCCCCGCTGCTCGCCACCTGGCGCCCCGAGGAGACCCACGTCGGCATGCGCCTCGGCGCCCGCTACGACGTCGTGCTGCGCTGGAGCGACCGGATCCATCCGCCGGATCATCTGTGGTGGATCAACGACCAGGCCCGCGACACCCTCAAGGCCATCGAGGAGAGCGCCGACGGCGACCGCGTCGACTGGTTCGGGGAGGCCGACACCCGCCGGGTGTCCGAACTGCGCGAGCGGCTCGAGAACGCTCCCCGTACCCGCGCCGCGGCCCTCGCCCACCGGCCCGCCCAGCTCGCGGAATTCGTGGCGACGCTGCTCTCCTCCTCGCCGATCGTGCTGTGGCCCGACGACCGGCCCGACTCCCCGGCGGACCCGGCCACGGATCCGGCCGCAGGGCCTGTGAACGGGGCCGGGTCCGGGTCCGTACCCGATCACGTGCGACGCTGCGTCGACACCCACTGGCACCAACTGCCGGGCGCGTTCATCCACGCCTACCGCAGCCGATGGAGCCAGGCCGCCGACCCGGCGGCGGCCGGCACGAACGGCTCGCACCATCTCGCCCGGCTGCGGACCGTCTGGGACGGCCCCGAATGGCTGGACTTCTGCACCTGGTTCGACAGCGAGCACATCGGAAGGGACCCCTTCGCCAGCGAAGGGTGCCCGACGGAGGGGGAACAACCCGCATGACCTGGCAGCCCTACTACGCCGGCCACGGCACCCCGCCCGACCGGCCCGAGGACCGCGTCGTCCTTCCGCCCGCCCCGCCGTGGCGCGAGTTCCCGCGGCGCTCCCTGCACCGGCAGTTCGTGCCCCCGCAGGGCCTGGTCGAGGCCGTCAACGCCGCGCTCGCCCTGCGCCGTCCGCTGCTCGTCACCGGACCGGCCGGCTCCGGCAAGTCCACCGTGATCGAGCAGGTCGCCGCCGAACTCGCCCTCGGCACCGTGCTGCGCTGGCACATCACCTCCCGCAGCAGCCTCGCCGACGCCCTCTACCGCTACGACGCCCTCGGCCGCATCCACGCCCAGCGCCTCCAGACTCCCTCCGGCGCCCCCGCGGGCGGCGACGACATCGCGCCCTTCCTCCGCATGGGCCCGCTCGGCACCGCCCTCCTGCCCACCGATCGGCCCCGCGCCCTGCTCATCGACGAGATCGACAAGAGCGACCTCGACCTGCCCAGCGACCTCCTCGACGTCCTCGAACGCGGCGAGTTCGAGATCCCCGAACTCGCCCGCTACGGAACGGACTCCGTGGCGGTACGGGAATGGCAGGGCGACGAGCACCACGAGATCCGGCGCGGCCGGGTGCAGTGCACCGAGTTCCCGTTCATCGTCATGACCAGCAACGGCGAACGCGACTTCCCCGCCGCCTTCCTGCGCCGCTGCGTCCGCTTCACCATGCCCCTGCCCACCCCCGAGACCCTGCTGCGGGTCGTCGAGGCCCACATGGGGGCCGGTGCCGCCGGCACCGACACCGTCGGCCGGCTCGTCACCACCTTCCTGGAGCGACTGAGCGCGGGCGAGAGCCTCGCCGTCGACCAGCTCCTCAACGCCGTCCACCTCCTCGCCGGGACCGACGTCCCCGACGAGGCCCGCCGCCAGGCCGTCGAGGACCTGATCCTGCGCGAGCTGTCCCATGCCTGAACCGCTGCCGCGGCTGCTCTCCGCCCTGCGCGCCGCCGTCCCCGAACTGGACGGCACCGCGCTGGCGGAGGCGCTGTGGCTCGCCGCCCACATGGGCGGTGACAGCGATACGGAGGACGGTGTACGGGACGGAGCCCGGCCCGGCGCGGAGGAGCGGGTCCCGGGCGCCGAGCCCGAACACCCCGACGGCCCCGCGCCCGAGACCGCCCCCGTCGACCGCCCGGACCGGAACCGGCCGTCGCGCCCCGACGGCGCCCCGAGCGGGGACGGCTCCTCCACCCGGCCGCTGCACGAACGGCTCCCCGGCAGCGCCGCCGCCCTGCGCGGCCACGCCGTCGCCGCACCCCAGGGCACCGGACTGCCCCGCGCCCTGGAACTCACCCGCGCCCTGCGCCCCTGGAAACGCCGCTGGCCCCAGGGGCACCGGCACGAACTCGACACCGACGCCACCGTCGAGGGCTACGCCCGCAGCGGCGAACTCATCCCGGTGTTCAAGCCCGCGCCCGAACGCTGGTTCGACCTCGTCCTGGTCGTCGACCGTTCCCCCGGCATGCGGGTGTGGAACGAGACCGTCACCGAGTTCGCCGCCGTCCTCGACCGGCTCGGCGCCTTCCGTACGCTCCAGACCGCCGACCTCACCTTCGACGCGGCCGGCGCCCCCCGCGCCCCGGGCGCGCTGCGCTCCGCCGACGGCCGCCGACTGGTCGTCGTGGTCTCCGACTGCATGGCCGACGCCTGGCGCCGGCCCGACGTCTGGCACCTGTTGCGCGACTGGGCCGGGACCCACCCCACCGCCGTCCTCAACCCGCTGCCCACCAAACTGTGGCGGCGCGGCGGCCTCGACCTGCCCACCACCCGCTTCACCCCAGCCGCGCCCGGCAGCCCGCGCAACCGCGTACCCGTGACCCCGCCGGCGCTGGCCGGGGTCGGGGCCGGGACGGGAGCGGCAGACGGGGAGGGCGCGTGGCTGCCCGTCCCCGTCCTGTCCCTCACCCCGCACTCGCTGGGCCGCTGGTCGCGCTCCCTGATGCGCGGCGACCCGGACGGCTGCACCGCCGTCCTCGTCCCGCCCACCGGCCGCACCGTCACCGACCACGCCCCCACCGGAGCCGTCCGGCAGCGCGCCCGGCCGCTGCCCCCGGCCGAACGCGTCCGCCGCTTCCTGCGCACGGCGTCGCCGCGCGCTGCCCGCCTCGCCGTGCTCTGCGCGCCCTTCGACCGGATCAGCCTGCGGCTGCTCCACCTCGTGCGCGAGAAACTGGTGCCGGAGGCCGGAATCGCGGACATCGCCGAAGTCGTCACCAGCGGCGTCTTCCAGGTCGTGCAGGACGGCACGACCGTCGAACTGGTACTGCCGCCCGACATCCAGGAGGCGCTGCGCGCCCACCTGCCCGCCGACCGGGTCTGGGCGCTCCACCAGGCCCTCGACCAGCACCTCGCCCACCGCGGCACCGGCCGCGCCGGACTGCCCTCGGTCGCCCGTGACGACGCCGGCCCGCTCGAACTCGCGGCGGAACGCGAGGCGTTCGCGCGTGCCTCGCGCCGGACGCTGGAACTGCTGGGTCTGGCGGAGCCGGAGGACGAGGAGGGGGTGACCTCGGAACCGGGGGAGCCCGAGGACGATCCGGACCTGCCGCCGCTGCCGGAACACTACGTCGGTCAAAGGGAGTTGGAAGAAGCCGTCGCCGACCGGCTGACCGGGGGCCGTCACGTCGTGGGCGTCACCTCCGCCGACGGGACCGCCGGCATCGGCCGGACCACGCTGGCTCTGAAGGTGGCCCGCTCCGTGCGCGACCGCTTCCCCGACGGGGTGGTCTTCCTTCCCTTCCACGGCTCGACGTCCTCCCCGCTCCCGGTGGACGCCGTGATGGACCGGCTGCTGCGCCGACTCGGCCTGTCCGACGAGGACTTCCCCCGGCACTACACCGAACCCGGCGTCCTGGCCGAGGCATTGCGAGCGGCCCTGCGCGGGCGTCGGGTCCTGCTGGTCCTGGACGACCTGCCGTCGGACGCCCTCGCCCACGCCTTCACGCGTGTACCCCCCCAGGGGTGTGCCGTGCTGATCACCCACCCGCACCCCGGAGACGGCCCGCCGGATGTGCCGGGGTTCCTCCCGGACGTGGTCTCCGGCGACGACGCGGTCCGCCTGTTCGCCGCGGCCGGGGCGCCCCACCCCGAGACCCTCGCACACGGCCCGTGGTGGCCGGCCACCCTGCGCGTCCTCGGCGCGGCGGCCGCCTCGGCCGGCCCGGTGACCGCCGCGAAGGTCGCCCGGATCGTCGCCGAGGTGGCCGAAGAGGACATGCCCCTGTCTCCACGTGAGGCGGTGCGCCACTGGCTCGACGGCCTCGACGAGGGCCGCGGCGCCACCCTCGTCCGGCTGGCGATGGTGACGACGGCCGAGTTCACGGCGGAGGAGGCCGAGGCGGCCCTCGACTGCGCGCCGAGTGCCGCCGTCGGACAGCTCGAGACTCTCGTCCGCGACGGACTCCTGCGACGGCACGGCCCCGGACGGTACGTGCTCCCGAACGCGGTCAGGAGCGAGGTGGTGCGAACCCCCGCGTACGAGACGCCGAACGTCTTCGCCCTGGACCGGATCGACACCTTCCACCGAGGTGCCGCCGCCGCCTTCCACCAGGTCCGTCATCCCGGCAGCCGGCTGGCCGAACGCCTGGGTGTCGTCCCCGGGGCCGCGCCCCACCCCGAGGTGTGGGTGCGCAACGCGCTGAACCATTCGCACGGGGGCGCGGAGATGCTGCTCCTGCTCCAGGACGCGGGCGCGACGCCGGCGTACCGGGCGGCGTTCGCCGCGGCCGCCCGTCGGTGGATGAGACGCGGCCTGAAGTTCGAAGGCCCCGTGCTCGGCCGCGCCGCCCTCGCTCTCGCCCACGCCCAGCACGCCCTCGGACAGCACGAGGAAGCCTGGGCGACCCTGCACGAGGTCGGTCCGGACCGGTTGCGGGAGGACGACGCGACCTTCCCCGACGCCGCCCTGCTCCTCGCCCGGATCGCGCTCGACCGCCGGTCCGTGGACGGGATACGCGCCGCCGTCTCCTGGGCCGTGACCGCCTGGGACGTCGGCGAGGTGCGATCCCCGGAGATGGGCGAGGTCCTGGAGCGCCTCGAAAAGGCGTTGACCGCGAGCGACGAGCACCAGGAACTCATCTGGATCCAGGAGCGGTTGGTCGGATACGCCGAGGATCCGGCGCTCCCGTCGGGAGGGACGGCGCGGCTCCGTCTCGCCGCGACGCTGCTCCGCAACGGCCGCGCCCGGGAGGTCGAGAACCTGCTGAGCCCGGTCCTGGGCACGCTCTCCCCGGCCGACCGCGCCGAAGCCGACCGGCTGATCCGAGCCGCCGCCGCCCCCGCCCGTATCCTCGTCGCGCTCCAGGACCGGTCGGACGCCCCCCGCGCGGCGCGCGTCCTCGCCAACCTGCCTGCCGTCGGGCATGGCCGCTTCGCCAGCCATGTCTTCGACGACTGCGTGCTGCTGCTCGTCGACGGCACCGTGCCCGTCGCCCCGCTGCTCCAGGAACTCGTCGAGTGGCTGCCCGCGACCCGCATCGCGGTGCACCGGGGGCCGGTGCGCGCGGTGCCCGTCGCCGACGACGCCGTCACGTACACACGGACGATGCTGCGGTCCGCCGAATTCGTCCGGACCTCGGAGAACTACCCCGACGACACGACCCTGTGCGTCTCCCCGGAGGTCCACGAGACGCTGACGCACGACACGGCCGACTCCGAACTGGCCCTGCGCTTCGCCCCGCGCGAGGTCCGCACCGAGGACGGCGCGACGGTGTGCGTGATCCTCACCCCGCGGGTCGATCTGGCCGCCTGGGACCCCGAACTCCTGGCTCTCGCCCGCGTGTTCACCGAGCTGGACCCCGACGGGTCGCGCCTGGCCGGGACGCTGCGCGCGGCCCTGGACGCCGAGCTGGGACGCGCCGGATTCGCCCACGCGAGCGTCGCGGATACCGAACCCGCCGGACGTGGAGGGGTGAGCGGAGAGCTGGCGAAACGGCTGAGCCAGCAGACCTTCCCCTTCCGCCTCGGCCAGGCCGCCGCCCTGGCCTGGGAACGCCCCGGCCGCGCCGTACCCCTGGACGTCGACGTGAGCCCGCACGGCCCGCGCATGATCCCCGACGGGTACGAGAGCGGCCGGCTCCGCCTGCTCGTGTACGCCGACGACGCGCGGTCCCGCTGGTCGGCGGGGCTCATCCGGGGCGGCGGGTCCCGGCCCTGGTTCGGCAGCGTGCTGTGGCTGCACCGCGACCTGCCGCTCCCCGAGAACGTCCTCCTCGGCCTGCCCGCCGGGGAACGCGAGGCCGTCCTCGCCCCGGCGGACGCCGTCGCCCGCGTCGCGGAGTTCTTCCGCCTGGTACGCGGAAGCGTCGTGCAGAGCGCCGCGCTGCGCCCGCTGATCGGCGAGCGCGACTGGGAGCGGTCCCGCGAGCGGATCGTGCGGCTCGCGGGCGGCGTGCTGCGTGCGGAGGGTCTGCTGCTGCTGGCCGGCAACGCGCGGGGCCGGGCGATGGCCGAGGCGCTGCGGGTGCCCGTTCCGGCCGGCGACGCGTATCTCTGCGTACCGCTCGTGCGGCGGACCGACGCGCACGCCGCCCGGCCCGCCGTCACCGTCGACGACCTCACCTGGGTCGTCGCGGACGGCGGCGACGAACTCGCGCCGCTGCCCACGGGGTTCCCCAGCCTGCGCACCCGCTGAGCCCCGGGCCGGGGCGCGGGGAAAAAGGGCGGCGCGGCTCCGGTTAGCATCGGCGTCCTCGCCGCCGACCCCTGGAGTTCCGCGCCATGTCATCCCCGCGTATCGGAGTCGTCATCGTGACGATGGGAAACCGCCCGAAGGAGCTGGCGGCGCTGCTCGCCTCGGTGGAGCGGCAGGACGTGCCGGCGGCCCGGGTGGTGCTGGTCGGCAACGCGACCCCGCTCACCGACGTGGACGTGGCACCCGGCGTGACCAAGGTGCCGCTGCCCGAGAACCTGGGCTGCCCGGGCGGGCGCAACGTCGGTCTCGCGATGCTGCGCGACTCCGGGGACGTCGACGTCGTCGTGGAACTCGACGACGACGGTCTGCTCATCCACACGGACGTCTTCCGCACGGTCCGGAAGCTGTTCGCGGCCGACCCGCGGCTCGGCATCGTCGGCTTCCGGGTCGCCGACGAGCACGGGCACACCGAGCGGCGCTGGGTGCCCCGGCTGCGCGCCGACGACCCGATGCGCGGCGGCCCGGTGACCGCGTTCCTCGGCGGCGGACACGCCTTCTCCCTGCCGATGCTCCGGGAGACCGGACTGTGGCCCGCGGAGTTCTTCTTCACCCACGAGGAGTCCGACCTGGCCTGGCGCGCGCTCGACGCGGGCTGGACGATCCTGTACGAGCCCGGGCTCGTCCTCCAGCACCCGCGGACGTCCCCGGCCCGGCACGCGGTCTACTACCGCAACACGGCCCGCAACCGTGTCTGGCTGGCCCGGCGCCGTCTTCCCGTCCCGCTGGTCCCCGTCTACCTGGGCGTGTGGATCCTGCTCGCCATGGCGCGCATGCGGTCGCTGGGCGGCCTCACGGCGTGGTGGGGCGGATTCGCCGAAGGCGTGCGGAAGCCCTGTGGCCCCCGCCGGGCCATGCGCTGGCGCACGGTGTGGCGGATGACCCGGCTGGGTCGCCCGCCGATCCTCTGACCCGCGGACCGAGCCCCGTCCCGGATGCCTCCGGGCTGTCGCGCCGCCGCCCGGAGGGGGGGATACCGGACGGCGGCTTGTGGGGTGCGCACACCCAACGGAGCGCGTGCCCCACCCGGCCCGATTCATACGCTCCGATTCCCGCCCGCGTTCCCCCACGACAGGGCCAAGACGGTGAACCGGTGAATTAACGGGCGCGTCGCCGCCCGGTGCCGGAGCTGCCGACGGCCACGGCGGAAGGATCGCCGTACGGCCTTCACAGCGACACACACCGGGGTGCACGACGACATGTGGCGGGACAACACGGCTGCGCAAGCCCCAGCGACGACAGGGCCCCCCGAAGCCGACACGGACCCGGAGGCGGCGGCCCGGCCCGGGACGGCCACCGAGCGGCGGACGCGCTCGGGGGGCCGGCTCCTGCGGATCCTCACCACCACCGACCACAAAGTGGTGGGCTACCTCTACATGGTCACCGCGTTCGCGTTCTTCCTCTTCGCCGGCCTGCTGGCGATGGTGATGCGCGGCGAACTCGCCCGCCCCGGACTCCAGCTGGTCAGCGCCGAGCAGTACAACCAGCTCTTCACCGTCCACGGCACGGTGATGATGCTGCTCTTCGCCACCCCCATGTTCGCGGGCTTCGCCAACGCCGTCATGCCGCTCCAGATCGGCGCCCCGGACGTCGCCTTCCCGCGTCTCAACGCCCTCAGCTACTGGCTCTTCCTGTTCGGCGGGCTGCTGGTGGTCTCCGGCTTCCTGCTGCCCGGCGGCGCCGCCTCCTTCGGCTGGTTCGCCTACGCGCCGCTCAACAACGCCGTCTTCTCGCCGGGCGCGGGCGGCGACCTGTGGGCCCTGGGCCTGGTCCTGGCCGGCGTCGGCACCACCCTGACCGCCGTCAACTTCATCACCACGGTCATGTGCCTGCGCGCCCCCGGAATGACCATGTTCCGGATGCCGATCTTCACCTGGAACGTGCTCCTGACCTCGGTCCTCGCCCTGCTCGCCTTCCCCGTCTTCACCGCGGCCCTGCTCGCCCTCGTGGCCGAACGCAGACTCGGCGCCCACGTCTACGACTCGGCCGTCGGCGGCGCGCTGCTGTGGCAGCACCTCTTCTGGTTCTTCGGTCATCCCGAGGTCTACATCGTCGCGCTGCCGTTCTTCGGGATCATCTCGGAGATCATCCCGGTCTTCAGCCGCAAGCCCCTGTTCGGCTATCTCGGCATGGTGGGGGCCACCATCGGCATCACCATGCTGTCCGCCGTCGTGTGGGCCCACCACATGTTCGTGACCGGTGCCGTCCTGCTGCCGTTCTTCTCGATCATGTCGTTCCTGATCGCCGTACCGACCGGAGTGAAGTTCTTCAACTGGATCGGCACCATGTGGAACGGCAGCCTCTCCTTCGAGACGCCGATGCTGTTCTCGATCGGCTTCCTCGTCACCTTCCTGCTCGGCGGCCTCAGCGGCGTGCTCATCGCCTCGCCCCCGCTCGACTTCCAGCTCACCGACTCCGCGTTCATCGTGGCGCACCTGCACTACGTCCTCTTCGGCACCGTCGTCTTCGCCATGTTCGCGGGCTTCTACTTCTGGTGGCCCAAGTGGACGGGCCGCCTGCTCGACGAACGCCTGGGCCGCGTCCACTTCTGGACGCTCTTCGCCGGATTCCAGGCGACGTTCCTGGTCCAGCACTGGCTCGGCGAGAAGGGCATGCCCCGCCGCTACGCCGACTACCTGCCGACCGACGGCTTCACCACGCTCAACACCGTCTCCTCCGCCGGCGCCTTCCTGCTCGGCCTGTCGACCCTGCCGTTCCTCTACAACGTCTGGCGCACCCGGACCCACGGCGCCGAGGCGGCCGGCGACGACCCCTGGGGCTACGGCCGGTCGCTGGAATGGGCCACCTCCTGCCCGCCGCCCCGGCACAACTTCCTCGCCCTGCCCCGCGTACGGTCCGACTCGCCCGCCTACGACCTGCGCCATCCGCCAGGCCCGCCCCCCGGCGCCCCCGCGGTGCGAGAGGAGACGTCATGAGGACCGAGGCGCTGGTGTTCGCCGGCACGGCCGGTTTCTTCCTGGTCGTGGACGTGCTGTACGCGGTGTGGTCCCGCGAGCCCGCCGGCACCGCCGCCCTGACCGTCGCCTTCCTCATGGCGTCCCTCGTCAGCTTCTTCTCCGCCCGCACCCACCGCGCGATCGGCCTGCGCCCCGAGGACCGCCCCGACGGCGAGGTCAAGGAACGCTCCGGCCCGCTGGCCCTCTTCTCGCCCGGCAGCGGCTGGCCGGTGCTCATCGCCCTGGGCGGGGCCGTTCTCGCCCTGGGCCTGGTCTTCGGCCTGTGGCTGGCCCTGATCGGCCTCGGCCTGTTCGCGGCGGGCGTCGGCGGTCTCGTCTTCCAGTACGCCACCGACGACGAGGCGTGACCGGCCCGGCGCGGCCGCTCAGTCGGTGCGTACGGAGCCGCGGTCGCCCCCGCCCTGCCCCGGGCCCGCACCGGAACCCGTACCCGGGTCCCCGTCCTCGTCCCAGCGCGGCGGCGCCGTCCGCTCCGCCACCGCGGCCCGTTCCGACGCCCGGGCCGGCAGCTCGACCCGGTCGGTGAGCAGGAACCGGCTCAGCGCGGCCCGCACCCGCAGCCGGCGGTCCGCCGGACCCTCCTCGGGCAGCGTCACCGGCTTCTGCGTCTCCCGCATCAGCAGCCGGTAGCGGACGTCCGGCGGCACGGCGCGGTGCCGCCCGGACAACTCGCCGTGCACCGCCTGCCGCACCTCCCGCGTCTCCTCGCCCTCGGCCAGCCGCCGGCGGTCCGCCGCCTGCAGGGCGAGACACAGCCGTCGGGTCACGGCGAAGGCCAGCAGCGGCGCGAGCACCAGGGACACCCGGAGCACCCACGTCACCGCCTGGATCGAGGCGTCGAAGATGAGGGCGAGCAGGTCGTTGCCGCCGGCCAGCAGCAGCACCGCGTAGAAGACGATGCCCGCCACCCCGAGCCCGGTGCGCACCGGGCGGTTGCGCGGCCGGTCGCACAGATGGTGCTCGGCGCGGTCGCCGGTCGCCCACTTCTCGATGAACGGATAGAAGAGCAGCCCCGTGAACAGCAGCCCCGGCAGCAGCAGCGCGGGCACGAACACGTTCCACATGATCGTGTGCCCCGCGACCACGGTGGTCCACGGCGGCATCAGCCGCAGCGCGCCCTCCAGGAACCCCACGTACCAGTCGGGCTGCGAACCGGCCGACACCTGGTCCGGCCGGAACGGCCCGTAGCGCCAGACCGGGTTGATCTGGGCCACCGCCGCCATGCCCGTGAACACCGCGAACACCAGCAGGAACAGGCCCGTGGACTTCACCGCGAAGTGCGGGACCATCGGGTGCCCGACCGCGTTGCGGTTGGTGCGGCCGGGCAGCGCCCAGTGGGTGTGCTTGAGGTAGAAGACCAGCAGGACGTGCGCGGTGACGACGGCGACGAGCAGCGCCGGGGCGAGCAGCACGTGCAGCACGTACAGGCGCGGGATGACGACCTGCCCCGGGAACTGGCCGCCGAACAGCAGCATCTCCAGATACGTGCCGACCACCGGGATCGACCCGACGATGGTGGCGGCGGTGCGCAGACCCGTCCCCGAGAGCAGGTCGTCCGGCAGCGAGTAGCCCGCGAACCCCTCCAGCATCGCGAGGATGAACAGCGTCACGCCCAGTACCCAGTTCGCCTCCCGCGGCTTGCGGAACGCGCCGGTGAAGAAGACCCGCAGCATGTGCACGGCGATCGCGGCGACGAACACCAGCGCCGCCCAGTGGTGCACCTGACGGATCAGCAGCCCGCCGCGCACCTCGAAGCTCAGCCGCAGGGTCGTCGTGTACGCCTGGGTCATCGGCTGCCCCTGGAGGGGCCGGTACGGGCCGGCGTAGACGGTCTCCACCATGCTCGGGTCGAAGAACAGCGTGAGGTACACGCCGGTCAGCAGCAGTACGAGGAACGCGTACAGGGCGAGTTCGCCGAGCAGGAACGACCAGTGGTCGGGGAACGCCTTGCGCAGCGCGACGCGGGCGATCTCGCTGAGCGGCAGCCGGCCGTCGGCGGCGGCGTACGCGCGGACGGCGGCCTCCTTGGCACGGTCGTTCCCGCGGGTCCGGTGCCTGCGAAGGGACATGCCGCCTCCTGACGATCCGCCGCTCCAGGCGTCCTCCGCCTGCCGCGCCGCCCCGCGGCGGCCACCCTGCCGACCCTGCCGTCCGGGCCTCCTCCAGCGGACCGGACGCGCCGGGCATTGGGCCGCGCGAGGGAAAAACCCGCACGAGCGCCACGAGCGCCACCCGCGCGACCGGAGCGTACGGAGCGGACGGAGGAGGCCCTACGGCTCGTACAGCGGCAGGAAGTGGATCACCGGCTCCTCGTACGGATGGGCCGCGCGGACGGCCTCCAGGACGGCGCGCGCCTGTTCCGTGTCGCAGAACGACTCGACGCGGCGCTCCTCGCCGTACTGGACGACGCCCACCTCCCCGTCGTACGGCCGCGCGCCGGGCAGCGGCTGCCAACTGCCGGTCACCCGCCACCCGCTGGAACACCGCGCGTAGGTGCCGACCCGCCCCGCGCCGGCCGTGTGCAGGGCGTCGACCACGGCCTCCACATGGCTTTCGGGGACGGATATCTCGATCTTCAGACGCGTCATGAGCGAGACCTTAGCGGCCGGACGGGGAGAGACGTCGGGCCGTCGCTCAGGCGGGCAGCAGCGCGTCCCACTGATCCCGGGTCGGGCCGTCGTAGCGGGGCTCGAAGTCCGGGCGGGCGGCCAGCCAGGCGGTGAGGTGACGCTCCACCTCGTCGGTGCCGTAGGCGTCCTCGGCCGGGAGCACGAGGTGGCGGGCCTGGGCACGGGCCCGCATGACGACCGGATCGTCGAACGCGCACGAGGCCAGGGCGGCGGCCCGCCGGTCGGAGAGCGGCGCGCTGTCGGCGAGACGCCGGCCGTTGTTCCTGTCGGACGTCACCTGCGCGTCGAACCACGGGCGGAGGGCCTCGGCCGTCCAGGCGTGGTACCCGGCGGGGTCCGCGGCGATCCCGTCGGCGTGGGCGGCCAGCCGCTGGGCGGCGATCAGGCCGAGCGCCACACCGTGGCCGAAGGTCGGGTTGGTGTGGATGAGGCTGTCCCCGGCGTTGACCAGGCCGGTGACGATCGGGCCGGCGTCGTCGGCGAGAGCGGTCCAGCGGTTGTCCAGACCGGCCATCGCGAGGACGTCCGAGCAGGGCTCGGGGTCCAGGTCGAGCCAGGCGGCGGAGGCCGGGAAGCGGCGGGCGGCGGCTTCGAAGACGGCGGGGTCGGTGAGCGCGCCGCGGGACGGATCGCCCGTGGCGAGCACCACGTTCACCGCGAAGACGCCGTTGTCGGACGGGAAGACGCCGGCGAGCGCGAACGCCGCGGACGAGCCGGTCTTGACCCGTTCCGGCTCGCGCGGGCCGTCGCCGCGCAGCCGGTACCAGCGGCACAGATACGCGATCCCGGTGCGGTGGCTCTCGACGACGGGCGGGCGGCAGCCGGCCGCGACCAGCCAGCCGGGAACGGGGGAGCGGCGCCCGGAGGCGTCGACGACCAGGTCCGCCGCGTGGGTCTCCGCGCCCAGGCGTACGCCGGTGACCCGGGGCACGCGGCCCTCGCCGGAAGCGGGGGCGACGTCGAGGGCGTCCACCCGGCGGCCCCGCCGCACCTCGACGCCCGGCTCGCGCCGTACGGCCGCGGTCAGCGCGGCCTCCAGCACGATGCGGCGGGTCCGCAGGGTGATCAGGTCCTCGTCGCCGGCGCGGTACGGCGGGTGCGCGTCGAACCAGTCGAAGTCGTGGTACTCGCGGGCTCCGCGTGCCAGCAGGTCGGCGTACACGTCGGGGGCCTCGGCGAGCAGCACGGTGCGCACCGGGGCGAGGAGCGAGTGGGGCTGGACGGCCTGCGGGACCCGGGGCCGCTTCCAGTCGAAGAAGTCGCGGTCCGGATCCTCCGCGGCCTGCCGCGTGTCCTGCTCGAACAAGGTGACCGTGTGGCCCCGCCGTCCGAGCAGCAGGGCTGTTCCAAGGCCGCTGATTCCCCCGCCGATCACCGCAACTCGCGCCATGAGCTCCCTCTCGCGTCGTGTTGCGGAGGCAGCCTAGCGTGTGGTGATCATCCGGCTGTCACCGACCGGAAATCAGTGCGAGGAGCGCTGGTCGCCGAGGCCGTCGAGGAACCCCTTCGCCTTCTCCACGCCGGTGTCGATGCGGTCGCTGTACTTGCCGTCCGTCTTGCTGTCGACGACGTCGGCAGCCTTCTCCAGCCCTTGCGCCACGAGCTCCCCGTGGTCGGCGGCGAACTCGAGTGCCTTGTCCTTCAGGCCCTTCAGGTTGTCGAACACGGGGACACGTTCCTTCCGGTGGTGCGATGCCCGGGGTCGGCCGGGCGGATGGTGCGCAGGACGCCGGCCGGGTGGCCGACATGGAGAGGACGCCGCACGCCGGACCTCCGACGTGCGGCGTCAGGGGTGCCGGACGTCAGACGTTGACGCCGAAGTCGAGGGCGATGCCGCGCAGTCCGGAGGCGTAACCCTGGCCGACGGCACGGAACTTCCACTCCGTGCCGTGCCGGTAGAGCTCGCCGAAGACCATCGCCGTCTCGGTCGAGGCGTCCTCCGACAGGTCGTAACGGGCTATCTCGCGGCCGTCCGTCTGGTTCACGACGCGGATGTACGCGTTGCGGACCTGACCGAAGCTCTGGCCCCGGTTCTCGGCGTCGTGGATCGACACCGGGAAGACGATCTTGGCGATGTCGGGGGAGACGGCGGCGAGATTCACCTTGACCGACTCGTCGTCGCCGTCGCCCTCGCCCGTGAGGTTGTCGCCGGTGTGCTCGACGGAGCCGTCCGGGCTGGTCAGGTTGTTGTAGAAGACGAAGTGACCGTCCGACAGGACCTTGCCGGAGGCGTCGCACAGCAGGGCCGACGCGTCCAGGTCGTAGTCCGCTCCGGTCGTCGTCCGCACGTCCCAGCCCAGACCCACCAGGACGGCGGTCAGGCCGGGGGCCTCCTTGCTGAGGGATACGTTGCCGCCCTTGGCCAGGGTTACGCCCACTGTTCTTCCTCCGTTGTCGCGTCGCGCCGCATTCGGCCTGTCACCTGGTGCAACGCAGAGGTTACCGTCACGGTTCCCCGGTTTGCGCAACCCCTGAAGTGTGAGCTTCGCCGACCGCGCATCGGCGGCCTGCCGCATCGGTTCACGAGGCGCCCCGCGCGGCCTCGACGAGCGTCCGTCGAGGTCACGGGGGCTGGCGCGACCGGCCCGTTCCTTAGTTCAATGGTTGCGCAAACCGTGAAGTAGCCTTGGAGGGGGAACACATGACGGTACGGGAGAGCGCGCTGCTCGTCGGCGGTCCCGCGGACGGTCTGCGCGTGACGGTGACCGGCCGGCCGCGGGTCCTGCAGGTGACGTATCCGTGCGCGGTCGAGGGGGCGGGTCCGGAAGCCGCCGGGGTACGCGTCGAGGCCCTGCACGTCTACCGGTTGGACCAGGGCGCGCCGGACGGCCCGCCGCGCTACGGATACGACCCGGCGAGTCCGTGACCCGGACGCATGCACCCCCATGTGGCCTAACCTTGCCAACACCCGCCATGGGGAAACCGCACGGACGAACCGCTCGTCCCCTTCTGTATCGGCCGGACGAGTGAAGGCGTACCGATGACTGGCAAGCATCACCCACCGCAGGGGCGCCGGGGCGCCGCCGGGGTCCGGTCGCACGGGCCCGGCCGGCGCCGCGGCGGCCGACTGCTCGCGACGGCCACGGCCCTGCTGGTGCTCGCCGTGTCGGGCATGGGCTGGATCTATCTCGAAGTCAGCGGCGACATCGCCACGTTCGGCGCCGACGGGCTTTCCGGCAACCGGCCCGCCGCCACCTCTCAGGGGCAGAACGTCCTGGTCATCGGCTCGGACGCGCGGACCGACGGGAACGACGAACTGGGCGGCGGCAAGAAGGGCGACATCGGCCGCTCCGACACCACGTTCCTGCTGCACGTGTACGCGGACCAACGGCACGCCGTGGCCGTGTCCTTCCCCCGCGACACCCTCGTGGGCATCCCGCCGTGCCGGCTCCCCGACGGCACGTGGACGCCGCCGCAGACCGACGTCATGTTCAACTCGGCGTTCACCGTGGGGCAGACCGCCACCGGCAACCCCGCCTGTACGCAGAACACCGTCGAGAAGCTCACCGGCCTGCGGGTCGACCACACCGTCGTCGTCGACTTCAAGGGCTTCGCCGCCCTGACCGAGGTCGTCGGCGGCGTGCGGGTGTGCCTGCCCACCGACGTGTACCAGAAGGACCTCGACCCCCACCGCACGACACCCGGCGAGCTGGTGTTCCCCAAGGGGGAGCAGACCGTTTCCGGCAAGCAGGCCCTGGACTACGTCCGGCTGCGGCACGGCGTCGGCGACGGCTCCGACATCGGCCGCATCAAGCGCCAACAGGCCTTCGTCGCCAGCCTGTTGAAGAAGGTCAGAAGCGAGGGCCTGACCCCGGCCAGGCTGCTGCCGCTCGCGAACGCGGCGACCGCCTCGCTCACCGTCGACCCCGGACTCGGCTCGGCGGACAAGCTCATCGACTTCGCGATGTCGATGAAGGACATCGACCTGCGCGACACCACGTTCGTCACGCTGCCGTGGCGCTACCAAGGCGCGCGCGTCGCGATCGTCCGGCCCGAGGCCGACGCGCTCTGGGCCGCGCTCAGGTCCGACCGTCCCCTCGCCGGCACCACCGGAAGCAAGCACCCCGGCGGCGACGACGGCCGTCCGTCGGCGCCCTCCTCCGGCGCCCCCGAGTTGCCGTCCGGCCGCGGCATCGCCGTCGCCGTCCTCAACGGCACCCGGACCACCGGACTCGCCGCCCACGCCTCCGAGATGCTCCGGTCCGCCGGCTACACCGTCACCCGGACGGCCACCGCCGTGGACCAGGACCACCCCCTTACGGTCATCGAGTACGGTCCCGGCCGCGAGGCCGAGGCCAAGGCGGTCGCCCGGCGCTTCGCGAGCGCCGAACTGCGCCCCGCCGAGACCGCCGGCATCACCATCACCCTCGGCCGGTCCTACGCGGACGACCCCGACGCCCCCGTGAGCCCCACGGGCGCGCCGACCGCGACGGTGCCGCCCGAGGACACCCGCTCCGCCGCCGACGACCCCTGCGCCGACCTCTCGTACGGCTGACTCGGCCGCGCCGCTCCGCGCGCCGCCGGTCCGTCCGGCGCGGGACGGCGCGGTACGGTCGCGGTCGTCGCCACACGGCGGTCCGGTGTGTCAGGGTGGTCCGGGGCGGGGCGGCTGCCGGAGCCGGGGACCGGGGGGTCGGGAGCGGTTGCCTCAGGCACCGGTGCCACGATGCCGCACGAGCGTGCGGGCACTGAGCTGGCCCACCATCACCCGGACCACCGTCACCACATCGGGATCGTCCACGTAATAGACCTGCCGCCGGCCCTCGCGCCGGGAGCGCACCAGCCCCGCCAGTTTCAGCTTGGTGAGGTGCTGGCTGACCGCGGGCAGCGCGCCGCCGACCCGCTCCGCGAGCCCGGTCACATCGCTCTCGCCCTGCGCCAGCGCCCACACGATGTGCAGCCGCGCGGGCGACGAGAGGAGTCCGAACGCGGCGGCGGCCTCCGTCAGTACCTCGGCGGGAGGATCAGCGAAGCCGCCCGCGTCTGCCGCCACCACAGCTCACCCCTCCCATGCCCTGACCGAAAGCCCTCAGTCTAGGGGGTACCCCGTGGGGGATGGGGGCGGCGGCGCCGGGCGGGGGCAGCCAGAGGGTGAAGCGGGTGCGGCCGGGGCGGCTGGTGACCGTGGCCCGGCCGCCGTGGGCGCGGGTGACGGCGTCCACGATGGCGAGGCCGAGTCCGGTCGAGCCACCGGCACGCGAGCGCGCGGAGTCGCCGCGGGTGAACCGGCGGAAGACGCCGGGCAGCAGCTCGGCCGGGATGCCCGGGCCGTCGTCGGTGACGGTGAGGGTGACACCCCCGGCCTCGGTGCCGCCCCCGGTGCCGGTGTCGGCGTCGGTGTCCTTGGCGTCTTCGGACAGCGCCGCGCCGGTGGAGAGGGCGACGGTGACCCGGGTGCCGTCCGGGGTGTGCCGCCCGGCGTTCGCGAGGAGGTTGGCGAGCACCTGGTGGAGGCGGTCCTCGTCGCCGGTGACCTGGACGGGTTCCTCGGGGAGTTCCAGTTCCCAGCGGTGTCCGGGGTGCCGGGCCGTCGCGTCCGCCACGGTGTCGAGGACCACCCGGGTCAGGTCCACTTCGTCCCGGCGCAGCCCGCGGCCCGCGTCCAGCCGGGCGAGCAGCAGCAATTCGTCCACCAGCAGGCTCATCCGGCGCGACTCGGCGTCGATGCGTTCCAGCGCGTGCCGGACGTCGTCGGGCAGGGTGTCGCCGTGGGCGCGCAGGACGAGTTCGGCGCGCGCCCGCACGGTGGCCACGGGGGTACGCAGTTCGTGTCCGGCGTCGGCGGCGAAGGTCCGCAGCCGTTCCTCGACCACGTGGCGGCTGTCCAGGGCGTCTCCGACATGGCCGAGCATCCGGTTGAACGCGCCGGTCAGCCGGCCCGCCTCGGTCTCCGGCCGGGTGCCGGGCAGCGGCGGCGGCATGGCGACCTGCCCGGTGGCGAGCGGCAGCCGGGTCACCTCGTCGGCGGTCGCCGCGAGGCGTTCCAGGGGGCGCAGCGAGAGACGGGTCCACGCGGCGGCCGTCACCCCGGCCGCCGTGAGGACGAGCCCGAACACGACGGTCTCCACGGCCACGAGCCGGTCCACCGTCTCCTCGACGGGCCGCAGCGGCAGTCCCGACAGCAGCACGTCGCCGTCGTCGCCGTTCCAGGCGGCCACCCGGTACGCGCCGAGACGGTCGAGGTGCAGGGTCCGGGGCTTGGCGTCCGGAGGCTGGGCGGTGAGCGCCCGCGCTTCGGCGGCGGTCAGCGGCACCGTGACGTAGCCGGCCCCCCGGACGACGGCGGCGCGTTCGACCCGGTCGCCCAGCACCCGGGCGCCGAAGGTCCCGTCGGCCTGGCCCCGGGTGTCGCCGAGGTTGTCGGCGTCGGGCCGGCGCTCGTGTTCGAGGCTGACCGCGAAGCGGCCGCCGCCCGCCGCGATCTGCTGGTCGAGCCGGCCGACCAGGAAGCTGCGCAGCGCGATCACGGTGACCAGGCCGACCACGCCGCAGGCCAGCGCGAGCAGGACGACGAGGCCCGCGGTGAGCCGGGCGCGGAGCGAGCGCGGCAGCCGGGGACGGAGCCGGGTACGCGGTGAGCGCCACAGCCGGGGGCGGAGCCGGGTACGCCCGTCGCGGGGGGTCATCGCCGTTCGGGCCGCAGCACGTAGCCGACCCCGCGCACGGTGTGGATCAGCGGCGAGCGGCCCGCGTCGATCTTCTTGCGGAGATAGCTGACGTACAGCTCGACGACATGGGCGCGGCCCCCGAAGTCGTACCGCCAGACGTGTTCGAGGATCTGCCGCCTGGACAGCACACGGCGCTGGTTGCGCAGGAGGTAGCGGAGCAGCTCGAACTCGGTGCGGGTCAGCTCGACGGGCACGCCGCCCCGGGTGACCTCGTGGCCCTCCTCGTCCATCACGAGGTCGCCGGCGGTCAGCAGCGGCCTGCCGCTCGGGACCGCGCCGGCGTCGGCGCCCGCCGCGATCCCGGCACGGCGCAGCAGCCCCCGCAGCCGGGCCAGCACCTCTTCGAGGCTGAACGGCTTGGTGACGTAGTCGTCGGCGCCCGCGGTGATCCCGGCGATCCGGTCCTCGACGGCGTCCCGCGCGGTCAGGAAGAGCACGCACACCCCCGGCCGGGCCGCCCGCAGCCGGGTCAGCACGTACGGGCCGTCGTGGTCGGGCAGCATCCAGTCGAGGACCACCGCGTCGGGCCCGAAGCCCTCGGCCACCGCGACGGCGTCGGCGGCCGTCCCGGCGGTGCGTACGTCCCAGCCCTCGGCCCGCAGGGCGGCGGCCAGGACTTCGGCGAGGTCCGGTTCGTCGTCGACGACCAGCGCACGGGGCCGGGCGCCGTCGGGGCGGAGCGGGACCTCGGTGTGTATCGACGGGTTCATGGTCCTTCCAGCATGCCGGACGGCGTGGGGCGGGTGAGTCGCACGATGCCTCTGAGTTTCCTCTGAATCGACGCGCGCGGTGTTTCCGCGCGCCCCGTGTGTCCTGCCTGTCCTGCTGCCTGTCCCGCCTGTCCGCACCTCGGCGCCGGGGCCGCTTCAGAAGATCCTCAGAGGTCCGCGTCCGACAGTGGGGGAGTTCCCGGCGCCCGCCGGGGCCGTACCGGAGGGACCGCGAGGGAATGGACGTGCGTACCGAAGCCGCCCGGACCGGGCACGCGCCCGGCCGGCATCGCACCGGCCGCCGAAGCGACCCGGCGCCCGCCGTCACGGTCGTGTTCCAGGCGCTGATCTGGGCCGGGGTGGCGGCGGTGCTCGCGCTGTGGTGGGCGGACACCCCCTCCGTCGTGGGACCGGTCGGCTGGTTCACCGGAGCGGGCCGGATCACCGGACTGCTCGCGGGGTACGCCTGCGCGGTCCTGGTGATCCTCATGGCACGGGTGCCGCTGCTCGACCGCACGGTGGGCAGCGACCGGCTGGCCCGCTGGCACGCCGCCGCGGGCCGCACGACGATCGTGCTGACACTCGCCCATGTGGTGTTGATCATCGAGGGCTACGCGCTGACCGTCCGCACGGATCCGTTCACCGAGACCACCCGGGTGGTGCTGCACTACCCGGACATGCTCGCGGCGACCGCCGGGCTGCTGCTCCTGCTCCTCACGGCGGTGGTCTCGGCGCGCGCGGCGCGGCGCCGGCTGAGCCACGAGACGTGGTACCACCTGCACCTGCTCACGTATGCCGCGGTCTTCCTCGCCTTCCTGCACCAGATCGCGAACGGCGCGGATCTCGACCGGCCGGGGGTGCAGGCCGCGTGGTACGCGCTGTACCTGGGGGCCGCCGCGCTGATCGTGTGGTTCCGGCTCCTCGCCCCGCTGCGCCTGTACCGGCGGCACCGGCTGCGGGTCGCGGAGGTCCGGACGGAGGCCCCGGGCGTGGTGTCCGTGCTGGTCACCGGCGAGCGGCTGGCCGAACTCGCCGTCCGCCCCGGGCAGTTCCTCCGCTGGCGGTTCCTGGCCCCGGGGCTGTGGTGGACCGCGTCGCCGTACTCGGTGTCCGCCGTCCCCGACGGGCGGAGCCTGCGGATCACCGTCAAGGCGGTGGGCGGCCACAGCGCCGCGGTCGCCGCGCTGCGCCTCGGCACCCGGGTGTGGGCCGAGGGGCCGTACGGTGCCCTCACCGCCGACCGCGCGGCGGGCCGGCCCGCGCTGCTGCTGGCGGCCGGGGTGGGCATCACGCCGCTGCGGGTGCTGTTCGAGACGCTCCCGGGCGATCCGGTGCTGATCCACTGGGCCCGGCGGCCGGAGGAACTGGTGCTGCGGTACGAGATCGACGCCGTCGCGGCGCGGCGCGGCGCCCGCGCGTACTACTCGGTGAGCCGGCCCGACGGCTACCGGCTGCCGCTGGACGCCCGCACCCTGCACGACCTGGTGCCGGACCTCGCGCGGCGGGCCTGCTACCTGTGCGGCCCGCCGGGCTGGACGGCGGCGGCCGAGGCGGCGCTGCGCGCGGCGGGAGTGCCCGCGCGCCGGATCCACCACGAGTCCTTCGCCTTCTGACCCTGTCTGGCCGCGTCCCCTGCCGCCGTCCGTGCCCCGCGCCGTTCCCGCCGACCGCCCCCCGAGGAGGCCCCCGATGCGCCGTACGCTGCTCTCCGTCGCCGTGACCGCGGCCGGAGTGTGCACGCTGCTCGCCCTGAAGCCGCACCAGCAGGCCGTGCCACCCGCCCTCGGGTCCGGGGCGGGTGGGGCCGGAGCCGGCGCCCCGGCCTCCGGCACGTACACCGGGGACACCGTGGACACCCGCTACGGGCCGGTCCAGGTCCGGATCACGATCGAGGGCGGGCGGCTCACCCGGGCCACGGCGGTCCGGACCCCCTCGGAGAACGCGCGCGACCGGGAGACCGCCGGGTACGCGGTGCCGGTGCTCACCAGCGAGGCGCTGGCCGCGCAGAGCGCGCGGATCGACACGGTGTCGGGAGCCACGTACACCAGCGAGGGCTACATACGGTCCCTGCAGAGCGCGCTGGACCAGGCCCATGGCTGACGACCCCGCGACCGGCGGCCCGGTGCCGTGGCGGCACGCCGAACCGGTGATGGGCACCATGGTGTCGTTCACGCTGCGCCACCGGCCGACGCCCGCGCTGCGGGCCGCCCTGGACCGTGCCGTGGCGCTGCTGCACGAGGCCGACCGGGTGTTCTCCCCGTTCCTGCCGGACAGCGAGATCAGCCGGATGCGGCGCGGCGAACGGGGCCGGGCGGACGCCCCGCCCGAGGTGCGGCGGGTCCTGGAGCTGTGCGAGCACGCGCACAGCCGTACCCGGGGCGCCTTCGACGCCTGGGCGGGCGGCGCCGTCGATCCCTGCGGCCTGGTGAAGGGCTGGGCCGCCGAACGGGCCTGGCGGGTGCTGCGCGAGGCCGGCGCCACCGACGCGTGCGTCAACGCCGGCGGGGACGTACGGGTCGGTGGCGCGCCCGGCCCCGAGGGCGACTGGCGCACCGGGATCGCCGACCCCCGCAGGCCGGGCCGGCTGCTCGCGGTGGTGGCGGGGCGGGACCACGCGGTCGCCACCTCGGGGACGGCGGAACGCGGCGCGCATGTCGTCGACCCGCGCACCGGGGCCCCGGCCACCGGCCTCCTCGCGGCGACCGTGACCGGGCCGGAACTGCTGTGGGCCGACGTGTTCGCGACGGCGGCCCTGGTGCTGGGGGCGCGGGAGGCCCACCAGTGGATCGGCGCCCAGCCGGGGTACGCGCTGCTGACCGTCACGGCGGACGGCGAGGCGCGCGCGTCGGCGGACTTCCCGTTTGCTCCGGCCGGGTAGGGCGCGCGCGGGTGGTACGGGCTGCCGCCCGCGCCCGTACCACCCCGTCGGCATACGGCGCGTCAGCCCACGAGGCTTCAGCCCACGACGCGTCAGGCCACGAGCAGCCGCAGGCCGAGTTCGGCCGCGCCGAGATCGACGAGGTCGCGGTTGCGCTCGGCCCACCGGCCGGAGTCGAGGTCCTCGCGCAGCCGGTCCACCGCCCGCCGCTCGGCCTCCGGCCCGACCCTGGTCCACACCGACACCGCGCGCCGGACGTGCTCCTCCAGATACGCCTCGGGCCGCCGCCAGTAGGCCTCGAAGAAGCCGTCGGCGCAGTCCCAGGGGATGAGCACCGGCTCGATGCGGGCCCCGATCGCGCGGGCCAGCTGGTCGATCGAGGGACGGCCCGCGACGAGGCCCGAGACCTCGGGCAGGTAGTCGCGGCTCAGCCAGAAGCGGTTCCGCCAGCCGGCGTCGCTGGAGTCGTGCGTGAACACCACCACACGGCGGGCCACGCGCCGCATCTCGCGCAGCCCGGCGATCGGGTCGTGCCAGTGGTGGACGGTGCTGAAGGCCATCGCGGCGTCGAAGGACCCGTCTTCGAACGGCAGGCTCTCCGCACCGGCGGCCACGCACGGCGCCGCGTCCGCAGGACGCTGCGCCCGCATGACGGCCGACGGTTCGACGGCGGTCACGTCGCGGTCCGGGGGCTCGTACGAGCCGGTGCCGGCCCCGACGTTGAGGACCGTCCGCGCGTCCCCGAGCGCCTCCCATACCCGCGCGGCGATGCGCGGCTCGGTGCGCCGTGTCGCCGGATACGCGGACCCGATGGACTCGTACAACCGCGCGCCGAACACCTTCAGTTGATCCTCCGACGTCGTTCTGATGCCCATGGCCCGTGCCTCCAGTTCGGTGTCGATGGCCGCCACCATGGCGGTCGCGCGGTCGCGCTGCTCCAGCAGCAGACCGCGCAGCCGGTGCAGGTGCGCGACCGCGTCGGTGGCCGGGTCGTCGACCAGATCCGCGATCTCGCGCAGTCCGAAGCCCAGCCGCCGGTAGGCGAGCACCTCTCGCAGGCGCTCCACGTCGCCCGCCGCGTAGGCCCGGTAGCCGGCCGCGGTCCGCGCGGACGGCTGGACGAGGCCGATCTCGTCGTAGTGATGCAGCGTGCGGACGCTGACGCCGGCCAGCCCGGCCACGCGCCCCACGGTCAGGTGCTCTGCCACGTCCCCGACCTTGGCGCCTGACGCCACGTGAGGGTCAAGCGCCGCCCGGTCGGTGCCGCCGGGGGCATGCGCGGGCGTCACGAGCCGTAGTAGGCCGTGTACCAGGCGGACCGTCGCTCGACGGTGAAGTCCTCGAAGTCCGCCGCTTGTTCGCAGGCGAGGAGGCGGCGCAGCGCGGCGTCGGCCGCGCCGTCCGTCGTACGCCGGGACAGCAAGTACCGCTTGGTGCGGTCGAGCCCGCCTCCGCAGAGCAACTGGACGTCGATCGAGCAGTCGGCGTCGAAGCTCGCGGTCTTGGCGTCCCAGACGAGCGGGACGTCGTCGAGCGCGCCGGCGTGGAACAGCTGGACGCAGCACAGCTTCATCAGCGCGGTGTCGCCGTCCCCTTGGGACCGCCGCTCCCGCCGGATGTGCTCCCGGAGCAGCCGGCGGACCTCGTCGAGGTCCGCGCCGGCCGGGTGCAGGCCATGGAGGTCCAGCCACGCGTCCTCGTCCACGGGCTCCGCCCCTTCCCTGTGTCCTTGCGCCGGCGCGCCCTGCGACCGGCTGGAGAGGATCATGCCACGCTGGATTCGGTGCCTGATCCCGATGGGTCGCCTACGCGAGGACGGTGCCGCCGCGTGGATCCGGCGGCGTCCCGGTCCCGCTCGTCAGCCGTGGACCTCCGCGGGGGTGCGGAACGAGATCCAGACGTCGGGGGCCACGTCCGGCCGGCCCGGCACGGGCCGGCGTTCCTCCGTCCACGCGCCACCGGCGATCCGCGTGGCGGCGCGCCGCCAGAAACGCACCGCGGCCGCGTTGGCGTCCTGGAACGCGATCTCCCACGCGCCCGGGTGCCTGGCCACGATCTCCTGGACGGCGCGCAGCCCGACCCCGGTCCGCCGCGCCCCGCGCACCACGAAGAAGCTGTTCAGCACGCGCGTCGGAGCGGCCAGACCGCGGACGAACGCGAATCCGGTGGGGCTGCCGGTGCCGTCCGTCAAGAGGTACGGCGCCCAGTCGGGGTCCGAGAAGGCCATGGGGAGCCGGTCGTCGCGGAAGGTTCCGTCGGCGCGGGGTAACCGGCCGTCGAACTCCGACATGTCGTGGCGGAACATCAGCCACAGCCGTTCCACGACGGGACGGTCGGCCGGGCCTGCGGGGCGAAGGGATACGTCCGCCATGAGACTCCTTTGCAGAGGTGGTCGGCCGGCGGGTGTCACGGGCGCGACACGCGCCGACGGTCGAGCGTTCCAGGGTCCCGTGACGCGCGCGGGCGCTCCAGTCGTTCGTCGGCCATCGCGCGCCGGGGCGCCCCGGCTGTCGGCGCGGGCCGGTGGCCAGGCGGTGGTCGGCCGGCGGTCAGGCACCACGGGGAGGTGCCCTCCGCCGCGTGGGGGGTTGCAGCTGCCGCTGCGGCAGCTTTTAGCGTCATGACCAGGGCCGGAAAGACCGGCCGGGCGACACGGTGGGGGAGAGGAGCGGCGATGGAATGGCCCATCTCGGAGGTGGCCCGGATGTCGGGTGTCACCGCCCGGACCCTGCGTCACTACGACGAGATCGGACTGATGACGCCGTCCCGTATCGGCGCCGGCGGTCTCCGCTACTACGAGGAGCCGCAGATCCTGCGGTTGCAGCAGATCCTCGTACTGCGGTCGCTGGGCGTCGGGCTGTCGGAGATCGACCGGATCCTGTCCGAGCGGGTCGACGAGGTGGAGGCGCTGCGCCGCCACCACGAGCGGCTGCTCGCGGAGCGGGACCGGCTCGACGTGCTCGTCGGCACCGTCTCCCGCACGATCGCCACCCTGGAGCAGTCAAGAAAGGAAGGACGACCCATGACCATCAACCGACCGGAGAACCTCTTCGAGGGAGTCCAGCCCGCCCAGTACGAGGAGAACATGCGTGAGTTCCCCGGCCTCGCCGAGGAACTCGGGCGCCGCGCCGCCGGGATGAGCCAGGCGGACGCCGACGCCGCGCACCGGGCGCGCACCGCGCAGATGATCCGGCTGGCCGAACTCATGGCCGCGGGCCACCCGGCCGGCGCCGAGCCGGTCCTGGCCGAGATCGACGCCCAGTACCGGGCGCTGACCGGGATGCGGGCCGTCTCCGCCGAGGAGTACCGCGCCATCGGTCGCGCCTGCGTGGACAACGGCACGTGGCGGGCCGCCTACGAGGCGATCGCCCCGGGCCTGGCCGCGTACCAGCGCGACGCGATCGACGCGTACGTCACCGCCCGGCTGAGCTGAGCGGCGGCTCCGGCGCCCTCGCGGGGGACGCCCCGCGAGGGCGCCGGAGCACGCGGGGCCTCTCCGCTCCTACTGCTCGGCGAGGACGATCACGGCGTCCTCCGGGCCGAGGACGAGCGGGGCGTTCTTCGGCGGGTTGAGGTAGACGCCGTAGCGCGGCGGGTCCTCGCTGTGGCGGGCCAGGCGGTAGCCGAGGGCGGTCTCGCCGGTCCGCCGGGCCGCCTCGGCGACCGTGGAGAAGTTGGCCTCCGTGCCGAGGACCACGTAGTTGCATGCCGGCTTGAGGTAGATCTCGGACCCCTCGGGGTCGAAGAGATCGGCGAACACGTCGTACAGGGCGTGGTTCTCGGTCAGTTGGGTGAGCATCAGGCTGATCACCTTGGTGCTGACGATGAAGTCGTCGGCCTTGGTGACCTGGGCGACCTCGCGGTTGGCGTCGTCGTTCATCTCGGTGACGATCGAGTACGGGTCGCCCAGGCCGTCCTCGATGTCGCGCAGGTGGAGCAGGGTCACGAGGGTCCGGTCGTCGGCCGAGCCGGGCGCGACGGAGTCGTCCGACAGGACCACGATGTGCCGGTAGTCGTTCAGGTCCAGGGACTCCAGCGACGAACGCCGGGTCGGCACACAGGACTTGTAGCCCACCGTCAGGTTCCGCACCGGCCGTCGGAGGGCGGCCTCCGGCCGGTTCGGGGCCGCGATGTCGAGGGTGGAACCGGGCTGGACGAAGCTGTCGAGCAGCGTCACGAGCTTCGTCGTCCGGGAGTTCTCCCCGATGAGCAGCGTGTGGTCGAGGGAAGGCGGCTGCGCGGGCGCCGAGGTGATCGCCTCCTCGACGATCGTGGGGCGCCGGGTGGCCGGGCGGATCAGCAGGTCGTCCTCCGCGAGGACGAGCAGCTGGTCGCCGGAGCGTATCTCGGTGTCCATGGCCGGGTTGAGCAGGACCTCGCCGTCGCCGCGCCGCAGCCCGGCCGCCATCCCGACCTCGTAGGCGTGCAGCGCCTCCCCGTACGTCGTGCCCATCAGGCGCGGCTCCTCGCGGAGGTAGAACTCGTTGCCGATGAAGCTGAGGAGTTCGTTGAAGACCCCGGAGAGACCGGTCTGCCGGTGCGCCTGCGCGATGAGGCGTACGGCGATGTCCTCGGCGTCGATGACCAGCGCGCCGTCGCCCGCGGCGAGCCGGGCCGCCGCGAGGTTCTCCGAGTCGTGCACGGCGGCCACGATGTGCGGCCGAGTCCCCTGCCAGGCGCGGCTGTTCAGGAGCAGGAGCACCTTGATGACCTCGACGTCGCGGTCGCTGCCCACGGAGGGCAGCACCATGACGGACTTCGCGGTGTCCGGGCTGACCAGCTCCAGGTCGTGGCGTATCAGCGGGTTGCCGGACCGGCAGATCACCCGGGTCTTGCCCGTGTCGGGTATCCGCGCCCGGATCGCGTCCTCCATCGAGACCTTGTCGCGGTCCGCGAGGATCACCACGCACGAGCGCCGTTCGCTCTGGTTGGCCTCGACGAGTTCGGCGATCACCGTGAAGACCTGGTCCGACCAGCCGAGGACGACCGTGTGCCCGGCCTCGATCAACCGCGAGCGTCCCTTGCGGAGTTCCTGCAGCCGCTCGTTGAGCCCGGTCGTCAGGACACCGATGAGCGCGCTGACGATGAAGATGCCGCCGATGGTCACGGCCAGCATGAGGCCGAGGAACAGCGGTCCGCCGGTGTCCCCTCCCATGGTGCCGGGGTCGAGCGTGCGCAGCAGGCTCATCCACGCGACGCCGTACCAGCCGCCGTTGTCCTCGGCGTCGGTGTCCGTGAACAGGACCACCAGGGTGGAGGCGAGCGTGATGAGCACGAGCGAGGCCAGCGCCAGCCAGCTGATCAGGGCGGGTGTGCCACGGTCCATGGTGCCGTCGAACCAGTACCGGAACCGGGTCCGCAGTTTTCCGCGTGCCACCGATGCCTCCCCGTGCCTGTCGGTTGCCGCGCCCCGCGCGACGGGGGCCGTCCTCGTCACCCGGCCCCGATGTGGTGATCATTCTTTCATTTCGCACAGGAGTGCTCGCCAGTGAACCAGGGTCCTGATCACGGCGATTGCTCGCATGTGGTGGGCGAATCCCCCCGAAACGGCGGCGATTGAGGCGAGGTGGTGGAAGCGGTCTGGTGGAGCGGTGGCGCCTCGAAAGGAGCGGTCCGGTGCGGCGCGGGCCCAAGGAATCGGAGCGGTCAGCCCTGAGAACCCGGCGGCCCCCCCACGCGAAAGCGCCCGGCCGGGGCATCCCCGGCCGAGCGCCTGTGCTCGCCGCTCGCGGCCTGATCGAGCCGACGGTGTCGGCGACGGCCGGGGCGTCAGAGAGTGATCATGAACTTGCCCTGATCCCAGTACGTGCCCTGGTTGGTGCGGACCTCGATCTTGCCGTCCTTGGTGTGGACGAGCATGTCGGCCTTGCCGTCCCCGCTGCCATCGTCGAAGTCGAGGACACCCAGGTCGCTTCCGTCGAGGAACCGGCCCCAGCCGCCGGACCAGTGGGTGCCCTGGTCCCAGTGCGTGCCCTGGTTGGTGCGGACGGCGATGTTGCCGTCGTTCGTGTGGACGAGCATGTCGGCCTTGCGGTCGCCGTTGACGTCGGCGAAGTACAGCCGGCCCAGGTCCTTCCAGGTCAGGAAGAGGCCCCAGCCGCCGGACCAGTGGGTGCCCTGGTCCCAGTACGTGCCCTGGTTGGTGCGGACCTCGATGTTGCCGTCCTTGGTGTGGACGAGCATGTCGGCCTTGCCGTCGCCGTTGACGTCGGCGAAGTACAGCCGCCCCAGGTCGCTTCCGTCGAGGAACCGGCCCCAGCCGCCGGACCAGTGGGTGCCCTGGTCCCAGTAGGTGCCGCGGTTGACGCGGACGGCGATGTTGCCGTCCTTGGTGTGGACGAGCATGTCGGCCTTGCGGTCGCCGTTGACGTCGGCGAAGTACAGCCGGCCCAGGTCCTTCCAGGTCAGGAAGAGACCCCAGCCTCCGGACACGACCCGGCCCGGCGCGAAGGTGTCGCCCTGGTTGCGGTAGACCGCGATGTCGCCGTTCGTACGGAGCATGACCAGGTCGGCCTTGCCGTCGCCGTCGACGTCGGCAAAGTACGTCCGGTCGCGGTTGCGGACGTCCTTCACCCAGTCCGCCAGGCCGTCGACCCGGGCGTCCACGGCGCCGTTCCGGGTCTCCGTCTCGCCGAAGCACCCGCCCTGCCAGGAACGGCTGTGGACGGCGGCCAGCTCGACCCCGCCGGCCGTGCGGCGCAGGGCCGGGCCGCCGGTGTCGCCCTTGCAGACGGAGACCCCGTCCCGGCCGGTCAGTGCCACCGTGGTGCCGGTCGAGGAGTCCACCTGGAACTCGCCGGTGTGCATCCGGTCCGGGACCCACTCGGTCTTCGTCCGCCCGAACCCGGCCCCGAGCAGGCTCTCGCCCGCCGAGGGAGCGCCGGCGGCCAGGCCCACCGGCGTGACCGTGGTGACGGGCTCGGCGAGCCGGACCATGGCCACGTCCCGGTCGTCGCGCGGGACCACTTCGACGATGTCGATCGTCCGGTCGCCCAGGGTCGCCTGGGACTTCAGCGCGGGCTTGCCCGCCGTGACCTGGCCTCCCGGGGTGGAGGCGAAACAGCTGGTGGCGGTCAGCAACCACTGCTGGTGCACCAGCGCGGCGGAGCAGCCGCGCGTGGTGTCGCCCTCGCCGATGTTCAGGCGGGCGGTGAAGGCGTGGTCACCCGCGGCGGCGGGCGTGCCGGAGACCGCCTGCGCGGCCGGGGCCGCGGTGAGCAGACCGGCGGCGACCGCCAGAACGATGCCGGCGGTCACGGGGCCGCGGGTCCGCCGGGAGCGGATTCCTGTGTGGGGCAACGTACTTCTCTCTTCGGTCGAGCGTATGGGCGACTACGGGAGGAGCGCGACGGAGTGTGACACGGCAGGTCCGGTCTCGTCACCAGGGACAACTCCGGCACCACCGTGCCCTGTCGACCGGCGCACGACCACGCGCCGCAGCCGGACGGGTGCCACGGGAGGCATAGGCGCGTCGCGGCGCCCCGCGCCGACTCTCCTGATCCATCGGGTGATTCCGGGCGCGTCGTGTCGCCCCTGTGCCGCGCGCGCGTCTGTCCGCCGCCGGCGTCGCCCGTGTCGCCTCACGAGCTCCCGCATGGCCGGAAGATCACCCCGTTCGCGGCCCCCGCGCCTCCACCGGGCACGACGAAGCCGCGCCCCGGCAGGTGCCAGGACGCGGCTTCGGCATGGGGGATCCCCTTGTGCGGCGCGCACCCGTCCGCGTGCGCGTACGTGGACGTCCCGGCGTGTCAGCCGCGGCTCTTGGCGCGTTCCAGCGCGGTCACACCCACCGCGGCGAGGGCGATCTGGATGATCCACTCGATCCAGTCGATGCCCTTGGTGTCGGCGACGCCGAGAAACGCGGCGATCGCGGTCCCGACGAACGCGGCCACGATGCCGACGGCGATCGTCCACAGCACGCCGATCCGCTGCCGGCCGGGCAGGACCAGCCGCCCGAGCGTTCCGATGACGATGCCGATCACGATCGCGCTGATGATTCCGGAGATCTCCATCCCCGCCCCTTCCCTTGTTTCTACAGTCACGTAGAACGTAGCACCGGTGCGGTCCGGCGTCCGGCCTGCTCCTCCTCGCTCCCGAGGGCCGTCCGGCCGCCGCCGTGCGCGCCCGTGACCGCGACGGCATAGTGGAACCGGCCGCCGCCGAGGGGGTGCCCGTCGTCCCCCTCTGTCCGTACGTCGCGCGCCGGGCCGAGCGGCACCCCGACGAGGCCCCCGCCGCCCGCCGAGGCGGTCCAGGTGACTGAGCGGCAGCCGAGGGAGCGGACGGACCTCTGGTGACGGCGGCCGGGTGCCCCGCTCTGTCCGAAGGCCCCGGACGCTCGCCCGAAGGCATGGCCTCCGCGCGCGCGGGCAGTCGGAACGGGGGAGGCTGGAGCCCGTCCCGGCCCTCGATTCCCTGATCGCCGCTCCCTCCCCTCGTACCTCTCGGAGGACGTCATGACCCAGCCCCCGATCCCCGACCCGATGCCCTCGCCCGTGCCGACCCCGGGACCCCCTCCCATGCCGCCGCCCAACCCCGTGCCGCCGAGCCCCTATCCCGTACCGGAGCCCGAACCGCAGCCGCAGCCGGGACCCGCCGGGCGGTGACCGCGCGCCACATGGCGCGAATGCGACGCGTGAGGCGGGGGAACCGGCCGGAACCCCTTGTCACGCACGGTTGCCTGCCCCTACCTTGGGCGACTGTCGACGCGTACAAGGGGGGCCCATGGCCGCACGCGGGAAGCACCGCCGTCAGCAGCCGAGCCGGATCAACCGTGCCTCGCTCGTCACCGCCGGCGGCGCGGGCATGGCCCTGCCACTGATCGGGGCGGGCACGGCGCAGGCCGCCTCACTGGACGTCTGGGAGAAGCTCGCCGCCTGCGAGTCCACCTCCCAATGGCAGATCAACACCGGCAACGGCTACTTCGGCGGACTCCAGTTCAGCCAGTCCACCTGGGAGCGGTACGGCGGGACGCACTTCGCGCCGCGCGCCGACCTCGCCTCCAAGGACCAGCAGATCGCCGTCGCCGAGCGGGCGCTGGAGAGCCAGGGCCCCGGCGCCTGGCCCGCCTGCGGGCCGCGCGCGGGCCTCGAACGGGGCGACGCGGCACCCCGACCGGCGGGCGGCGCCACCGCGCAGACCGCGGGCGTGCGGCCGCTGGCGGCGAAGGCCTCGCTGCCCGCGCAGCGCACCCAGGCGGCCGCCGCCGCGCCCGCGAGTCCCACCACCGTGCCGACCGTGCGCGAGATGTACACCGTCGAGTCCGGCGACTCGCTCTCCGAGATCGCCCGCGACAAGGACGTACGGGGCGGCTGGCCGCGGCTGTACGAGGCCAACCGCCGCGTCGTCGGCGACGACCCCGACCTGATCCTCCCCGGCCAGCGGCTCACCCTGCGGATGGCCGCGCCCGCGGCACCGGCCAAGCCCCCGGCAGTCACGCCGCGGCCCGAGACGAAGCCGAAGCCCAGGCCGGAGACGAAGCCCGAGGCGAAGCCCACGCCCGCCCCGGCCCCCGCCACGCCCGCGCCGAAGCCCCCGACGGCCAAGCCGCGGACCCAGCCGCCCGCAGAGGCGACCCGTCCGGTCTCGCGGCCCGCGCCCGAGAAGCCGAAGCCCGCCGTGAAGCCGGCCGCCAAGACCGAGGCCAAGCCCGAGGCGAAGCCGCCGACGAAGGCCCCGGCCGCCAAGCCCTCCCGCAAGCCGGCGGCCCAGAAGCCCGCCGCCCGGAAGCCGGCCCCGAAGCCCGCCCACAAGCCCGCTCCCGCACCCGCGCACAAGCCGGCGCCGGTCCGGCACTTCACCTCGCCGGTCGCCGACACGGACATCGGCACCCGCTACCGCACCCAGGGCTCGTCCTGGTCCAGCGGCTACCACACCGGCATCGACTTCCCCGTCCCCACCGGCACGTCCGTACAGGCCGTGGCCACCGGCCGGGTCGTCTCGGCGGGCTGGGGCGGCGCCTACGGCTACCAGGTCGTCATCCGCCACGGAGACGGCCGCTACAGCCAGTACGCGCACCTGTCCGCGCTCACCGTCCGCGCGGGCCAGCAGGTCAACACCGGCCAGCGGATCGGTCGCTCAGGATCGACCGGCAACGTGTCGGGACCGCACCTGCACTTCGAGATGCGTACGGGTCCCGGGTACGGGTCCGACATCGACCCGCTCGCGTACCTCCGCGCCCGCGGCGTCTCGATCTGATCCGGCGGAGGACCCCGGCCGGGCCGAGGATTCCGGCCGGGCCGAGGACCTCGGCGGCGTGGAGGTCCCCGCCAGGGCGGGGGATTCCGGCGCGCCCGGAGCCTCCGGCCCGGTTGTCGCGGTCTCCCGCCCGCCCGGGTTCTCGGCCGCCTCCGGGGCCGCCGTCCCGGTGCCCAGCCGGTCCAGGGTGAGCTGGACGAGCCCGCCCGCCGTCACCACACCGCAGATCAGGGCGGCGACCCCGCCGGCCGCCCCGTACCGGAACGACTCGCCGAACAGGGTCAGGCCGACGGTCGCCGCTATCACCGGGTTCACCACCGTCACCATGGCCAGCGGCGCGGCGAGCCCGGCGCCCCGGTACGCGGCCTGGGACAGCAGCAGCCCCGTCACCGCCAGCGCCGAGAGAACCAGCAGGCTCGCCCACTGGGCGAGCGGCGCGTCCAGGCGGAAGTCCACCGCCACCGTCTTCGTGAAGACCGAGGCGATGCCGAAGGCGACCCCCGCGCCCGCGGCCAGGACCATGCTGCGCAGCGCCGGGCGCCGCACCAGATGCGCGGCGGTGAACAGCAGCGCCACCGCGCCGAACGTGACGAGCGCGAGGAGCCGCCGCTCGTCGGTCGCCAGGGACTGCTCGGCCGTGCCCGAGGTGAGGCTCAGCAGGCCGGCCAGACCCACCGTCGTCATGAGCGCGCCGCGCCAGGCCGTCCGGCCCGCCCGGCGGCCCACGAACAGCGCCGCCAGCGGCAGCGCGCACACGATCGTCAGCGCGCCCAGCGGCTGCACCAGGCTCAGCGGTCCGTACGCGAGGGCGGCCACGTGCAGGGCCGCGCCCAGGCCGTTGAGCGCGATGGCGCCCCACCACGCCGGCCGGCGCAGCGGCGCGTACCGGGGGACGGCGGCCGAGGCCGCCACCCGCTCCTGCACGATCGCCGCGGACGCGTAGGCGACCGCGGAGACCAGCGACAGGAGCACGGACAGCGCGAGGGAACTCATACCTCCACGATCCCGCTTCCGGGCGTTCACGTCGTCGTACCAGGGAACCTGATCCGTCGTACCGCGAACGGAGTACGAAGCGGCCTCGTACACCTCGCGGCGTAGTCCGCGCAGCTCACCTCGACCGGCACCGGACCGGGCCCGCGACCCCTCCGAATCGGCCACCCCCGGTCGAAGCCGCCGAAAATGGCCCCGCGCCGGGGCGGCGCGGGCGCCGCCGATGGCAGGATGCCCCGGTGGAACCGGACCCGGAACTCGATGCCCGCGCCGACGACGGCGCGGACGTCCGCGCCGTCGACAGCGCACAGGTGGGCGGCTTCTTCGTGCTGCGTACGGCCCCGCCGCCCGGGTCGGCCACCGGCGCCCGGCCCGACCACCGCCCGCTCGCGGAGCTGTACGCGGGCCGTGACGACACCCCGCTCACCGCCCGCGTCGACCGGGTCGCCGCCGGACTCGGCGTATCCGGGCGGGAGCGCCGGGTCGCCGCCTCGGCCGCCCAGCTCGGCCTCGCCGCCCGCCTCTGGTCCACCACCCTCGGCCCCGCCGCCCTGCACGGCCGTTTCCCCGACCTCGCGCCCGGCACCCTCCACTGGGACGGCGCGCTCGGCGCCCCCGACGACCTGTGGTGGTCCGGCTCCGCCACCCGCCCCGCCACCGTCGCCGGGCTGCGCGCCGCCGTCCTGGAGGCCCACCTCGTCCCGCTGCACGCCGCCTTCGCCCGGGACGGCCGGATCTCCCCGCGGCTGCTCTGGGGCAACTCCGGCTCCGCGCTCGCCGGAGCGCTGCGCGAACTGCTGCGCTGGGCCCGCGCCCACGGCCGCCCCGACGCCGCCGCCCGCGCCGTCGCGCTGGTCTCGGGCCTGCTCGACCACCCCGACCTGGCCGGCACCGTCCGCGGCCCGGCCCTGCGCCGTACCAGCTGCTGTCTCTACTACCGCGGCGCGGCCGGAGGCCTGTGCGGCGACTGTGTGTTCGACCACGCCCCCCGTACGGGTTTGGAGCGGCGGCCCCCCGCTCCGTAAAGTTGCTTATTCGAAGCCCACGACACGCCGACGCGCGGGTGATCGGCGCATCCGCCGGTCATCCGGGCCCACCCGCCGCGGTGGCCGGCGGCCCGCGGCGACGAGTGACGACGGCACGAGCGATCGAGGACGACCAAGGCCATGACGGTGACTGAAGAGACCCAGGAGTACGGGCCGGGCATCGACCCCGAGCGCCTGGCCGTCTGCCTGGGCGTGCTCGACGAGCTGGACGAGCTGGACGTCGACCACCCCGACGCCATCCTCGTCCGCCGGGCGACCGCCGGCATCTACCGGACCGTGAAGCAGCGCCGCCGCCAGGAGCGCCGGGCCGCCAAGACCGCCCACGACAAGGCCGTCACCGAGTCCACCGCCACCGGCTCCGCGCAGCGCATCGACGACGAGACCGAGGGCATCCTGCCCTCCTCGGTCACCGAGGCCGGCCGGATCGCGGGCATACTCCAGCGCCCCCGCTCCTGCTACACCTGCAAGACGCGGTACGTCGAGGTCGACTACTTCTACCACCAGCTCTGTCCCGACTGCGCCGACCTGAACCGGAACAAGCGCGACGCCCGCGCCGACCTCACCGGCAAGCGCGCGCTGCTCACCGGCGGCCGGGCCAAGATCGGCATGTACATCGCGCTGCGGCTGCTGCGCGACGGCGCCCACACCACCGTCACCACCCGCTTCCCCAAGGACGCCATCCGCCGCTTCAAGGCGATGGACGACTCCGCGGACTGGATGCACCGCCTGGAGGTCGTCGGCATCGACCTGCGCGACCCGGCCCAGGCCGTCGCCCTCGCCGAGCAGGTCACCGAGGCCGGTCCGCTGGACATCCTGGTCAACAACGCGACGCAGACCGTACGCCGGCTGCCCTCCGCGTACGCCGCGCTCGTCGAGGGCGAGCGTGCCCCGCTGCCCGCCGGCGAGCTGCCCGCCCACCACGTCATCGGCGCCTTCAACTCCGGCGCGGTCGACGGTCTCGCCGCGCTGCCCGTCGGCGTGAGCGGTCTCGACGCCCAGAAGGTCGCCGACCTCGCGCTGGTCGCGGGCAACGCCAGCATCGCCCGGCACCAGGCCGGCACCGCCATCGACGCGGGCGGTCTGGTCCCGGACGTCGTCGACTCCAACACCTGGGTGCAGACCATCGAGCAGATCTCCCCGGTGGAGCTGCTGGAGACCCAGCTCTGCAACTACACCTCGCCGTTCATCCTGATCAGCATGCTGCGCCCGGCGATGGCCCGGGCCGCCGCCCAGGCCGCGAGCAAGCGCGCGTACGTCGTCAACGTCTCCGCCATGGAGGGCGTCTTCGGCCGCGGCTACAAGGGCGCCGGGCACCCGAACACCAACGCCGCCAAGGCCGCCATGAACATGGTGACCCGCACCAGCGCCCAGGAGATGTTCGACACCGACGGCATCCTCATGACCTCGGTCGACACCGGCTGGATCACCGACGAGCGCCCCCACTTCGACAAGCTGCGGCTCGCCGAGGAGGGCTTCCACGCTCCCCTCGACCTGGTCGACGGCGCGGCCCGGGTCTACGACCCGATCGTGCTCGGCGAGCACGGCGAGGACGTGTACGGGGTCTTCCTGAAGGACTACGCGCCCGGTAAGTGGTGATCCAGTGAAGAGGGGCGGGGTACAGGAATTCGGCCAGGTTCACTCGAACGCGTCACACTTTCGTGCCCCATAGAGCGCAGGCGTGCTCATTTGGTTAGTCTGGTGTACACGGCCGGTCAACACGGGTTTCACCGAACCTCCCCAGATCGGCCGGGGACTGGCCTGTCACCGAATGGCCGCGGTCCCGCCCGTCAGTACGGCGCCACCGCGACCGAACGGACCCCCTGTCCCCCTTGATACGCGACACGAAGGAGTGCGCGGTGACACCGGAATCGACCACGCAGGAGAAGCAGCGCCCCGCCGAACCGAACGCGCCGATCGGAACGATCGAGCCGACGCGTCAGCGGCCCGGCGAGCTGGGAAACCTCGAAGTATGGGCCCGCTCGGCCCCCATCCGGCTCGCCGGATACGAGGACGACCTCGCGGAGCCGCACATCCTGCCGGGCATCGACTGACCCGAACCGCAAGCGACGCTTCGCCGCGATGCCCCCGGCCGATCCTCTCGGCCGGGGGCATCGCCCTGTCCGGGCACGGTCGTCCCGCCCGGCAGGGGGGGAGCCGCGGGTCACCCCGCGCGGTCCCGGCGCGCCGGCCCGCGCAGCCGTACCGGCGGCAGGTACTCCCGGACCAGCGTGCGATGCCACCATGCCCCGGTCTCCCGCAGCTCGCGCCAGGTGGTGAACCGGTAGCGGTAGAGCAGCGCCCGCACCCGCGCCGGCGGGGCGTCCGGGAACGGGTTGTGGCGCAGCAGCCGCAGCGTGTCGCGGTCCCCGGCGAGCAGCCGCTCCACGAACGGCCCGAACCAGTCGCCCGCGTAGCCGGGGGAGAGCGCCGCGAACCACATCAGCCAGTCGAGCCGCAGATGGTACGGGGCGAACTGGCGCGGCAGCCGGCGCGGATCGCCCGGCTTGCCGCGGAAGCCGTACTCCCGCCACACCGTGTCCGGGCCCGGCGCCACCTCGTCGGTGCCCTCGATGACGATCTCGTCCCGGACCCGGCTGACCGTACCGAACGCGCCGTACGTGTTGACCAGGTGCAGCGGATCGAAGGAACGGTTCATCGTCTGCCGCCGGGACAGCAGGTTGCGCACCGGATGCCGGCTCTGGACGAGGATCAGCACGGTGGCCGCGCACACCACGACCACGTACCAGAGCGGGGCGCCGGGCCGCTGATGGTCCTGGCCGCCGGGCAGCAGCGAGCCGTCCATCGCCGACAGCGCGAGCAGGATGGTGAGCCAGTTCAGCCAGGCGAAGTTGCCCGAGAGCACCAGCCACAGCTGGGTCGCCACCATCAGCCCGGCCGCGACCGTCGCCACCGGCTGCGGCGCGAACAGCAGCACCGGGACGCCGAGCTGGACGACATGGTTGGCGGCGCACTCGGCCCGGTGCAGCGGCTTCGGCAGGTGGTGGAAGAACCAGCTCAGCGGGCCGGGCATCGGCTGGGTCTCGTGGTGGTGGTACAGGCAGGTCAGGTTCCGCCAGCACGGATCGCCGCGGATTTTGATCAGCCCCGCGCCGAACTCGACCCGGAACAGCAGCCAGCGCAGCAGGAACAGCACCAGCACCGGCGGCCCGGTGTCGGCGTTGCCGAGCAGCACGGCGAGGAAGCCCGTCTCCAGGAGCAGCGACTCCCAGCCGAAGGAGTACCAGGTCTGCCCCACGTTCACGATCGACAGGTACAGCGCCCACAGCAGCAGCCACAGCAGCATCGACACGGGCAGCGGCACCGCGTCCCCCGCGCCCGCCACCAGGGCGAGGGCCAGCAGGGCACCGCCCCAGGCGACGGACGCGAACAGCGCGTCGGAGTAGCGCCACTGGAAGAGGCTGGGCGCGAGGCGGGCCGGGACCCGGCGGGTGAACGCGGGCACGGGCAGCATCCCGCGCGCGCCGATGAGCGCCCGGAACTGCAGGGCCGCCGACACGAAGGCGACCACGTAAAGTCCGGCGAGCCCGCGCTGGAAGACGATCCGGCTCAGCCAGTAGTCGGGCGCGGTGAACCACTGCATCGGCTCGGGGCGAGGTCAGGGCCGGCCGGCAGGCCGGTCAGGCAGAGTCGGCCGGGCGGGCCGACGCCGCCCGCCCGGTCAGCGCCTGTCGGTGTCGTCGCCGGTGCCCTTGGCGTCGGCGTTGTCGTTCGCGGTCCGCTCGCCCTCCGCCTGCGACGGGGTGGTACGGGTCGGCATCCTGTGCGTCTGCTTCTTCTGCGCCGCGTCCATGTCCTCGTCGAGGCGCTCGCCCTCGGCCTGCGAGGGGCTGGTGTACTCGTCGTACTGGCTCATGGCCGCCTCCTCAAGGAGTGCGGGGGAGTACACAAGGAGCGTAACTCCGCGGGCCCGGTCGGGATCCTCGGGAGGTTCCGCGCAGCGAGCCCAGGGGCCCCGGCGGCGCGGGCGCACGGGGCCGCCGCACCGGATGGACGCGCCCGGATTGCGGTCGCCATGGGGCTGCGGCAGTAAGGAGGGAACGACCCGGGGCGAACAAGTGGGAGAACCCAGTGCGCGACGTATCCAGACGACGGCCCTCACGACCCGGCACGCCGCCGCCCGGCACCCGGCCCCGCACCCCGGACGGCCCCCCGTTGGACATCCTGCCGGGTACGTCGCTCAGCGGCCGGGCGCTCACGGCGGCGGGCGGACCGGCGGACGCGCGGGCGGGAGGGCCTGCCGGTGACGCCCCGGGCCCGCGGGCCGGTCTGCGCCCCGGGATCTGGGCGGTCGCCGCGCTGGCCCCCGCCCTGCTGATCGCGGGCTGCTCCCTGGACACCCCCGCCGAGCCGGGCGCGCAGCCGACTCCCGCCACCGTCCGTGAGGTACTGCTGGAACCGGCCGGCGTCCAGGGGCCCGCGCCGTTCGGGCCCTCCACCGTGCAGGAAGGCGCCCCCGCCGCGTCGGACGGCGCGCCCGCGGCGGGACCCGAAGGCGCGGCGCCCGGCGGCGCCACCGGCGCCGCGCCGGCCGGCCGCGCGCTGACCGGCGCCACCCCCGGCCTCTACGGCGGCACCCGCTCCACCGCCAGCTGCAACGTCGAGCAGCAGGTCGCCCTGCTCACCACCGACCCCGCCCGGGCCCGCGCCTTCGCCGAGGCCGCCGGCATCCCCGAGGCCCGGCTCGCCGACTGGCTGCGCGGTCTCACCCCGGTCCTGCTGCGCGCCGACGCCCGGGTCACCAGCCACGGCCTCCGCGACGGCCGCGCCGCGCCCTTCCAGTCCGTCCTCCAGACGGGCACCGCCGTCCTCGTCGACGAGTACGCGACCCCGCGCGTGCGCTGCGCCGGCGGCAACCCGCTGCGTGCCCCGGCCCCCGCGCCCGGTGCCCGGCACAAGGGCCGGCCGTGGCCCGGCTACCGCCCCGACCGGGTCGTCGCGATCACCCCGACCAACAGCGTCGTCCGCAGCCTGGTCCTCGCGGACAGCGCTGGCAACACCTGGTTCGAGCGGCCGGCGGGCAGCGATGGCGAGGCGGACCGCAGCCCCGACACGACACCGTCGTGCGACCCGGCCACCTGCGACCTCGTCGCCGCGCCGCCCGCGCCGCTGTCGGAGACGGCCGGTTCGCCCGCGTTCTCCGGCGACCCGGCCGGACCGCCCGGCGGGACGGGCTCCGGCGGCTCCTCCGTACCCGGGCCGCCGCCCGGTCCCGGATCCGGTGTCCCGATGCCCGACGGTCCCGGTGCCCCGGCCGGCTCGGGGCAGCCCGGCGTCCCGGACGGGCCGGACGCGCCCGCGCCGGCCGACGGAGGCGTACCGGGCGGGATGGACAGCCCGGACGTACGGCTCGCCCCTGAGGGCCCCGGACTCCCCGACGGTCCCGGCTTCCCGGACGGCCCCGGTCTCCCTGACGGGCCGGGCGCGCCGAACGGGCCGGACGGTCCCGACGGGCCGATCGCCCCGGACAGCCCCCCGGCCGCCCCCGACGCGCCGCCCGCCCCCGACGCCGTATCGCCCGACGGCCGGTCCTTCGACGGTGCCGCGCCCGGGCAGCCCGGAACCGAGCCGGGGCGCGGGCCCGAGACCGCCTGAGGTGACGCGACGCGGCGGGCCGCGGGGCGCCGGGCGGCACCGGCCCGGCGGCTCCCCGCCGTGCGGTCCCGCCGCGCTGTGCATAGCGTGGGCCCCATGAGCGCGGGCAGCGGGGGCGGCGATGCCGCGGCGGCGGGCCGGTGCCGCCGCGCGACACAGTCGACCGAGCCGGCCGGCTGCTTCTTCCAGGAGCTGGGCCGGGAATTCCGGATGGGCAGCTTCGACTGGGACCTGCTCACCGGCCGCCTGGAGATGGACGAGACCGCCCTCGCCGTCTTCGACATGGCGCCCGGCGAGTACGACGGCGTCCCCGAGACGCTCGGCTCGCGCGTCCTCGCCGACGAGGCCCGCCGGCTCGACGCGATGGTCGCCCAGGCCCTGAAGGACGGCAACGACCGCTACGGCGCCTACTTCCGGCTCCGCGACCGGTCCGGCACCCAGCGCTGGACCCACACCCAGGGCCTGGTCCGGCGCGACGAGACCGGCCGGCCGGTCCGTATCCTCGGCGTGGTCCGCGACGCCTCCGAGGAACTCTCCGAGTCCGCCACCCGCCTCGGCCTCGACGAGGGCCGCCGCGAGCGCACCAACATCGTCGAGGCCACCACCGCCGCGCTCGCCCACGCCCGTACCGTCCAGGACATCACCGACATGCTCGGCGCCGCGCAGGGCCTGGAGTACTTCGGCGCGGCCAGTCTCGTCATGGGCCTGCTGGAGGGCGGCCGGATCCATCTGGTGGCCGAGGGGCCCACCGGCACGTTCGTGCCCGGCACCCGCTACACCCGGGTGGACGAGCCGTATCCGATGGGCAAGGCGATCCGTACCCTGCGGCCGCTCTTCATCGACACCCCCGAGGAGTTCGCCGCCGACTACCCGGTGCTGTGGCCGCACGTCTCCGACCTCGGCGTCACCTCCGCCGCGTATCTCCCGCTGATCGCCCAGGCCCGCCCCATCGGCGCCCTCGGCCTGCTCTACCGCGACCGGATCGGCTTCAGCCCCGACGAGCGCAACCTGCTGGTGGCGCTGGGCAGCTCCATCGCCCAGAGCCTCCAGCGGGCCATGCTGTACGAGCAGGAGCACGACCTGGCCGAAGGGCTCCAGCAGGCGATGCTGCCCCGCCGCATCCCGGAGGTGCCCGGCGCGCAGATAGCGGTCCGCTACCGCTCCGCCCGGATGGGCCGGGACATCGGCGGAGACTGGTACGACGTCATCCCGCTGCCCGGCGACCGGGTCGGCGCCGTCATCGGCGACGTGCAGGGGCACGACACCCAGGCCGCCGCCGTGATGGGACAGCTGCGGATCGTGCTGCGCGCGTACGCCGCCGAGGGGCACACCCCCGCCACCGTGATGGCCCGCGCCTCCGTCTTCCTCCACGAACTGGACACCGACCGCTTCGCCACCTGCACGTACGCCGAGACCGACCCCGCCACCGGGCTCGTCCAGATCGTCCGCGCGGGGCACGTCGACCCGCTGGTCCGGGACCCCTCCGGCACGCCGCGCCGGCTGCCCGTCGAGGGCGGGCTGCCGCTCGGCCTGTCCGCCGAGTTCGACCACCTCGACTATCCCGTCACCACCGTCGAACTCGACCCGGGCGAGACCCTGCTGCTCTACACCGACGGTCTCGTCGAGAAACCCGGATCCGACCTCGACGAAGGGCTCCAGTGGCTGTCCTCCCTGGTCAAACGGGGCCCCCGGGAGCTCGACGAACTCGCCGACCAGCTCTGCGACGTCGTCGACGAACGCGGGGGCGACGACGACGTGGCGATCCTGCTGCTGCGCCGCGAGGGCGCCCGGCAGCCCGCCTCGGCGGGGCGGCTCCAGCAGCACGTCGGGCAGGACGACCCGGAGGCGCTGCGGGCCTCCCGGCACATGATCCGCGCGGCCGTACGGGCCTGGGGCGCCGAAGTCCGCTCGGACGAGATCGAGCTGGTCGCCGACGAACTGGTGACGAACGCCCTCATGCACACCGAGGGCGGGGCCATCGTGACCCTGCGGATGCTGCCCGGTCCCGAGCAGCGGCTGCGCGTCGAGGTCGAGGACGGCTCCAGCGTGCTGCCGCGCCGGCGCGAGGCCGGCGACTCGGTGGTCTCGGGCCGAGGCCTGCTGCTGGTGGAGCAGATCTCCGACCAGTGGGGAGTGGAGCCGCGCGGCAACGGCAAGAGTGTGTGGTGCGAGTTCGCCACCGGGGACGCCGGAGCCGCGGACGCCGCCGCACCGGCCGGGGACGGCGAGGCCGGCTCGTCCACCGAGTCCGACGGAATCCCCGGCTTCCTCGACCCGGCCGAACTCGCCGGCCTCGTCGACGCCGCCGGTGCCACGGGCACCGCCAAGGCAGCCGAGACCGCCGACGCCTCCGAGGCGGCCGACACCGGCCGGCTGCCCGAGAACTGACGGCCCCGCCCGGCGGGCGTGCCCCGGGCCGGTGCGGCAGGGTGGGGACATGCCCGAACTGCCCGAGGTCGAAGCCCTGCGCGCGTTCCTCGACGACCACCTCGTGGGCAAGGAGATCGCCCGCGTGCTGCCCGTCGCGATCAGCGTGCTCAAGACGTACGACCCGCCCCCGGACGCCCTCGACGGAACGCGGGTCACCACTGTCGCCCGGCACGGCAAGTTCCTGGACATCGCCGCCGAGGGCACGGCGGGCCCGCTCCACCTCGTCACCCACCTCGCCCGGGCCGGCTGGCTCCAGTGGAAGGACGTGCTGCCCTCCGGCCCGCCCCGGCCCGGCAAGGGGCCGCTCGCCCTGCGCGTCGCGCTCACCGGCGGCGACGGCTTCGACCTCACCGAGGCGGGCACCACCAAACGCCTCGCGGTGTACGTCGTCCACGACCCCGCCGACGTGCCCGGCGTCGCCCGCCTCGGCCCCGACCCGCTCGCCGACGCCTTCGACCTGGCGGCGTTCACCGCCCTGCTCGCCGGGGAACGGCGCCGTATCAAGGGCGCCCTGCGCGACCAGAGTCTCATCGCCGGCATCGGCAACGCCTACAGCGACGAGATCCTGCACGCGGCCACGATGTCCCCGTACAAACCGGCGCAGAACCTCACGCCCGAGGAGATCGCCCACCTCTACACCGCGATGCGTACGACTCTCGCCGACGCCGTGGCCCGCTCGCACGGCCTCGCCGCCGGGCGGCTCAAGGCCGAGAAGAAGAGCGGGATGCGCGTCCACGGCCGTACCGGCGAGGCCTGCCCGGTGTGCGGCGACACCATCCGCGAGGTCTCCTTCAGCGACTCCTCGCTCCAGTACTGCCCCACCTGCCAGACCGGCGGCCGCCCGCTCGCCGACCGCCGGATGTCCCGGCTCCTGAAGTAGGACCCGAGCGCGCGATCGCTCCCCGCCATGGCCGCGCCGCGCTGGCATAGACTCCCGCGCATGCTGCGCGTACTGGCCGTCGACGACGAGGCGCCGGCCCTCGGGGAACTCCTCTATCTGCTGCGGGCCGACCCGCGCGTGCGCAGCGCCGAGGGCGCGAGCGACGCCACCGAGGCGCTGCGCCGGCTCGGCCGCGCCGTGGACGCCGGACCGGACCGCGACGGGGCCGACGGCGTGGACGTGGTCTTCCTCGACATCCACATGCCGGGGCTCGGCGGACTCGACCTGGCCCGGCTGCTCGGCGGCTCCGCGCGGCCGCCGCTGATCGTGTTCGTCACCGCCCACGAGGGCTTCGCCGTCCAGGCCTTCGACCTGGAGGCGGTCGACTACGTCCTCAAGCCGGTACGGCGCGAGCGCCTCGCCGAGGCCGTCCGGCGCGTCCACGACCTCGTCCACGCCACCAGCCAGGCCGCGCAAGCCGCCCAGGCCGCGCAGGCGGACCGGACCCCCGAGCAGATCCCCGTCGAACTCGGCGGCGTCACCCGCTTCGTGCCCGTCGACGACATCGCGTACGTGGAGGCCCAGGGCGACTACGCGCGGCTGCACACCGACCAGGGCAGCCACCTCGTCCGCATCCCGCTGTCCACCCTGGAGGAACGCTGGGCCGACCGCGGATTCGTCCGGATCCACCGCAGCCACCTCGTCGCGCTCGCCCGGATCGACGAACTCCGGGTCGACAGCGGCGCGACCTCCGTCCGCGTCGGCGCCGCCGAACTCGCCGTCTCCCGCCGGCACGCCCGCCACCTGCGGGACCTGCTCATGCGCCGGCCCGCCGGCTGACCCCGTACCCCTCGCGCGTACCCCTTCACCGGCCCGGCCCGTCCACCCCGCGAACGACGCCTACCGCCCCGACCTGCGGCTGCGTAGACTCCACGGGCCCATCGACCCTGAGGGAGCGGACGCCGATGTCCGAGCAGCACCCGCCGCGCCGGCCCCGCCGCGAGACCGTCACGTACGCCTCGGCCGTCGGCGCCGGAGCCGTGCCCGGGCCCCGCCCCGGCCGCAGCACCCGCCCGCCCGCTCCGAGATCAGCGAGCAGACCACCCTCGGCCACACCTACGTCCGCTCCCTCATGCGCAGTCAGCTGCGGGCCGCCCTCACCGGCCTCGGCGCGCTCGCGCTGCTCGTCGGCTCGCTGCCGCTGCTGCTCGCCCTGCCCGCGCCCGAGGCCGCCGTGTGGGTGACCCTCGGCGTCGGCGTGCACCCCGTCGTATGGGCCATCGCCCGCTGGTACGTCCGCCGCGCCGAGCGCAACGAACGCGACTTCACCCGCCTCGTCGAGCGGTGACCGCCCGCGCATGAACCACACCTACGCGGTCGTCGCCGTCGCCGGCGTCGTCCTCGCCACCGTCCTCATCGGCGCGCTCGGCCTGCGGATCTCCCGGACCACCTCCGACTTCTACGTGGCCTCCCGCACCGTCGGACCGCGCCTCAACGCGGCCGCCATCAGCGGCGAGTACCTGTCCGCCGCCTCCTTCCTCGGCATCGCCGGACTCGTCCTCGTGCAGGGCCCGAGCATGCTCTGGTACCCCGTCGGCTACACCGCCGGATATCTGGTGCTGCTGCTCCTGGTCGCCGCCCCGCTGCGCCGCTCCGGCGCGTACACGCTGTCCGACTTCGCCGAGGCCCGCCTGGAATCGCCGCTGGTCCGCCGGGTCGCCAGCCTCTTCGTCGTCGGCATCGGCTGGCTCTACCTGCTGCCCCAGCTCCAGGGCGCCGGGCTCACCCTGGAGATCGTCACCGGCGCGCCCGACTGGCTCGGCGGTGTCGTCGTCGCGCTCGTCGTCACCGGGATCGTCGCCGCCGGCGGCATGCGCAGCATCACCTTCGTACAGGCGTTCCAGTACGGGCTGAAGCTGACCGCCCTGCTGGTGCCGGCGCTCTTCCTGCTCGCCGCCTGGTTCGGCGACGGCACCCCGACCGCCCGCTTCGACGCCCCCGCCGTCCTGCGCGACCACACCGCCGTGAAGATCGCCGACACGGTACGCGTCCGGGTCGACGCGCCCGTGACGCTCACCGTCACCGGACGCGTCGACGGCACCCCGTACACCGGGGACACCGTCACCCTCGACCGCGGCGGCCACCATGTGGAGCGCGGCACCGAACTGGCCTTCCCCGCCGGGTCCCGGGTGCCCGAGCGGGCACCGGCCGGGCTCGACGAGGACGAGCCGGCGCTCGACTCGCTCGGCTGGTCCCAGCCGCTCGCCGGAAGCCGCGAAGGCCATCAGCTGTACGCCACGTACGGACTGATCCTCGCCACCTTCCTCGGCGCGATGGGCCTGCCCCATGTCGCCGTCCGCTTCTACACCAGCCCCAACGGCCGGGCCGCCCGCCGCACCACCCTCGTCGTCCTCGGCCTTGTCGGCGCCTTCTACCTGCTGCCGCCGCTCTACGGCGCGCTCGGCCGGATCTACGCCCCCGAACTCGCCCTGACCGGTGCCTCCGACGCCGCCGTCCTCGTGCTGCCGCAGCGGATGTTCGGCGGGGTCCTGGGCGATCTGCTCGGCGCGCTCCTCGCGGGCGGCGCCTGCGCGGCGTTCCTGTCGACGGCCTCCGGGCTGACGATGTCGGTGGCCGGGGTGCTCACCCAGGACGTGCTGCCCGCGCGCGGCGTACGGCACTTCCGGCTCGCCACCCTGCTGGCCACCGCCGTGCCGCTGGGCGCCGGGCTCGTCACCTCCGACGTGCCGGTCGCCGACGCCGTCGGGCTCGCCTTCGCGGTCTCCGCCTCCTCCTTCTGCCCGCTGCTCGTGCTCGGCATCTGGTGGCGCCGGCTCACCCCGCCGGGCGCCGTCGCGGGACTGCTGCTCGGCGGCGGTTCCGCGCTCGCGGCGGTGATGGCGACCCGGGCCGGACTGCCGCCGGAGGGCTGGCCGCACACCCTGATGGCCTGGCCCGCCGTGTGGTCGGTGCCGCTCGGCTTCCTCAGCATGATCCTGGTGTCGCTGGCCACCCCGCACCGTGTCCCGGCGGGCACCTCCCGGATACTCGCGCGGCTGCACCTGCCGGAGGAACTCGGCGGCCGGCCCGAACCGCACCTCCGCGACCAGCGGACCCGCGGGGCGGGACGGTGAACGGCATCGCCCTGGCCGCGGCGAGCGCGGTCGGCGCCGTGCTCCTCGCCGCCGGTGCCGTCCTCGGCCGGATCAGCGCCCGGCGCGGGCCCCAGGCCGCCGAACTCGACCTCGGCACCCCCGTCGAACGGGCCACCTTCCACACCCTGCACACCGCCTCGCTCGCCGCGCCGCCGCTGCGCGCCGGGCTCACCGAGGAGACCGCGGGCCGGGCGGCCGGCCGGCTGCGTTCGCTGCTCGGCACCGAGGCGCTGTGCCTGACCGACCGCGACGGCGCCGTCCTGGCCTGGGACGGGCCCGGCGGCGGCCACCACCGTGGCGCGGTGACGGAACTGGTCGCCGGGACCCTCGCCTCCGGCCGCGGCCGGTCCGCCCACGCCGGCTGCTGCGACGTCGACTGCCCGCTGCGCTGGGCCGTGGTGGCCCCGCTCACCGGTGAGGACGGGGTGCTCGGCGCGCTCGTCGCGTACGGCTCCCGGGAGTCGGCGGTGCTCGTGCGGGCCGCGACGGAACTGGCCCGCTGGGTGTCCGTCCAGCTCGAACTGGCCGAGCTGGACCGCTCCCGCACCCGCATCGTCGAGGCGGAGATCCGCGCCCTGCGCGCGCAGATATCCCCGCACTTCATCTTCAACTCCCTCGCCGCCATCGCCTCGTTCGTCCGCACAGACCCCGAACAGGCCCGTGAACTCCTCCTGGAGTTCGCCGACTTCACCCGCTACTCCTTCCGTCGGCACGGCGAGTTCGCCCAGCTCGCCGACGAACTACGGGCCATCGAGCAGTACTTGGCACTCGCCGGGGCCCGGTTCGGCGACCGGCTCAAGGTGACGCTCCAGATCGCGCCCGAAGTGCTGCCGGTGGCCCTGCCGTTCCTCTGTCTGCAGCCGCTGGTCGAGAACGCGGTCAAGCACGGTCTGGAGGACTCCGCCGAGGGCTGCCGGGTGACGATCGCGGCCCGGGACGCCGGCGCGGAGGCCGTGGTCGTCGTCGAGGACGACGGGGTCGGCATGGACCCGGAGGCGCTGCGCGCCCTCCTGCGCGGCGACCGCCCGGCCGGCTCCGGCCTCGGCCTGTCCAACGTCGACGAGCGGCTGCGGCAGGTGTACGGGGCGGAGTACGGCCTGGTCATCGAGACCGGGGCCGGGGCGGGCATGAAGGTGACGGTACGGATCCCCAAGTACCGCCCGGGTGTGCACCCGACCCCGTGATCGTCACGGGTGCGCCGTCAGCACAGATGCAGGGCCAAGTGGCCGAGTGCCACGCCCAGTTGCCAGGCGGGCAGCCACACCTGCCGCTCCTCGTCGAGCGCTCCGGGTCCGGCGAGACCGGCCAGGCCCGCCAGATCCGTGGCGCGCAGTTCGGTCGCGCGCAGCCGTCCCCAGGTGTCCCGGGCGAGCGCCAGGTCCGCTTCGGGGAGGCCGTTCGCCGACCGGGCGAGCCGGGTCTCGACCCAGACCGACCACGGATGGTCGTGCGCGGTGCGCGAGAGCCAGCGGTCCGGTCCGCCACCGGACCCGGACAGCAGGATGGTGAGGGTCAGGGTCCGCAGACCCGCCCGGTACTCCAGCGAGCCGGGCGCGACCAGACCGCTGGTGCGGAGCAGGTCGTCGGCGGCGTACTCGGCGCACAGCCAGTCCATCGGGACGGCGAGCCCACTCCTGTCGCCGTCACCGTCGTGGCCGCTTCCGTCGCCGTCGCCACCGCGACCCGCGCCGCCGTTCGTGCTTTCGGGCAGCACTGTGGCCCCCTTCTTCCGGATGTCCTGGACGAGGCTGGCACCGAGCCTGCTCCTCGGCGGGCGGGCGTGGGGCGTATTTCGCCCAACTCGTCCGTCTGTTCCGGCATCCGGACCCGGCACGACGTCGCAGGTGAGCGCCGTGGGGCGGGGGTGAAGCCAGAGGTGGAGGAGGGTTCAGCCGAGCAGGGCGTACACCGCCGTCGCGTGGGCGGCGATCTCGTCCGTCCCCGCGTCGCACAGGGTGATGTCGGCGAACGCCATCCGCTTGCCCGCCTTCGTCAGCCGGGCCCGCACGAGCACGTCCGCGCCGGTGACCGCCCGCTGGAAGGTGATCGACTGCTGGACGGTCGTCATCGGGACGAAGCCGCCCCGCGCGGCGGACACGGCGATCACCGTCGCCGTGTCGGCGGCGGCCATCAGCGCCTGACCGCTGAGCCCGCCGCCCTCCCGGGCGAGCCGGTCGGACCAGGGGAGCCGCAGGACCGCCCCCTGGCCGTCCGCGTCGAGCGAGTCGACGGTCAGGCCCAGGTCGAGCACCCACGGGGCGAAGTTGTCGGAGAGGATCTTGTCGGCGGCAGCGGGAGTCAGCGTCACGCCCGTCATTGTGCGGTGGCGGCCGCCGGCCGGGCAACGGCCGTACGCCGCCGCGGCCGGTAGCCGGGCAGCCGGTGGCCGAGCTGCCGCAGCGCGTAGTGCGAGCGGGACTTGACCGTGCCGGCCGGGATGCCGAGGTCGTCGGCGGCCTCGCGGACGGTCAGACCGTCGAAGTAGAGCCGGACGAGGACCGCGCGGTGCTCCGGGCTCAGGCCCCGTACCGCCGCCCGTACGTCGAGGGCCGCGTCGCGCGACTCCGTACCGCCGGCCGGATCGGCGGTGACGGCGAGGACGGCGTCGCCGATCTCGGCGGGGCGCGACAGCCGGGAGCGGCGGGCGTCTATGGCGAGCCGCCGGGCGACCGTGAACAGCCAGGGCCGCATCGACGTGTACGAGGCGTCGAAGGCCTCCGGGTGCAGCCAGGCCCGCAGCAGGGTCTCCTGCACCAGGTCCTCGGCCCGCTGCCGGTCGCCGTGGGTCAGTTTGAGCAGGAAGGCCAGCAGGGCCTGGCCGTGCTCGTGCTGGAGCTCGGCCAGGGCCCGCTCGTCGGTGGTCGTCCTCGCCGTCGCGGAAGCCAGGGTCGCCGTGTTCGTCGCTGTCGCCGTCGTCATGCGCGGTATGGCAGCGCATCCGCGCGGCGAGGGACAGGGAACGGACAGCGGTCTGCGACGAACGGTTCGCACGGAGCGGTGAATGGCAGCGCGGGGGAGCGCCGCGAGTCCGTTGCGTCCGTTCCAGCGTGGTTTGTGGTGAATCACCGCATTGATTCTTGACTGGGGCTTTACGTCAGGGTGAATTCAGCTGACCAGATGTTCATCCTATGAATCGGTGGAGCCTGGCAGATGACCCCTCGCACCCGCCCTGGCGCGGCGGCCCTCGCCGCCGTCCTGCTCGCCACGGCCACCGCCTGCGCAGGCGCCGACCACAGCCCCGAACACCCGGCCCAGCCCGCCGCGCAGAGCCGGGGTCCGCACCGCGCCACGCCACCCGCTGCGGCCCCTTTCACCCTCGTGGCCTCGGGCGACGTGCTGCCCCACGACTCGATCATCCGTCAGGCCGCCGTCGACGCGGGCGGCTCCGGCTACGACTTCAGTCCCATGTTCGAGAGTGTGAAACCCGTCGTCTCCGGCGCCGACCTGGCGATCTGTCACATGGAGACCGTCTACGGCGAGGAGGGCGGCCCCTTCACCGGCTACCCCGACTTCACGTCACCGCCGCAGGTCGCCGCGGGCCTCAAGGAGACCGGATACGACTCCTGTTCCACCGCCTCCAACCACAGCCTCGACGACGGCGCCGACGGGCTGCGCCGCACCCTCGACGCCCTCGACGAGGCGGGCGTACGGCACGCCGGCTCGGCCCGCAGTGCCGCCGAGGCGTCCAGGACCACGCTGCTCAAGGCGGGACGCGCCACCGTCGCCCAGCTCGCGTACACCTACGACACTAACGGCCATCCGCTGCCCGAGGGCCAGCCCTGGGCGGTCAACACGATCGACGAACAGCGCATCGTCAAGGACGCCCGCGCCGCCCGCCGGGCCGGCGCCGACGTCGTGGTGGTCTCGATCCACTGGGGCACCGAATGGGAGAACGAACCCGACGAGGACCAGCTCGCCCTCGGCCGCGCCCTGACCGCCTCGCGCACCGGGAACCGCCCTGACATCGACCTCATCCTGGGGACGCACGCCCATGTGCCCCAGGCGTACGAGAAGGTCAACGGCACCTGGATCGTGTACGGCATGGGCGACCAGATCGCCGGCCGGATGGTCAACTACTCCGGCGACCTGGACCGGCGCGGCAACGAGGGCACCCTGGCCCGCTTCACCTTCACCCCGCCCGCCGCGCCCGGCCGCCGGTGGGAGGTCACCAAGGCGGAGTTCGTGCCGCAGTACTTCGACACCTCCCGCGGCCGGGTCGTCGACCTGAGCGCGGCGGTGAAGGACGGCGAGGAGCAGTACGCCGAGATCCGCGACGCCATCCGGGACGTCGTCCTCGACCGGGGCGCCGCCCGCGACGGCCTGGTGATGGCCCCGTAGGGACTGTCCGGGTTCCGGGTTCCGGGTTCCGGGTCCTGGGTCCTGGGTCCTGGGGGCTACGGGACGACGGTCACCGGCCAGCGGCCCGCCTTGACCAGGCGTACCGCCACCGAGCCGATGAAACGGTGGCCGGCCGACTCGGAGGCGCCCACGACCACCGCGTCCGCCGTCAGTTCGTCGGCGGCCGTGACCAGACCCGTGTACGCGTCGCCGCGCAGCGTGTGGAACTCCCAGCGCACCTGCCAGGTCGCCCGCACCCGCTCCGCCGACTCCTTGATCTCGGCCGCGATGCTGTCGGCGATCTCGTCGGTGGGCTCGACGACCGGGGCCCCGAGTGCCGCGCCGGGGGGCAGGACGGGCTGGACGTACACCAGGGCGAGCCGCGCGTTCTGCCGGCGGGCCAGTCCGGCCGCGTACGCCGCCGCGCGGAGCGAGGACGCGGAACCGTCCACTCCGGCGACGATCACCTTGGGGCCGTCCGTACCTCGTTCGAATCCACTCACGACCTGAGGTTATCGGCTCATCAGGTGCTTTCGGACAGGTGGCCGGGTGTGGCTGCCCACACCGCGCCATCCTCCGTTCGCACTATTGGTCATGAAAAACGATGAGACGCTTCCCAGGCGCCGGGCGCTGTTGCGCGGGGCGGCCGCTCTGGGGGTCACCGCTGCTGTCGGCGTCTTCGCCGTGAACCGCCTGACCGACTCGGGCACCGGGTCCGGCACCGGGTCCGGAACGGGGTCCGGAACGGGGTCCGGTACGGGGGCAGCAGGCGGCGCCACCGCGGCCGGCTCGCCCCCCTCGGCGGGTGCGCCCCAGGCGACCGGTGCGGCCGGTCCGCAGGCGCGGGCCCAGGCGCGGGCGGCCGCCCGGAAGCCCACCGCGTACCGGCTCCAGCCGATGACCGACTACGCGCCCCCCGCCTTCCGGCGGGCCACCCCGCCCGTGCGGACGCGGCCCTTCCTCCAGCTCGGCGGGGTCGGGCGGTCGATGGTGCTCACCTTCGACGACGGGCCCGATCCCCGCTACACCCCGGAGATCCTCGCCACCCTGCGCCGCTACGGCTGCCGCGCGATGTTCTTCGTCTGCGGCGAGATGGCGATCGACAATCAGGACCTGCTCAAGCAGATGGCCGCGGACGGCCATGTGGTCGGCAACCACACCTGGACCCACCCCGAACTGCCCAAGATGCGCCCGTCCGTCATCCGCCGGGAGATCACCTCCACCAGCGACATCATCGAACGGGCCCTCGGCACGCCGCCGTCGTGGTTCCGCGCTCCCTACGGGGCGTGGAACCGGATCGTGTTCGAGACCGGCGCCGAGCTGGGCATGGAGCCGCTCGCCTGGACCGTGGACACCACCGACTGGGAGGAGCCGCCCACCGACACCATCGTCCGGCGGGTTCTGGACGGGGTCGGGGACGGCGTCGTCGTGCTCAACCACGACGCGGGCGGCAACCGTTCGCACAGTGTCGCCGCGATCAAGCAGTACCTGCCCCGGCTCCTCGACGCCGGCTACACCCTCACGGTGCCGCGCCGCTGAGCGCGTACGCCGACGGGCCCGGCGCACCGCGTTGTCCGGGTGCCGGGCCCGCGACGTACGCGGTGCCCGCCGGCTACCGGGTCTCGACCAGGCGGGCGTAGACGACGACGTTGCCGTCGTAGCCGTGCGCCCGGGTGTAGCCGCCGCCGCAGGTGATGACGCGCAGTTCGGCCGCGCCGGTGTCCCCGTAGACGCGGACCCCCGGGAAGTCGTTCTTGGCGTATACCTCGACGCCGTAGACCTCGAACACGGCCACCCGGCCGTCGTACCGCTCGACCTCGACGCGCCGGCCCTTCTCCAGGGAGCCGAGACCGTAGAAGACGGCGGGGCCCGCCATGTTGTCGACGTGGCCGACGACGATGGACGTGCCGCGCTGACCGGGCGCGATGCCGTTCTGGTACCAGCCGGCCAGGTTGGCGTCCTGGGGTGGCGGGGCGGCGATCCAGCCGTCCGGGTCCAGGCCGACGTCCATGATGGGTGCCGCGACCCGGAGGGCCGGGATCCGGATCCGCGAGGCGGGAGCGAAGGGCAGCGGCTGCACACCGGTCGTCTCCGGTGCCCGGGCGACCGGGTGGCCCGCCGGGTGCGCGGCCGCGGCGGGCTGCGGCGGGCCGGATTCGAAGCCGACCCCGTTGCGCATTATCGCGAGGCCCGAGAGCATGACGAGAGCCAGCGCACCCCAGGGCTGGCGTCTCCTGGCGGCATCGAAGAGGCTGAAGTCGGTGCGGCTCATGGTTCTCCCTTGACGGCGTCACGGGAACGGTAAGGGTGCCCGCGCGGACCGGCGATCCGAGCGCGGACGAACGGGTGGCGGGGCTCCGCCGGGTGGGGTACGGGGCTGTTCGGTGCCGGCGCGGCGTGGCGCGGCGGGCGAGCGCCACGGGCGCTGCCGTACGCGCGCGGTGGGCGCGGCTCGGGTGAACGGGTGATGATCCGTTCGAGTGCTCGTCAGATGATCGCCCCGGACGTCTGTGACCTGCGGTTCCGCCCGCTCCCGGCCCCCGTTCGGCCGAACTCCGGACTCACCGGGGCGGCCCAGTACCGAAGTGCGTCGGCTGTCCCGGCTTGTGAGGGTTCGTCATGGAAGGCGTACTCGTCGATACTCCCGGGGCGCCGCTTCGGGGCGTCTTCCACTGGAGGTTCCACCATGCGTGCTGCTCGCACTCTGGCGGTGACGGCGACCGCGTTCGCGGCGCTCGGGCTCGCGGCCCCCCTCGCCACCGCCACCAACGGGCCGAGGGAGGTCACGGTCAATCCGTTCGACGTCCACGCGGGGTCGACGATCACCATCACGGCCCGGGGCTGTGGCCACGGCGGCACGGTCACGTCCAACGCGTTCCCCGAGACCAACCTCTCGGTGAACCACAACGGTCTGTCCAGCGCCATCGCCCGCGTGTACAACAACGCGACGCCCGGCAGCTACAACCTGGCCGTCCGCTGCAACGACGACCGCGAGGTCACCACCCACCCGTTCCGGGTCCTGCCCGGCCGGGGCGCGGAAGGCGGTCTCGGCGGCGCGTTCACCCCCAGCTCCACGGAGATGGCGGTGGGCGGCAGCCTCGTCGCCGCCGCTGCCCTGGGCGGCGGGCTGATCGTCCTGCGCCGGCGCCGTACGGCCGGTGCGGAGGTCTGAGCCGGCCGGACCTCCCGGCGGGCGCCCTGAGCCCCCGTCGCCCCCGAGTCCGGTCCTGGGCCCGGGGGCGACGGGCATCACGGCGGCCCGTGCGGCCGTACGAGCAGGGGAGCGCGGCAGCCGCCGCGCCGTCAGTGCCGGCGACCCGAGGCCGTCCTGCGGCGGATCGTGTACGCCAGACCGCCCGCGGCGGCGAGCACGAGGGCCCCGCCGAGCGCCATCGTCCCGGGCCCGGTCGCTTCGAGGGAGCCGCCGAGACCGCCCTGCACCCCGCGGGGCGGGGTGAGGACCGTCGAACGGGCCGTCGGGACCGTGCCGGACGCGCCGCCGCTGATGGTCAGGTTGACCGTGCCCTGGCCGCCGCCGGTGCAGTTGAAGGCCACCATGTAGACCGCGCCCTGCCGGGCGTCGGCGTCCACCGTGGCGGTGGCCGAGGAGCCGGGCGCGATGGTGACGGTGTCGAAGACGCCGGACGACGCCGTCGCCGTACTCGAACAGCCCGGCGCGCTGAGCGTGATCCGGCCGCCCGGCGCGACGGTCCCGGGCGTGATGACGAAGTCGACCGAGCCGCCCGTCTGGGGCGGCTGCGGCACCGGAGCGCCGCCGGCGACGGAGACGGGGGCGGCCAGGGCGAGGGCGGCCGCCCCCAGAACTGCGGTGGACGCGGCACGTATCGCGCGCATGGTGGATCCTCCGGGTCCCCGAGGAGCAGCCGCGGAAGCGGTTTCCGCGAGGGGGATGAGATGCACCTCGATGCCCGAAACGCTAGGAGTGCCCTACCACAGCCGCGATCCCAGGCGTGCGAACGGGGCACCCAAGTCCCCCGCCTGGACTAGTCGCCGGTCGCGCAGCCGGCCCGTGCCTCCTTCCGCTCAGCCGTTGAGCTGCGGGAACAGGTCGGTGAGGGGACCGGCGGTGGCCGCCATGCCCCGGCCGAACGGCGCGTCGAAGTCCCAGATCAGGAAGAGCAGGAAGGCGATGAGCGCGCTGAAGAGCCCGGCGAGCAGCAACTCCCGCCCGGTGCGCCGGATCTGGAAGATGAAGATCAGGCCCACCGTCACCAGGGCGCCGATGATGAGGCCGAACCAGACCACACCGGGCATCGTCTCGCCGGCGTTCTGCCCGCGGGCACCGCGCGCGTCGTCCGCCACCGACACCTGGTCGACCAGCGGCTGGTACGCCTCGCCCTCGAAGTCGTTCGCGGGCTGGTAGTCGGTCACGCCGCGCCGGACCTTGGCGAGCAGCTCGGTGCCCTGAGGATCCAGCGAGCCGTGCTCCGCCATGTACGGGAACTCCTTCTCGACGACGTGCGCGGCGTACGCGTCGATGTCGGCCCGGATCCGGTCGCGCACCGCGGCCGGGTACACCTGGACGCGCTCCTTGATCTCGTGGAGGGCCTGCGCCTCCTGGCGCACGGTCTCCTGGGCGGCGCTGCGGGCCTCCCAGACGCCGGCGATGGCCAGGCCGAGGACGATGGCGTACACCACGCCGATCATCATCGTCATGTACTCGATGACGTCCGGGGTCTCACTCGGGTCGTCGTCCACCGGGATGCGCCGGTGGTTGATGACCACGATGGTGAGGACGACGGCGCACGCGGCGGCCATCGCAAGGGTGAGAACAAGCCATTCGGACAAGGGTTTCCTCTCGTGGCCCGGTGGGGCGGGCGGGTGCGGGGGGCGGGGAGTCGTGGGTGGTGCGGGATGCGCGCGTGGACGTGGCCGGTGGGGCGGCTGTCAGCGGGAGCGGGGGCGCAGGACCGCGGTCGCGAGGACCGCGGGCGCGATGACCAGGAGCGTCGTGGTGAGCACGCTCGGGGAGCTCTTCGGCTTGATCCGGGCGGCCCGCTGGTAGTGCGGCAGCGCGACCGGGGAAGGGGCCGGCGGGCGGGGGCGCGCGCTCGGGGGCGGGGGCGGCGGCTGCGCCTCCCGGGTGGTGGGGGCCGGGCGTGGCGGCGCGGGCCGGGGCGGCGGCGTGGTCCGTACGGGCGGTGGGGGCGGCGTGGGCTTCGGGGCCGGAGGAGGGACCGGCGCCGGTGGCGGCGTGGTGGGCCGCGGCGGATGGGTCGGGTGGGGTGGATGCGTCGGGTGCGGGGGATGGGGCGGATGGGTCGGGAAGCACGGCCCCGGCCCGGCGGTGGAGAAGGCGAAGACCGAGCCGTCCGGCGCGGTCGAGGCGTAGGCGCACGCGTCGGCGGCCGCGGGCGCGGGGGAGGCGAGCAGCCACACCAGCGCACCGGCCGCGAGGGGCCGCGCGAGCCGCGGCCCGTAGCGGGAGAAGCCGTATGGAGGCAAGAGGGACACGCGGAGCAGGATGAGTGTGCGGATCGTCCCGATGGGCCCGAACGGACCAGGATTCGCCGGAAGGAGCGGATTCTCGTCATACAGGTTTACAAACTGCGTTGACGCGGAGAACTGGCCGAATATCGCCTGTCTGCGGTCCGGACTTTCTCAGGCGCGGCGCTCCGTACTGCGCGGGATCCCTCGAACGTGGCGGTCTTCGGCCACGTGCACGTGAAGGTGCACGGTCCGAAGGCGTGAACTCTTCCGTAAATAGCGCACGTGCCAATGGCGTGTGACCAAGAACGGATCGCTAATTTCCGTTTCTGCTCGCTCTCCCGGCGGGTGATCAGTAGCCTCAGCTCGAACGTCGGCTGCGAACACCGGGCCGTATCCCCGTAACCCCCATGGCGACTTGTTGGAGACTTTGATGGAGCGTCCCGCCTGGGCTCCGCCCGGCATCGATATTTCGGTGCCGAGTGTGTCCCGTATGTACGACTTCTATCTCGGCGGCTCGCACAACTTCGAAGTGGACCGCGAAGCGGCCCGCAAGGCCATGGAGTTCCTGCCGGGTCTGCCGAAGACCATGCAGGCGAACCGGGCCTTCATGCGCCGCGCCGTGCGGTACGCCGTCGGCCACGACGTCACGCAGTTCCTCGACATCGGCTCCGGCATACCGACCTTCGGCAACGTGCACGAGGTCGCCCAGGCCGCCAGCGACGCGGCGCGGGTCGTCTACGTCGACCACGACCCGGTCGCCGTCGCCCACAGCCGCGCGGTGCTCGAAGGCGTCGACCGCGCCGCCGTGGTCGCCGCCGACCTGCGCAAGCCCCACGAGATCCTGCGCAGCCCCGAGGTGACGGAACTGCTCGACCTGGACCAGCCGGTGGCGCTGCTCCTGGTCGCCGTCCTGCACTTCCTGGAGGACTCCGACGAGCCCGGCGCGGCCGTCGCCGAACTCCTCGACGCGCTCGCCCCCGGCAGCCTGCTCGTCCTCACCCACGCCTCGTACGAGGGCATCCCGGTCCCGCAGGAACGCGCGGGCGGCGCCGTCGACGTCTACCGCGACATCCGCAACCCGCTGGTGATGCGGTCGAACGCGGAGATCGCCCGCTTCTTCGACGGCACCGAACTGGTCGAGCCCGGGCTCGTGCCGATGCCGCTGTGGCGCGCGGACAACCCGGACGACGAGGAGGACCCGTTCGCCTTCTCCGGTTACGCGGGGTAGGGCGCAAGCCGTGAAGGTGCCCAGCCAGCCCACCGAGCCCGAGGCGGGCGACGACGGGCCCGAGGACAGACTCAGAAGGTTCGTCACCATCTGGAGTCGCACCGTGTTCCCGGCCACCGCGACCTCGATGACGCGGCAGGAGTTCGAGCGGCATCTGCTGCCGCCGGCCCGGGAACTGTGCGCGGCCCTGCACGCGCGGCCCTTCGACACCGCGCCCGCGCACCGCGTCGGCCAGGCCCTCGTGGCGGCCCACTGCACGGACCCCGACGCGCTCGCCCGCAGCCTCGGCGTGGTCGACGCGTACCTGGTGCTCTACTGCGCCCCCGCCCAGCCGGACGCCCTCCCCGCGGAGGAACTGCGCTCCCGCTGCTCCCGGCTTCAGCACGCCATGGCCGCCGGGTACGCCCAGGCGCTGCGCGAGAGGACCCTCGCCGAGCAGGAGTCCATCGCCCACTCGGCGCTCGCCGCGCAGAGCGCCGCCGAGAAGGCCCTGCACGCCACCGAGAGCCGCTTCCGCGCGGTCTTCGACGGGGCGGCCATCGGCATCGGCATCGCCGACCTCGAAGGCACCATCCTGGAGGTCAACGAGACCCTCACCCGGATGTTCGGCGGCCTCGAACACGCCGTGCTCCGCCACAACATCGCCGAGTGGAGCCATCCCGAGGACGGCCCGCACGTCTGGCGGCTCTACGACGAGCTGGTGCGCGGTGAACGCGACCACTACCGGGTCGAGAAGCCGTACTACCGCGCCGACGGCACCGTGCTGTGGACCAACCTCACCGTCTCGCTGCTGCGCGACGCGGCCGGCGTCCCCCAGTACCAGCTCGCGCTCATGGAGGACACCACCGAACGGCGGCTGCTCAACCTGCGGCTGCGGTACGAGGCCACGCACGACGCTCTCACCGGGCTGCCCAACCGGACGCTGTTCTTCGAGCGCCTGGAGAAGGCCCTCGGGCCGGGCGAGGCGAGCCGCTTCGGGCTCTGCTACCTCGATCTCGACGGCTTCAAGGTCATCAACGACAGCCTCGGCCACTCCACCGGCGACCGGCTGCTCGTCGAGGTCGCCGACCGGCTGCAGAGCTGTGTCGCCGCCCCCGGCGAGATGATCGCCCGGCTCGGCGGCGACGAGTTCGTGGCGCTGACCACCGGACCCGGCACCGAGCGGCAGGTCGCCGAACTCGCCGACCGGATGCTCACCGCGCTGGCCGCCCCCATCAGCGTCGACGGCCGCGACCTGACGGTGCGCGGCAGCGTCGGCATCGTCGAGGGGCCGGCCGGCGAACGCACCCCGGCCGAGGTGCTGCGCAGCGCCGACATCACGATGTACCGGGCCAAGTCCGCGGGCGGCAACCGCTTCGAGTACGCCGACGACGAGGCCGACGCGCGGGCCATCACCCGGCACGGGCTGACCACCGCGCTGCCCGCCGCCCTGGAACGCGGCGAGTTCTTCATCGAGTACCAGCCGCTCGTCCGCCTCGGCGACGGCAGCGTGCACGGCGCCGAGGCGCTCGTCCGCTGGTGCCACCCGCAGCACGGGGTGCTCGGACCGGACCGGTTCATCCCGCTGGCCGAGAACACCGGTCTCATCGTGCCGCTGGGCCGCTGGGTGCTCCAGGAGTCCGTCCGGCAGGCCCGGTTCTGGCAGGACGAGGCGCCCGGCGGCGGCAAGGCCACCCGGCCGCTGCGGATCAACGTCAACCTCTCGCCGACCCAGCTGCACCACCCGGGCCTGGTCGCCGAGACCGTCGACGTGCTGGAACGGTCCGGCCTGGAGCCGGGCGCGCTGTGCCTGGAGGTCACCGAGTCGGCCCTGATCGGCGCCGACGACGACCTGCTCAAGCCGCTGCGGCAGCTCGCCGAGATGGGCGTCGACATCGCCCTCGACGACTTCGGCACCGGTTACTCCAACCTGGCCAACCTGCGCCGGCTGCCGGTGAGCGTCCTCAAGCTCGACCGGTCGTTCACCCAGGGCATGCAGCAGCATCCGGTCGACCCGGTCGACATCAAGATCGTCGAGGGGATCGTGCAGCTCGCCCACAGCCTGGAGCTGGCGGTCACGGTCGAGGGCGTGGAGACCAGCGCGCAGGCGGAGCAGCTGCGCCAACTGGGGTGCGACACGGCCCAGGGCTGGTACTACGCCCGCCCGGGCGCGCCGGACCGGATCCACTCCCTGGTGCTGGCGGACGCGATCTAGAAACGACGATCGTGGCGCAGGCCCTCCCCGTACGCAGGCCCCTGCCCGTCTCTTCTTCGGGCCGGGGCCTGGTGCTGTCAGGGTGCCGGGTGTCCACGAGTTCGAGCCCGGCCCGCCTCGGCGGGAACGCTCACGGCCGGGCGAGTCGGGCGGCGACGGCGTCGAGGACCCAGTCCAGGCCGGTCGCGAAGGATGTCTCGGCGTCCACGTCCGTACCGTCGTACACGGCCCTGCTCAGTGCCGGGAAGCGGCCCGTGGCCAGCGTCCTCGTCAGATGCGGGCCGGAGGCGCGCTGCCAGTCCTCCTTGGTCAGGCCGGTGGCGCGCTCGGCCCGCAGGTGTGCGATCTCGCGCCTGATCGCGCCGGTGAAGTAGGCGCTCACGGTCTCCACGGCGCGCAGGGTGGTGTCGATGTCGGCGGTGTCGTCGAAAGCGGCCAGCGTGGCCTCGGCCACGGCGAGGCCGTTCGGGCCCAGAGCCGGACGGCCGCCGAGCAGGTCGGCCAGCCATGTGTGGCGGAGAGCGGTCCGCCGGGTGCGGTGGGCGAGGGTGCTCAGCGCCTCCCGCCAGTCACCGGGCGGCTCCATGGGGAGGATCTCGGCCTGGACCTCGTCCAGCATGAGGTCGAACAGCTCCTCCTTGGTGGCGATGTAGCCGTACAGCCGCATCGGGCCGGCGTTCAGCCGGGCGGCCACCTTGCGCAACGACACGGCTTCCAGCCCGCCTTCGTCGGCCAGAGCGACGGCGGCGGCGACGATCCGCTCCCGGTCGAGCGGTACGGGGCGGTTCGCCGGCTCCGGCCGGTCCCAGACAGTCATGGGCACCACCGTACTCTTGCGATGCGCTGTATCGCGGAAATACAGTGTATCGCCATGAGGCAACGTATCGCCGTGGTCGGGAGCGGTCCCGCCGGCCTCACCTTCGCCCGCGTCCTGCATCGCCACGGCCACCCCGTCACCCTCCTCGAACGCGACCCCTCGCCCGACGCGCGCCCTCCGGGTGGCACGCTCGACCTGCACGAAGGGCTGGGTCAACGGGCCCTGGACAAGGCGGGGTTGCTGGCCGGGTTCCACGCACTGGCCCGCCCCGAGGGACAGGCCCTGCGCATCCTGGACCCGGACGGGACCGTCCTGCGTGACTGGCGTCCCCACCCGGACGACCAGGCTCATCCCGAGATCGACCGCGGGCAGCTCCGTGACCTCTTACTCGGCCCACTCGGCGTCCGGTGGGGCCGGGGCGTGACCGGGGTGGTGCCGGGGACCCGGGACGGCGTCCTGGTCCGGTTCGCGGACGGGCGCGAGGAGACGTTCGACCTGGTGGTCGGCGCGGACGGCGCCTGGTCCCGCGTCCGCCCCGCGGTCTCGCCGGTGACACCGCACTACACCGGCGTCACCTTCGTCGAGACCTCCCTGGACGACATCGACACCCGCCACCCCGATCTCGCCCGGCTGATCGGCGACGGTTCCGTCGGCGTGTACGGCGTGAACCGCGGGCTCGTCGCCCAGCGGAACAGCGGCGGTCACGTCAAGGTGTACGCCCAGTTCCGCGCACCGCTGGACCGGCACCCGGACCCGGCCGGCGTCGAGGCCGTACGGTCAGGGCTGCTGGCTCTGTTCGCCGGCTGGGCCGAGCCCGTCCTCGGCCTCCTCCGTCACGGCACCGCGTTCGTCCACCGCCCCTCCACGTCCTGCCCGTGTGCCACACCTGGACGCACGTCGCCGGGGTGACGCTCCTGGGCGACGCCGCCCATCTGATGCCCCCGCTCGGGGCGGGCGCGAACCTCGCGATGCTGGACGGCGCCGAACTCGCCGAGTCCCTCGCCGCCGGCCCCGGAGAACCGGACGAGATCGTCCGCGCCTTCGAGGAGCGGATGTGGGCACGGGCCGGCACCTGGGCGAAGATCACGGAGGCGGGTCTGGAACGCCTGGTGAGCCCGGACCCCGCCGAAGCCCTCGCCTTCTTCGACGAAGTTCAGCCGTCCTGACCCGTGGGGGTGCGCGGTTTATGTCGTGGGAAGGTCCCGGCGGGAGGCCATGAGCAGCTTCTGCAGCTCGCGGGCCGCCCGCGGGGGTGCCACGTCGCTGCGGTGGGCCAGCGCGATCGTACGCTTCAGACCCGGCCGGGCCAGGGCCGTGACCCGCAGGTCGCGGCCCGCGCGGGCCGCGACCATCGCCGGGACGACGGCGAGGCCGAGACCGGCCCGGACGAAACCGAGGACGGCGTCCATCTCCCCGCCCTCCACCGTGTACGAGGGCTCGAAGCCCTCCGCCCGGCACGCCGCCACCGTCAGCTCCCGCAGGTCGTAGCCGTGCCGGAACATCACCAGCGGCTGGTCGCGCAGGTCCGCGATGCGCACCGGCCGGCGCGGCGCGGGCGCGGAGGCCGCCGACACCACCACCAGGTCCTCGGTGATCAGCTCCACCGTCGTCAGGGCGGGCGAGGTCGTCGGCAGTGGCAGCACGATCAGCGCCAGGTCGAGCACGCCGCGCGCCAGCTCCCGTACCAGGTCGCGCGAGCCGCCCTCGTCGATCAACAGCCGGATCCCCGGATGCAGATCGTGGAAGGCGCGCAGGACGTCCGGCAGCAGTCCCGTGCACAGGCTCGGGGTCGCCCCGAGCCGTACCCGGCCCCGCTTGAGCTGCACCAGCTCCTGGACCTCGTGGCGCGCGGTGTCGGCGTCGGCGAGGATGCGGCGGGCGAGCGGGAGCAGGGCCTCGCCCGCGTCGGTGAGCGCGATGTTGCCGCGCGCCCGGCTGAACAGTTCCGCGCCCAACTCCTGCTCCAGGGCCTTGATCTGCTGGGACAGCGAGGGCTGTGAGACGTGCACCCGCTCGGCGGCGCGGGTGAAGTGGCGGGTCTCGGCGACCGCGACGAAATAGAGGAGCTGCTGGAACTGCATGACACCAGACTACCGGGCTCGATAGCCCGCCCCTATCGAGATCAGCCGATCCATGTCTTGGACCACTCGGGCCTTCCGGCCCTAGCGTCGTCCCCATGGCTTTGGCAACGCACCCCGACCCGGACACACGGAAGAAGGACCGGCCACCGGCCGCGCCCACCCGCGGATTCTGGGCATCGACCCTCGGCAAGAAGACGGTCATGGCCGTCAGCGGTCTGATCATGCTCGGCTACCTCGTCGCCCATGTCGTGGGCAATCTCAAGATTTTCTTCGGCTCCGGGGAGTTCAACGCCTACGCCCACTGGCTGCGCGTCATGGGCGCCCCGGTGCTGCACCACGAATGGGCCTTGTGGGGAGTCCGCGTCGTGCTGGTGGCCGCCGTCGTGGCCCACGCGGTCTCCGCGTACCAGCTCAGCCGGCGCGACCTGAAGGCCCGCCCCACCCGCTACGTCCACCGGCGCAAGGGCTCCTCCTACGCCACCCGCACCATGCGCTGGGGCGGTGTCATCCTCGCCCTGTTCATCGTGTGGCACGTGCTCGACCTGACCACCGGCACCGTGCACACCGGCGGCTTCGAGACGGGCAAGCCCTACCAGAACGTCGTCGACACCTTCTCCACCTGGTACGGCAACGTCATCTACCTCGTCGCCATGCTGGCCGTCGGACTCCACGTCCGGCACGGCTTCTGGAGCGCCGCCCAGACCCTCGGCGTCGGCAGCGTCCGCCGCGAACGCCTTCTGAAGACCCTGGCGAACACCCTCGCGGTCGTGCTGACCGCGGGCTTCGTCGCCGTCCCCGTCGCCGTCATGACCGGAGTCGTGAGCTGACATGACCTCCCTGCCCGACACCCGCCCCGGCGGCTACACGACCGGCGAGCCCCTCGTCGACACCACGGCCCCGCAGGGCCCCATCGCCGACCGCTGGAACACCCGCCGCTTCGAAGCGAAGCTGGTCAACCCCGCCAACCGGCGCGGTCACCGGATCATCGTCGTCGGCACCGGCCTCGCCGGCGGCTCCGCCGGCGCCACCCTCGCCGAACAGGGCTACCAGGTCGTCCAGTTCTGCTACCAGGACTCGCCGCGCCGCGCCCACTCCATCGCCGCCCAGGGCGGCATCAACGCCGCCAAGAACTACCGCAACGACGGCGACTCGGTGCACCGGCTCTTCTACGACACCGTCAAGGGCGGCGACTTCCGCGCCCGCGAGTCCAACGTGCACCGGCTCGCCGAGATCTCCGTCGAGATCATCGACCAGTGCGTCGCGCAAGGCGTCCCCTTCGCCCGCGAGTACGGCGGACTCCTCGACACCCGCTCCTTCGGCGGCGTCCAGGTCTCCCGTACCTTCTACGCCCGCGGCCAGACCGGCCAGCAGCTCCTGCTCGGCGCCTACCAGGCGCTGTCCCGGCAGATCGCCGCCGGCACCGTCGAGATGCACCCGCGCACCGAGATGCTCGACCTGATCGTCGTCGACGGCCGGGCCCGCGGCATCGTCGCCCGCGACCTGATCACCGGACGGATCTCCACCCACTACGCGGACGCCGTCGTCCTCGCCACCGGCGGCTACGGCAACGTCTTCTACCTGTCCACCAACGCGATGAACTCCAACGCCACCGCCGTATGGCGGGCCCACCGGCGCGGCGCGTACTTCGCCAACCCCTGCTTCACCCAGATCCACCCCACCTGCATCCCGCGCACCGGCGACCACCAGTCCAAGCTCACCCTGATGAGCGAGTCGCTGCGCAACGACGGCCGGATCTGGGTGCCCAAGGCGAAGGGCGACACCCGCCCCGCGCACGCGATCCCCGAGGACGAACGCGACTACTACCTGGAGCGGATCTACCCCTCCTTCGGCAACCTCGTCCCGCGTGACATCGCCTCCCGCGCCGCCAAGAACGTCTGCGACGAGGGCCGCGGCGTCGGCCCCGGCGGCCAGGGCGTCTACCTCGACTTCGCCGACGCCATCGCGCGCATGGGCCGGGACAAGGTCGTCGAGAAGTACGGCAACCTCTTCGACATGTACGAGCGGATCACCGCCGAGAACCCGTACGAGGTGCCGATGCGGATCTATCCCGCCGTGCACTACACGATGGGCGGACTCTGGGTCGACTACGACCTCCAGACCACCGTCCCCGGCCTGTTCGCCATCGGCGAGGCCAACTTCTCCGACCACGGGGCCAACCGGCTCGGCGCCTCCGCCCTCATGCAGGGCCTCGCCGACGGCTACTTCGTCCTGCCCGCCACCATCAACGACTACCTCGCCCGGAACCCGCACACCACACCCGTCGACGACGACCACCCGGCCGTCCGGGAGGTCCTCGCCGAGACCGAGGACCGGCTGAACCTCCTCCTCGCCGTCGGCGGCGACCGCACCCCAGACTCCTTCCACCGCGAACTCGGCGAACTCATGTGGGAGCTGTGCGGCATGGCCCGCACCGAGGAGGGCCTGCGCACCGCGCTGCGCAGGATCCCCGAGATCCGCGACGAGTTCTGGCGCCGCATCACGGTGCCCGGCACCGGCGAGGAGTTCAACCAGTCCCTGGAGAAGGCCAACCGGATCGTCGACTACCTCGAACTCGCCGAGCTGATGTGCCTCGACGCGCTGCACCGCGCCGAGTCCTGCGGCGGCCACTTCCGTGAGGAGTCCCAGACCGCCGACGGCGAAGCCGCCCGCCGCGACGAGGAGTTCTCCTACGCCGCCGCCTGGGAGTTCTCCGGGACCGGCGTCCCGGTGCTCCACAAGGAAGCCCTGACCTTCGAGTACGTCCACCCCACCCAGCGGAGCTACGCATGAAGCTCAACCTGCGCGTCTGGCGCCAGAAGAACGGCGACAGCGACGGCGCCATGGCCACCTACGAGGTGGACGACGTCTCGCCCGACATGTCCTTCCTGGAGATGCTGGACACCCTCAACGAGGACCTCATCCTGCGCGGCGAGGACCCCGTCGCCTTCGACCACGACTGCCGCGAGGGCATCTGCGGCGCGTGCAGCCTCGTCATCAACGGCGACGCCCACGGCCCCGAACACACCACCAGCTGTCAGCTGCACATGCGGTCCTTCCACGACGGCGACACCATCGACGTCGAACCATGGCGGGCCGCCGCGTTCCCCGTCGTCAAGGACCTGGTCGTGGACCGCTCGGCCTTCGACCGGATCATCCAGGCGGGCGGCTACGTCAGCGTCCCGACCGGATCCGCGCCCGAGGCGCACGCCACCCCCGTCCCCAAGGCCGACGCCGACTACGCCTTCGAGCACGCCGAGTGCATCGGCTGCGGCGCCTGCGTCGCCGCCTGCCCCAACGGCTCGGCGATGCTCTTCACCTCGGCCAAGGTCAACCATCTCGGGGTGCTCCCGCAGGGCGCGCCCGAGCGGGAGACCCGAGTGCTCGACATGGTCGCCCAGATGGACGCCGAGGGCTTCGGCGGCTGCACGCTCACCGGGGAGTGCGCCAACGCCTGCCCGAAGGGCATCCCGCTGCCGTCGATCGCCGCCATGAACAAGGAGTGGCTGCGGGCGCGGCGCAAGGCCGCCCGCTGACCCGCGGCGGCGCCTCGGACCGGCCCGGTCAGCGGCGCAGATAGGCCAGGACCGCGAGCACCCGGCGGTTGTCGTCGGCGGACGGTTCGATCCGCAGCTTCGCGAAGATGCCCGCCGTGTGCTTCGCGACGGCGCTCTCGCTGACGTGCAGGGCCTGGCCGATCGCCGCGTTCGAGCGGCCCTCGGCCATCAGCCGCAGTACCTCGTGCTCGCGCGGGGTGAGCGCCGCTGTGGTGCCGCGTGCCTCGCCCCGCGCGAGCAGCCGGGCCACCACCTGCGGGTCGAGGACCGTGCCGCCCGCGGCGACCGTCCGTACGGCGTCCACGAACTGGGCGGTGTGCGTCACCCGGTCCTTCAGCAGATAGCCGACGGCGCCCTCCCCGCCGGCCAGCAACTCCTGGGCGTACAGCTGGTCCACGTACTGCGACAGGATCAGCACCGGTAGGCCCGGCCGCTCACGCCGGGCCTCCAGGGCGGCCCGCAGGCCCTCGTCGGTGAAGTCCGGCGGCAGCCGGATGTCGATCACGGCCACGTCCGGCCGCTCCTCGCGCAGCGCGCGCCGCAGCGACGGCCCGTTGTCCACGGCCGCGACGACCTCGAAGCCGTGCTCCGTGAGGGTACGGCTCAGCCCGTCCCGGAGCAGGAAGAGGTCTTCGGCGAGGACGACGCGCACGGTATCTCCAGGATCGCGAGGGTGGGGCCGCCCGGCGGGCTGTCCAGGGCGAGGGTTCCGTCGAAGGCGCCAAGCCGCCGCCCGACCCCGAGCAGGCCGGCCCCACGCGCGGAATCGGCGCCGCCGTGCCCGTCATCCGTGACGGTCACCCGCAGGATCCCGGCCGTGTGGGACAGGGCGATGCGGACCTCGCGGGCATCGGCGTGCTTGGCCGCGTTGGCCAGCAGTTCGGCGATCGCGAAGTACGCGGCGGACTCCACCGGCGCCGGCAGCCGGCCCGGCGGCAGTGCGACGTCCACCTCGACGTCGAGGAAACTGTCCAGGGCCAGCGACCGGATCGCGTCGCCGAGCCCCCGGTCCGCGAGGACCGGCGGCAGGATCCCGTGCACCAGCTCGCGCAGATCGCGCAAGGCCCGTTCCGACGCCGCGCGCACCTCGGCGAGCAGCACCCGGGCCCGCGCGGGGTCGGTGTCCAGCAGCCGGGTCGCCTCGTCCAGGCTCATCCCGAGCGCCACCAGCCGGGCCTGCGCCCCGTCGTGCAAGTCCCGCTCGATGCGCCGCAGTTCGACGGCCTGTGCGTCCAGGGCCTCGGCCCGGGAGCCGGTCAGCTGCTCGATCCGGCGGACGAGCTCCACCCGGGACGGGGCGCCCAGCGCCCACCGGGACCAGCGCGCGTGACCCGCGAGCGTCGTCGGCGCCAGGAAGAGCGCCCCCGCGACGAACGCCAGGCCGAGCAGGACGGCGTCCCGCATGCTGCCGGGGGAGTCGACCAGGACGAACGCGTACCAGTTGCCGTCGCCCAGCCGGCGCCACACGAACGGCTGGACGAGCGCCCCGAAGACCCCGTACCAGAACAGCGCCGGCGACACCGTCGCGAGCAGTCCGCCGGTCAGCGGCTCCAGCCACGCCCACCGCAGGTCGCGCCAGAATCCCGCGTCGCCGAGGATGGCGCGCGCCGTGGCGGGCAGCGGTGCGGGCGGAGGGAAGGCGAGGCCCGTCCAGCCGCCGACACGCGCCCGCTGCCGGTCGGCGCGGCGGCGCAGCAGCGCCGCGGCGGGCCTGAGCAATGGGAAGCCGAGCCCGACAGGCAGCAGCAAGAGCGCGCTCACCACCAGGGCACCCGTCCACGGCAGTGCCAGCGACGCGAGCGAGAGTAGCTGGCAACGCCCGAAAGCCTTCCCCACCCGCCGTTCTCCCCGTGTCAGAGCGCACTCCGTCGCGCGACCGTGATCGTATCCGTACGCGTGCGGGCCCTCGCCGCTCGCACCCACGGCACCGACACCAGCGCACTCGCGACACCGAACAGCACCATCGGCACCACCGCCCCGGACTCCTCGTCCATGAGCAGCAGCATGCCGAGATTGACCAGGGTGTGGAAACCGCCCGCAAGCAGCAGCCGGTTGGTCCCGATCCGGTCCAGGGCGATCCCCAGCACGACGGACATCGCGACGGCCGCCAGCAGGAATCCGGCCGCGTACGCCGGGGTCTCGGCGAATATCCCTATGTGCCACACCCCCCACACCGCGCCCACCAGGACCGAGGCGACGAGTGTGCCGAACCGGGCGCCGAGCAGCGGCTGGAGGAAGCACCGCCAGCCGATCTCCTCCCCGCACGCGCCGACCAGCTGGGCCACCACGATCAGCGCGAAGGGGTGCGCGAGCGCGCGCGGATCCGTCACCACGGAGCCGGTGCGCAGCGTGGCGTACGTCGCCGCCGCGAGCGCGACCGGCACCATCGCCGTTATCAACAGCCAGGCAGACCAGGCCCGTTGACCCCCGCTCCGCGCGGGAAGCACCCCGGCGAGCCGCTCCCGGATCCGCGACGGCCACAGCAGCGCCGCCACCAGCACCCCGGCGGCCGGCCCGAACTGGGTCAGCTCCACCACCTCGGGCGGCACCCCGAGCGCCGGCTGCACCGCCCCCAGCAGCCCCGCCCCACGAAGGCGACGAGGAGGAACACCCCCGCCTCCGTCTTCCACACCTTCTGTACGTGCCCCCGCTGTCGCATGCCGCGGCCTCCCGGTCGCTCGGTTCCGTTTCCGTCACCGTCGACTTTGCCGCCCGGCGCGACCCCGGACACTGAGCCCAGGTGCCCGGCGGGGGTGTACGTAGATACACCCCCACCGAAGACAGGCCCTACGCGGCGTCGTGGACGTGCCGATCGACGGCAGCCGCCACGCGGGCTTCGAGGCCACCGGCGAGTTCCGCCGCGGCGCGTTCGGCCTCGACTTCGCCCCCGGCCTGCTGGGAGACATCATCAAGGTCAGCCTGGAGGCCGAGTTCGTCGAGCCTCAGTAGCGCCGGGGCACGATCCGGGGAGCCGGGGATCAGCCGTCCAGCCGGGCCGCGAGGAAGCGCGCGGTCCGGCTGCCGGCGGCCCGGGCGACCTCCGCCGGGGTGCCCTCCGCCACGATCAGGCCGCCCTCGTCGCCGCCGCCCGGGCCCATGTCCACCACCCGGTCCGCCGTCGCGACCACGTCCATGTCGTGCTCGACCACCACGACCGTGTGGCCCCCGTCGACGAGCCCGTGCAGCTGGCGCATCAGCACCTCCACATCCGCCGGGTGCAGCCCCGTCGTCGGCTCGTCCAGGACGTACAGGGTGTGCGCGCGGCGGGGCCGCTGGAGCTCCGAGGCGAGCTTGATGCGCTGTGCCTCCCCGCCCGACAGCTCCGTCGCCGGCTGGCCGAGGCGCAGATGGCCGAGACCCACGTCGAGCAGCGTCCGCAGACTGCGCGCCGCCGCCGGGGTGTCCGCGAAGAACGCGGCCGCCGCCTCCACGCTCAGGTCCAGCACCTCCGCGATCGTCAGCCCCCGCAGCCGTACCTCCAGGGTCTCCGGGTTGTAGCGGGCGCCGTGGCAGTCGGGGCACGGCGCGTACGTGCTCGGCAGGAACAACAACTCCACCGAGACGAACCCCTCGCCCTGGCAGGTCTCGCAGCGTCCGCCCGGCACGTTGAAGGAGAACCGGCCCGCCTTGTAGCCGCGGGCCCGCGCCTCCTCTGTCGCCGTGAACAGCTTCCGTACGACGTCGAACAGCCCCGTGTACGTGGCCAGGTTGGAGCGCGGGGTGCGGCCGATCGGCTTCTGATCGACCGTCACCACCCGGGCGATGCCGTCGTGTTCGTCTGCCGCCTCCGTCAGTGCGCCCACCAGCGTCGACTTGCCCGAGCCCGACACCCCGGTGACGGCGGTGAGCACGCCCAGCGGGAACGCGGCGCGCAGACCGCGCAGATTGTGCCGGGTGACCGGCCCGAACCCCAATGAGCCGGCCGGTTCGCGCACCGTCCGCTCCGGCAGCGGCGCCCGGTCGAAGAGATAGCGGCGGGTCGCCGACTCGGCGACCTCCGCGAGCCGCGCGGGCGGGCCGCTGTGCAGCACACGGCCGCCGTGCTCCCCGGCCCCCGGGCCCACGTCCACCAGCCAGTCGGCGCGCCGCACCACGTCCAGATGGTGCTCCACCACGAACACCGTGTTGCCCGAGGCCCGCAGCCGCTCCAGGACCACCAACAGCGCCTCCGTGTCCGCCGGATGCAGCCCGGCGGACGGCTCGTCCAGCACGTACACGACACCGAACAGCCCCGAACGCAACTGTGTGGCCAGCCGCAGCCGTTGCAGCTCCCCGCTGGACAACGTGGGCGTCGCCCGGTCCAGGCTCAGATAGCCGAGCCCCAGCTCCGTGATGGTGCCGATCCGCGCCACCAAGTCCTCGGTCAGCACCCGCGCGGTCTCCGTCGCGCCGGGCGACGTCCCCAGTACACGCGCCAGTTCGTTCAGCGGCAGCGCCGCCATCCCGGCGATCGTCCGGCCCGCGAAGGTCACCGCCATCGCCTCCGGCCGCAGCCGGCTGCCCGCGCACACCGGGCACGGCGCGCTGGTCAGGAAGCGCTCCGCCTTCGCCCGCAGGGTCGCGCTCTTGGAATCCGAGAACGTGTGCATCACATAACGCCGGGCGCTCATGTACGTGCCCTGGTACGGGCGTTGGATGCGCCCCGCCTCGCGCACCGGGTGCACCGTCACCACCGGCTGCTCGTCAGTGAACAGGATCCACGTACGGTCCTCGGCGGCCAGCTCATGCCACGGCCGGTCCACGTCGTAGCCGAGCGTGTCCAGGACGTCCCGCAGGTTCTTGCCCTGCCAGGCACCCGGCCAGGCCGCGATGGCACCGTCCCGGATCGACAACTCCTGATCGGGTACGAGGAGTTCCTCGCTCGTCTCGTGCACCCGGCCCAGGCCGTGGCACGAAGGGCAGGCGCCGGTCGCGGTGTTGGGTGAGAACGCGTCGGAGTCCAGCCGTTCCGCGCCCGCCGGATAGTCGCCCGCCCGGGAGAACAGCATCCGCAGCGAGTTCGACAGGGTCGTCACCGTCCCCACCGACGAGCGCGCGTTCGGCACCGACCGGCGCTGCTCCAGCGAGACCGCGGGCGGCAGCCCGGTGATCTCCCCGACCCGCGGCGCCCCCACCTGGTGGATCAGCCGCCGCGCGTACGGTGCCACCGACTCGAAGTAGCGCCGCTGCGCCTCCGCGTAGATCGTGCCGAAGGCGAGCGACGACTTCCCGGACCCCGAGACCCCGGTGAAGACGGTGAGCGCGTCGCGCGGGACGTCCACGTCGACCGCGCGCAGATTGTGCTCACGGGCGCCGCGGACCCGGACGAAGGGGTCGTGGGCCCCCGCCGCGCCGGCGGTGCCGGGAACGTCGGGGGTGCCGGAAGCGGAGAGAGTGGTGGGAGCGGAGAGGGGGGTGAGGGTGGTGGGCACATGGGTCGGAGGGAGGTCGCGCATCCGCCGATTCTATGCCCGGCTTGCCGCATTCGCCCTGGTCAGCCCGGCCAGGCGGGCGAGCATACGGTAGGAGTCGAGCAGCGCGTCCCGGTCGTACGTGTTCGTCGTCACCATCACTTCCTGGGCGCCGGTCTCCGCCACGGCCCGCTCCAGCGCCTCGACGACCCGCGCCTCGGTGCCGTACACATGGCCCATCATCCCCGCCTCGTACAGGCCGCGCTGCTTCTCCGTCATCGGGATCGCGTCGATCCGCTCCGGCGGCAGCAGCGGCGCGAAGTTGCCCTGGGTGCGGGCGGTCGCCATCGACCACGCCTCCGGTGCGAGCAGCCGGCGCGCCGCCTCGTCGGTGTCGGCCACCACGATCGTGCCCGCGACGATCACATACGGCTCCTTCGCCCACACCGACGGCCGGAACGTCTCCCGGTACTCGTCCACGGAGGCCCGCAGCCCCGACCGGCGGCGCAGATCGCCGACGACCAGGGGCAGGCCGGCCGCGGCCGCGATCCGGGTGCCCTCGCCGGTGGCCAGGACGAACGGCGGCACCCGCAGGCCCTCGGCGGGGCGGGCGTGCACCTGGGGGTGAGCCGTCTGCTCGCCGGTGAACCAGCCCAGCAGTTCGTCCAGTTGCTCCGCGAACCGGTCCGCGTCCGCCTTGTCCCTGCCGAGCGCCCGCCGTACGCCGTCGGTGAAGCCGACGGAGCGGCCCAGGCCCATGTCGATCCGGCCCGGGAAGAGGGACTCCAGGACGCCGAAGTGCTCGGCCACCACCATCGGCTGGTGGTTCGGCAGCATCACGCCGCCGGTGCCGACCCGGATGCGGGTGGTCGCGGCGGCCACGGCCGCGGCCAGCACGGTCGGCGCGGACCCCGCCACCCCCGGCACGCCATGGTGCTCCGCCACCCAGAACCGGTGGTAACCCAGCGCCTCCGCTTCCTGGGCGAACCGCACGGTGTCGCGCAGCGCCTGGCCGGCGTCCTCGCCTTCGCGGGTGCGGGAGCGGTCGAGGACGGAGATCGGGATATGTATGGGGCTCACACAAGGTTCAACGCGGTGGGGCGCCTGGGATTCCCGGGATCTCGCGGGCCGGACCCGAGGAGCCTGTGGCATCCCCGGGCCCGCGCCCCCGGTCTGCGGCGTCAGTCGCCGCGCGGCCCCAGGCCGTCCGAGGTGACGAGGACGTAGTCGGAGTGGATCGGGAAGCCCTCCTCGTCCCTCGGATAACCGAAACTGCTGTTGTTGGCGAAGATCACCCCGAGTTCCGGCACGGCCTCGAAGCCGAGGTCGTCCTCCTCGACGACGTGGCCCCGCTCCGCGAGCCGCGCCGGCACGTCGTCGCTCGGCGTGCGGAAGACGTCCAGCCCGTCGAGAGTGACCCGCAGATCCGCTCCCTCGTCACGGAACCGCCGGACTTCGATGGCGGTCAGCCGCCCCTTGGTGAAGCCGGGCGTGAGGTCCGCCCGGTAGCCCTCGTGCGCGCAGAGCACCATGCCCGGTGTGTCGCCACCATACGAGCCGGCCGGGTGAAAACCCAGGCCGCCTGCGCTGCCCAGCCCGGCCTCCAACGGCTGACGGTCTTCGCCGTACTCGTCGTGGGAGGGGCGCCGTTCGTCCGACGGCACCTCACTCCCTGAGACCGCGTGGGAATCGGTGTCACGCGGTACGGGGTGCCGGTTCCGGGCGCAGGTGGCGGCCCCCGATCCGGGCCTTGCGGTACGGCCCGTCCCCGCCGCAGTCGAATTGCGGGGCGTCGAAGACGACCCAGTACGCCAACTCGCCGTCGTGCGCGCGAGAGTGCTTCACGGGCTCGGGGGCGCCCTGCGCGTCGATCGTCCCCAGGAACTCGTTCCGCCACGGCCCGTCCCACTCCGGATCGTGGACCACGGTCACTCTGCTGCCCGCCGGCAGGGCATCCGGCGGCCACTCCTGGGACAGGGGGTGGCCCATCACGCACTCGACAGCCTGCCGGTCGAGCGACGGCGGTACGCCGGAAGCGGCGGATTTCTTCATGCGCTCAGCTTCGTCACGCGGCCTTGTCGGCGCCACACGTTAAAGAGCGAGCCTGGGAACGGGCGGGCATCTTACCGAGGAGAAGCGGCGTCCTAGGCTGGGGGAGTGAACCCCACCGCCCGGCCCGTGGCCGTCTTCGATCTCGACAACACCCTCGCCTCGACCGCCCACCGCCAGCACTTCCTGGAGGGGCGTCCGCGCGACTGGGACGGCTTCTTCGCCGCCGCGCCCGCGGACCCGCCGCTCGCGGAGGGCGTCGCGCTGTGCCGGGAGGCGGCGGAGGAGTGCGACATCGTCTACCTCACCGGGCGGCCCGAGCGCTGCCGCCGCGACACCCTCGACTGGCTCGCCGCGCACGGGCTCCCCGAGGGACCGGTCCACATGCGCCGTCCTCGCGACTTCCGGCCGGCCCGGGAGACCAAGGTCGAGGTCCTGCGCGGGCTCGGGCGGGACCGCGAGGTGCGGATGCTCGTGGACGACGACGAGCTGGTGTGCGACGACGCGCAGGCCGCCGGGTTCACCGTCGTACGGGCGCGATGGGCGGCATCGTCGCAGGTGTTGAGGGAGGCACAGGAGAAGGAGGGGCGGACCTGAGGGTCGCGGACACGTCACGGCACCGGTACCGCGGCAAGGGTCCGGGACCGGGACCGCCCCGGGCCGGACGGCCTGCTCGGGGCACCCGGCCCGGGGCGCCTACGGCGACCGCGGGCGAGACTCTTCGTACGCCCGCTCAGGCGCCCTCCTCCAGGCGGAAGCCCACCTTCAGGCCGACCTGGTAGTGCTGGATCACCCCGTCGACCAGATGCCCCCGCATCTCGGTGACCTCGAACCAGTCGAGGCCTCTGAGGGTCTGCGAGGCCCGCTCGATCCCGTTGCGGACAGCCTCGTCCAGTCCTTGGTCGGACGTGCCGACGATCTCGGTGACGCGATAGGTGTGGTTCGACATCGGAGCCGGACTCCTCTCGGTGCCCTGGAGGTCCTGGGCGCGTTCCCTCCACCGTGCCCCACCCGGCCGGGCTCCGCGACACGTCCGCGTGCGGGCGGGCGGGCGGGGCACGGACAGGCCGCGGGCGGGGCGCGGAGCCCGGCCGAAAGAGGAGTAGATGGTCAAGGACTTGACCATCCGGTTTGGTCCAGACCAGAATCCAGGGCACATACCCGCGCGAACCTCCCGTCAGGTCCCCCACACGTCGGGTCAGTACACCGTGCAGCTGTCCCCTCGGGGCTCCACGCACTGGAACGCAGAAGGTGACCTACGTGATGAACCGCCCTCTCGCCTGTCCGCTGGCAGCCGTCTCCGTGCTCGCCCTCGCCGGTTGCGGCCTCCTCCCGGGAGGGAGCGGGACCCGCACGGTCAATGTCTGGCTGATGCGCGACAGCGCCAGCGACGACTTCATCAAGCGCTTCACGGAGTCCTTCGAGGCCGAACACGCCGGTGTCGAGGTCAATGTGACGATCCAGGACTGGACCGGCATCGGGAAGAAGGTCACCGAGGCTATCCAGGGCTCCGGCGGCCCCGACGTCATCGAGGTCGGCAACACCCAGGTCGCGCAGTACGCCGACACGGACAAGCTGTACGACCTCACCCTGGAGTCCGTCCGCGACCTCGGCGGCCAGGACTGGCTGCCCGGTCTCGCCGAGCCCGGGAGCATCAACGGCTCCCAGTTCGGCATCCCCTGGTACGCGGCCAACCGCATCGTCATCTACAACAAGGACATATTCGGCGAAGCCGGCGTCGAGCCGCCCAAGACGCGTGCCGCGTGGCTGGCCGGGACCGAGACGCTCGAAGCGGGCGGCAACCAGGGCATCTACCTCGCCGGCCAGGACTGGTACACGCTGTCCGGGTTCATCTGGGACGAGGGCGGCGACCTCGCGGTCGAGAAGGGCGGCGCATGGGCCGGCGCCCTCGACAGCCCCGCGGCTCAGCGCGGCATGGCCTTCTACAAGGAACTCCAGGCCCTCGGCGACGGACCGAAGAACGCCGACGAGCAGAGCCCGCCGCAGGCCGAGGTCTTCGCCAAGGGCGACGTGGCCCAGATCATCGCGCCCCCCAGCGCCATCCCCGCCATCCTCAAGGCCAACCCCGGCCTCAAGGACAAGCTGGGCTTCTTCCCGATCCCCGGCAAGAAGGCGGACAAGCCCTGTGTCGTCTTCACCGGCGGATCCGACCTGATCATCCCGGAGAACGCGCCCCAGCGCGCCGCCGCCATCGATGTCGTCACCGCCCTCGCCGGCGAGAAGTGGCAGGGCGAACTGGCCCGCGCCATGAACTACGTGCCCAACAAGCCGTCCCTCGCCTCCCTCGTCGCCGGCCAGAAGGCCACCGCCGCGATGGCCGTCGGCGCCGCCCGCGGCCGGGCCACCCCGAACTCGCCCCAGTGGGCGGACGTCGAGGCCGACAACCCGATCAAGCCGTACATGAGCGCCGTCCTCGGCGGGGCGGACCCGAAGCAGGCCGCGGAGACGGCCAACGAGAAGATCACCGGCTCGCTCGCCGAATAGACCGAGCCCCCGGACCCCGTTCCCGGACCCCGTTTCCGGACCCTCGGACCCGGATCCCCGCTCACCCGGCAGGGACCCCGGAACCCGAAGGTCCGGGCCCCGCACCCGCGCACCACCCGGCGCACACCGCGCCCACCATTCAGCGCCTCCACACCCACCGGCTCCCGGACCGTCACATCGAATCCAGCCGGTCGCGGAAGAAACGAGGAGCCGGGCCGCCGCTCGCACGGCCCGGCCTTCCCCGTCCCGTCCGTACCGCCGGAGGAGCCGACATGGCCGCCGTACCCCTCGCCCCGCCGCACGTCGCCACCCCCGCAACCGCCATCACCGCCGTCCCGCCTCAGCTCCAGCCCGGACAGGCACCGGTGCTCCAGCCCGGGCAGGCACCGGTGCTCCAGCCCGGGCAGGCGCCGGTGCCTGCGCCCGGGGGAGAGCCCGGGCCCCGGTACGTCGTCGGACTCGCCCGCGACCAGGAGGACGTCCGCGCCGCCCAGCGGCTGCGCCACCTCGTCTTCGCCGGCGAACTGGGCGCCCACCTCGACGGACCCGAGCCCGGCCTCGACGGCGACGCCTTCGACGCCTACTGCGACCACCTCCTCGTCCGCGAGGAGGACACCGGCGAGGTCGTCGGCACCTACCGGCTGCTGCCGCCGGAGCGGGCCGCCGTCGCCGGACGGCTGTACGCGGAGAGCGAGTTCGACCTGAGCCGGCTCGCCCCGATCCGGCACGACCTCGTCGAGGTCGGCCGTTCCTGCGTGCACCCCGCGCACCGCAACGGCGCCGTCATCGCCCTCGTCTGGGCCGGGCTCGCCCGCTACATGACCCGCACGGGGCATGAGTGGCTGGCCGGCTGCTGCTCCGTCCCGCTCGCCGACGGCGGCACGCTGGCCGCCGCGACCTGGGACACCGTCAAGGCCCGCTCTCTCGCCCCCGAGGAGTACTGGGTCACCCCGCACCGGCTGTGGACCCCCGTCGCCGGCCTCGCGCCCGCCGCGGCGCGCCCCGCTCTCCCGCCGCTGCTGCGTGGCTACCTCCGGCTCGGCGCCTGGGTGTGCGGCGCGCCCGCGCACGACCCGGAGTTCGGCGTCGCCGATCTCTACGTCCTGCTGTCGATGCGCCGCGCCAACCCCCGCTACCTGCGCCACTTCCTCACCCTCGCCCCGGGCCGGTGACCACCGCCGGGCGCACCCCGGCCGTCCCGGCCGCCTCCTCGCCGTGGCTGCCCGTGTCCCCCTGCACCGGGGGCCGGTGCGCCGCCCACCCCGACCCCCACCCCGACCCCCACCCCGACCCCCACCTCGACCCGGGCCCGGAATCCGCCCGCCACGGCGCCGCGCTCGGCGTCCTCCGGCTGGCCGCCGGACTGACCGCGGCGCTGCTCGGCGTCCTGCTCGCCCCGCTCGCGGCCCCGCTGCCCGCGGCCGGGCTGCTGCTGCTCGTCCGGGTCTGGTGCCGGACCGTGCTCGCGGCGTTCGGGGTACGGGTCCGGGTCACCGGCCGCCCCACGCCCGGCTCCGGCCCCCTCCTCGTCGTCGCGAACCACGTCTCCTGGCTGGACGTCCCGCTGCTCGCCGCCGTCCTGCCGGGCCGGATGCTCGCCAAGCGCGAGGTGCGTGACTGGCCGGTGTTCGGCCCGCTCGCCGCCCTCGGCGGCACCCTGTTCGTGGACCGCGACCGGATCCGCGCCCTGCCCGGTACGGTCGGCGCGCTCGGCGCAGTCCTGGCCGGCGGCGGCCGGGCGGTCGTGTTCCCCGAGGGCACCACCTGGTGCGGGCGCGCCCAGGGGGAGTTCCGGCCCGCCGTCTTCCAGGCCGCGCGGGACACGGGGACCGACGTCCTGCCGGTACGGATCGTCTACACGCCCGCCGGGAGGACCGCGTACGTGGGGGCGGACACCCTGGGTACCTCACTGTGGCGGATCGTCCGGACCCGGCGGCTCGTCGCCGAGATACGCGTGCGGGAGCCGATCCCGCCCGCCCGGCATCCCGACCGCCGCGCCCTGGCGCGCGCCGCCCACGCCGCCGTCACCACCGAGCCGGGTGAGCCGACCGAGCCCGGCCAGCGGGCCGACCCCGCCGCGCACGCCGTACGGAACGACGGCCCGGCCCGCTCACCCGTACCCGCTCAGTCCGCCGTGGCCAGCGACAGCGCGAACCTCCCCGCCTCGTCCGTCCACCAGTGTGCGAGCCTCAGCCCGGCGGCCGCCAGCTCCGCGCGGACGCCGTCCTGACGGAACTTCGCCGAGATCTCCGTCCGCAGCTCCTCACCGGCCCCGAACGGCACCACCAGATTCAGTTCCGGGATCTTCACGGTCAGCGGATGGCGTGCCCGCAGCCGCATCTCGATCCACTCGTGCTCCCGGTCCCACAGCGCCACGTGATCGAAGTCCTCCGGGTGGGCGTCCGCCCCCAGCTCCCGGTCGATGACGGCGAGGACGTTCTTGTTGAACGCGGCGGTCACCCCGGCCGCGTCGTCGTACGCGGCGACCAGCGTGGCCTCGTCCTTCACCAGGTCGGTGCCGAGCAGCAGCGCGTCGCCCGGGGCCAGCATCCCGCGGATCGCGCGCAGGAACTCCCGCCGTTCCGCGGGCGGCAGATTGCCGATCGTGCCGCCGAGGAACGCCACGAGCCGCGGCCCGGGCGTGTCCGGCAGCGTGAGCCCGCCCGTGAAGTCCGCGACCAGGGCGTGCACGAGGAGTCCGGGCCGCTCCGCGAGCAGGGCCCGGCCGGCTCCCTCCAGCGCCGACTGGCTCACGTCCACCGGCACGTAGGCGGCCAGGTCCGGCAGCAGCGCGTCGATGAGATGGCGGGTCTTCTCCGAGGAGCCGGAGCCCAGTTCCACCAGGGTCCGCGCCCCGGTCGCCGCCGCGACCTGCGACGCGCGGGCCACGATGATCTCCCGTTCGGCGCGGGTCGGGTAGTACTCGGGCAGCCGGGTGATCTCCTCGAACAGTTCGCTGCCGCGCGCGTCGTAGAACCACTTCGGCGGCAGTTCCTTCGGGGTGCGGGTCAGACCGTGCCGTACGTCGGCGCGCAGCGCGGCGCCCGCGGCGTTCTCGGCGAGGGTGCGGGTCAGCTGGAACGGGCTCACGGGACGGGCTCCTCGAGGGGGCTGAGGACGACGCCGTCGCGGGACGCGGTGAGGACCGTGCGGTCCGGTACGGCCGTCCAGCGCGGATCGTCGTCGTAGGGTTCGGAGGCCACGACCGTGCGGCCGGGCCCGGTCAGATACGAGAGCGAATCCCCCCAGGCGGTCGCCGCGATCGTGATGCCGTCGGTCAGCAGCAGATTGAGCCGGGCGCCGGGCGCTGCCTCGGCCACCTCCCGTACGGTGGCGGCGAGCGCCGGCCCCGGGGCCTCGCCGGCCCGCAGCCGGCGCAGCGCCAGCGCCCAGACGATCGCCGAGTCGGTACGGGCCTCCAGGGCGAGGAGTTCCGTCGACGGCAGGGTCGCCGCGACCGGGTCGAGCACCCCGGGCCAGCCGGGTATGACCCCGTTGTGGCTGAACAGCCAGTGGCCGGCGGTGAACGGTGCCGCCGCGGCCTCCCCGTCCGCGCCGGGCAGTGTGGCCCCGCGGACCGCCGCGAGCAGTGCCCCGGTCCGTATCACCCGGGCCAGATCGGCGAACCCGAGGTCGCCCCAGACGGGACCGGACCGCCGGTAGCGGGCCGGCACCGGGTCGCCGGGCGCGTACCAGCCGACACCGAAGCCGTCCGCGTTGACGGTGCCGCTCGCCTGGGTGCGCGGCTCCCAGGACTGGCGTTCCAGCGCGTGCGGAGGGTCCCGCAGCAGCTCGCCGATGGTCAACGGCTCGCCGACGAAGGCGAGATGACGGCACATCAGGCGGGCTCCGCGTCGCGGGCGGTGCGGAATCCGGCGAAGATCTGCCGGCGTACCGGCAGGTCCCAGTTGCGGAAGGTTCCCCGGCAGGCCACCGGGTCGACGGCGAAGGAACCGCCGCGCAGCACCTTGTGGTCCGGCCCGAAGAAGACCTCCGAATACTCCTTGTACGGGAAGGCCTTGAAGCCCGGGTATCCGAGGAAGTCGCTGGCCGTCCACTCCCAGACGTCGCCGATCAACTGGCGTACCCCGAGCGGCGAGGCGCCCTGAGGGTAGCTGCCGGCCGGTGCCGGGCCCAGATGCCGCTGGGCCAGGTTGGCGTGCTCGGGTCCGGGGTCGGCGTCCCCCCACGGGAAGCGCCGCGACCGGCCGGTCGCCGGGTCGTACCGGGCGGCCTTCTCCCACTCGGCCTCGGTCGGCAGCCGCCGCCCCGCCCAGCGCGCGTACGCGTCCGCCTCGTACCAGCTCACGTGCAGGACCGGCTCGTCCTCGGCGACCGGCCCGGTCGCCCCGAACCGGCGGCGCAGCCACCGGTCGCCGGAGTCGCGCCGCCAGAACAGCGGTGCCTCGATGCCGTGCCGGCGGATCTGCGCCCAGCCCTCGGGCCGCCACCACCGCTCGTCGTGATAGCCGCCGTCGGCCATGAACGACAGATAGGCGCCGTTGGTGACCGGCACGGTGTCGATGAGGAACGGCGCCACCATCCGGATGTGCGCGGGGCGTTCGTTGTCCAGCGCCCACGGTTCGTCCGAGGTGCCCATCCGGAACGGACCGCCGGGCACCAGGACTTCATGCTGCGGGGCCCGCTTCCCGACGTCACGGGCGGGGGTGGCGCGGTCAGCGCGACCGGCCCTTCACGCAGCTGATGGGTGATCAACATCGTTTCGTCGTGCTGCTGTTCGTGCTGGGCGATCATGCCGAACGCGAACGCCGCCTCCACCAGCGGCCCGGAGCCCTCCAGGCGGGCGCCGTCGAGCATGTCCACGATCCGGCCCCGTACGTCCGCCGCGTACGCCCGCGCCTCGGCGGGCGTGAGCAGCGGCAGCGACGGGCGGATGGCGCGCGGGTGCTGGAAGGCGTCGTACAGCGGGTCGATCTCGGGCCGCAGGGCCTCCCGCCCGCCGACGGCCCGCCACAGCCACTGTTCCTCCTGGTTGCCGATATGAGCCAGGTCCCAGACGAGCGGAGACATCAACGGCGAGTGCTGAGCGGTGAGTTCGCCGTCGTCGACGCACGAGGTGAGCAGCGCGGTGCGCTCGCGCGCGGCGGTCAGCGCCGCCAGCGCGCGCTGCTTCGGATCCCGAGGACGCGCCTGGTCCCGCGAGGAGGCCCCCGAGGAGGCCCTCGTGGAGGCCACCGAGGAGTCCCGCACACCCTGGCCGTTCTCCTGACCGGCCGGTGCGGTCATGACGCCACCTCCAGCGACTCGTCGGCCGGACACACCCCGCGGGCCACGTACCGTTCGTGGAACGCGGCGACCGCGCCGGTCACCGCGGCCGACGCCCCGACCCGGGGCAGCGCGTCCAGGGCGGAGCCGAAGACGTCGAGCGCGGCGGCCCGCAGCGCCGGATGCGCGAGCCCGTCCCGTGCGGCCGCCCGCCACAGCGGATTGCGCGGCGCCGGGTCCGGGCCGGCGAGGGCCGCGAGCGGCCGGACCGCCCGTTCGGCCGCCTCGGCGGCGACCGGATCGTCGAAGAGCGCGGTGGCCACCGCCACCGGGATCATCCAGCCGTCCCGGCCGGGTTGTGCGTCGATCATCCGCAGCTCCAGATGCCCGCGCGGCCGTACCGGCGGGAAGAGGGTCGTCAGGTGGTAGCGCAGGTCCTCGGCGTCGGCCCGGCGCGGCCGGCCGGTGCGCAGCCAGTCCCGGAAGGTCAGCCCCTCCGGCACCGTCCACGGCCCGTCGTCCTTGGGTCGTACGCACAGCACCGGGGCGTCCAGGACATGCGAGGCCCACTCGGCGCGCGGATCCCCGTCGGCCGGCGGGGCCAGCGCCCGCGCCGGATCGAGGTCGGTCCACAGCGACTGCCGGGTCGACCGCCAGCCGGTCCGCCGGCCGCCGTGCACAGGCGAGTTGGCGAACACCGCCACGAGCACCGCGCCCAGCAGATGGGCGAGCCGCCAGCGCCGCCGGAAGTCCAGCGGCCCCGGCCCGTCGACGCCGGCGTCGAGACAGACCTGCACGGACGCCGTCTCGCACATCATCGCCCGCCCGGACGGGCCGGTGCGGTTGAAGACCTGCTCCATGGCGTCGTACCGCGGCTCGCGCAGCACCCGCGCCCGCGGCGCGTGCCAGGGGTCGACCCCGTAACCGCCGAGGCCGAGACAGAGCGGGGCGAGGGCCTCCCGCACCGCGCGCAGGTCCGCGGCGAGCGAGTCCAGGCACTCCATGAGGGAGGCGGCGGGCAGCGAGCTCAGCTCCAGCTGTCCGCCTGGTTCGAAGGTGAGGGCGGCCGTCAGCGGTACGGCCCGGACGGTGTCGATCGCCGCGGCCAGCCGGCCCGGCGGGACGGGAAGACGGGGGTCACGCAGATCGTGGACGAGCCATTCCAGCTCCGCCCCACGGTGCGCGGCGGCCCCGTCTTGAAACAGATACATCGCAGCAGATCCTCGGCGTCGTCCTCGGTCAGGGGAGGACCGCCCCGAGGTACGCCGCACGACGACGGTGTCGTCATCGCTCCACCTCCTGGGAAAGCGCTGATTCCACCTAAAGCCACGACCGGCGGGCCTGCAAGAGCGCATTCGAGGCGTGCGCGGGAAAACACTTTGCCCCTGTGCGCCCGGATCGATCATGCTTCCGGGGCATGAGCGCACGACTACGCAACCTCGCCCGCGAGACCGAGGAGATCGTGGCGGCGGGCCGCTACACGGCGCCCGACGGCCGGACGGTCGACCTCGCCGGGCCGCTGGCGGAGGCCCTCGCCGGGACCCGGCTGTACGGGCCCGAACCGGTCGCCGTCACCCCGGGAACGGACCGGACGACCGTCCTCCAGGTGACCGGGGAGAGCAGCCTCGCCGCCGCCCGCCGGCTCACCGAAGCCGACCCCGCCGCGCCGGTCGCCGTCCTCAACTTCGCCTCGGCCCGCAACCCCGGCGGCGGCTACCTGAACGGAGCCCAGGCCCAGGAAGAAGCCCTCTGCCGCTGTTCCGCCCTGTACACGACCCTGCTGCGCGCCCCCGCTTACTACGACCACCACCGCGCCGAACGGGACGCCTTCTACACCGACCGGGTCATCCTCTCGCCCGGCGTCCCCGTCTTCCGCGACGACCGCGGCACCCTGCTCGCCGAGCCCTTCACGGTCGGCTTCCTCACCTCGCCGGCGCCCAACGCGGGCGTGATCCGCCGCCGTACGCCCGAACAGGCCGGCCGTGTCCCGGCGGCCCTCGCCGGCCGCGCCGCACGCGTCCTGGAGACCGCCGCCGCCCACGGCTACCGCCGTCTGGTCCTGGGCGCCTGGGGCTGTGGCGTCTTCGGCAACGACCCCGCCGATGTCGCGCACGCCTTCCGGGGCCTGCTCACCGGCTCTGGCCCGTTCGCGCGCCACTTCGACGAGATCGTCTTCGGGATCCTGGACCGCACCCGCGAGCGCACGACCTTCGAGGCCTTCCGGCAGGCGTTCGAGGGAGCCGGTGACGGCCGCGCGTGACCACTGGACCGGTGAGGTGACGGCCGCGTCCGGGCCGGGGCCGCGCCGCCGGGTCCGTACCACCGGCCCGTACCACCCATCCGTGCCACCGGTCCGGGCGTCGATCCGCCTGACATGCGGCCTTTGTGCCTCCGTGCCAGCCTGGAAGGAGACGTGACGACCACGGGAGGCACGATCGTGGGAAAGAAGCAGACCAGGGTCAACAAGGGCGCCCGTACCGGTGGACACGAACACCGGGCGGCCCCCACCGGCAACGAACGGGAGACCAGGGAGGCCACGCGGGCGGCCGAGGAACCGCGCCCCGTCATGGAGGTGCCGGCCCACCGCAAGGAACGGAAGTTCGGCCACAACTGACCCTCCGGCGACCGGCTTTCCGGTGACTGATTCTCCGGCGACGGCTCTCCTCCGGGCGCCCGGACCGGCATACGTACGCGCACAGGGAGAGGCCCCGGGGATCTCGCGGTGGTCCCCGGGGCCTCCGCGGCGGGACGCCTACTTGGCCACGTAGCCGAAGCGTCCGCCGACCGACGGAAGACCGCCGGCGCCGGGCTGGTAGGTGGTCACCGGGGCCTTGGTGCCGCCGGTGACGTTCGCCCACGGCAGGGCGTGGACGGCGCCGAGCGACGGGCCGTACGGCATGCCGATGTACAGGTTGCCGCCGGTGAAGTTGATGCTCCGCCCGACGTACTGGCCGGCGCCGGCGGTGCCGGGCAGACCGGCCGGGTTGCCGGCCTCGATCCAGACGTCGTTGTCACCGGCCGCGCCGAGCAGCGAGAACGTCTCGACCGCGCCCGCGTTGGCGGTCGTGCCGATGGCCTCGCCCGGGACGCCGACCGCGATCCTCATGGTCGCGGCGGTGCCGACGGCACGCGGCGCGGCGTTGATCGCGCTGATCTTCTCGCCGAAGCGGTCGCCGGCCTCGGCGGTGCCGGAGACGGTGTCCTCGGCGGTGCCCTGCCACAGGACGCCCATCTCGCTGTACGTACCGGCGGCGGTCACGCGGAACAGGATCACCCGGCCGGCCTCGGTCTTCTTCACGCCGTTGACGTCGAGGGCCTCACCGGGGGAGCCGACCGCGAGGATCGAGTCCGTGGCCGCCGCGGCGCCCGACGGGCGGTAGTCGACGAGGGCGAGGGAGCCGGCGAACTGGTCGCCCGCCTCGGCCGCACCGGAGACGGTGTCCGCGTCCTGGTCCATGCCGAACAGCGGGGTGGGCACGCCGTTGCTGCCGCCGTGGTTGAAGACGGCCAGGTTGCCGGAGTCGGCGAGGGTGCCGATGGCCTCGTTCGGCGCACCGATGGCGATGTGGTTCGAGTCCGCCGCGACGGTGGTGCCGAAGCGGTCGTTGGCCTCCACCGCGCCCGGGACGTTCGTCTTGTCCTGGTGGATTATGACGTTGGTGCCGCCTCGGACGTAGAACGCGGCGCCCGCCTTCTGTACGGTGCCGAGGGCCTCGCCCGGGTCGCCGATCAGCAGGAACGGCTCGCCCGCGGCGGTGGTGCCGGCCGCGAGGGAGTGGCCCATGCGGTCGCCCGCCTCGGAGGCGGAGTTGGCCAGGGAGCCGTTGCCGGTGCCCTGCTCGAAGTGGGTGTCCTTCAGCGTGCCGGTGCCCAGACCGTTCGCGGCGCCGTAGAGGACGTCGACCATGCCGGCGTCGGCGGTGGTGTCGATGTCCTCGGAGGGGGCGCCGACGACCAGGTCGGTGTAGCCGTCCTCGTTGTAGTCGACGGTGGCGAGGGACTCGCCGAACCAGTCGCCCGGCTCGGAGCCGCCCGACACCCATTCGAGGTCCTGGTCGATCTGGGCGGTGCCCTTGCCCCCGCCGTAGACGATCCGGACCACGCCGGCACCGTCGTCGCCGCCGACGGCGGCCTTCGGGTCGGAGATCGCGAGGTCCTCGACGCCGTCGCCGTTGAAGTCGGTGATCCGGGTGGCGCCGGCCTTGGAGCTCACCCAGGAGGCGAGGTCGTCGACGCGGGAGACGACGGCGCCGGTACGGGTCTCGGCCGCGTCGGTGCCGAAGCAACCGCCCTGCCAGGACTGGCTGGTGAGCCCGGCGAGGGTGGCGGAGGCGCCGGTGCCGCGGACGACCGGGCCGCCCGAGTCGCCCGCGCAGGCCGCCGCGCCGTCCTTGCCGGTGACGTTCGCCGCCGTGCCGGCGGCCGCGTCGACGGTGTACGCGCCGGTGTGCAGCTTGAGCGGCGCCCACTCGGTCTTCGTCCGGCCGTAGCCGGCGAAGGTGAGCTGCTCGCCCGCGGCGGCCGGGGAGGTGGCCAGCGCCACCGGGGTGACATTGGTGACGGGACGGTTGAGCCGGGCGAGGACCACGTCGCGGTCGGTGCGCGGGACCAGTTCCACGATCCGGCGGTCGGCGCCCTGGGTGCCGGTCAGATCCGTGCGGCCGATGACGGCCGTCGTCTTCTGCTTCGGCGCGCCCGCGGGGACGTTCAGGCTCGCGGCCGGGTTGTCGGCGAAGCAGCTCGCGGCGGTGAGGATCCATTCCGTGTCGACAAGGACACCCGAACAGGCACGGCGGGTGTCGTCGTTGTCGCCGAACTCGACGCGGGCGGTGAAGCCGTAGGCCGTGTCGGTGACGGGGGTGCCGGTGACGGCCTGGGCGGGCGTGGTGCCCAGCGCGACGGGACCGGCGAGAAGCACGGCCGCCAGCGCGGACACACGCAGGGTTCTGCTGTGAGGCATGGAGGGCTTCCTGTGAGAAGGGGTCGTGACATGGCGTCGGACCGTGCCGGCGGTGGTGCCCGGGCACGATGCCGAGAAAGAGGGCGCGCGACGTGCCGTACGGGGGCGGCCCGGAGGGCATCCCGGCGCGGAGCTCGGCTCCGGTGACGGGGACGCCTCGCCTCGGGCGCCGGCCCGTGAGGGCGCGGTCACGCGACGGAGCGGGCTACTTGGTGGTCCGGATCTCGATGAGCGTGTGGTCGCGGCCGTCGACGGACTCGCCGATCCCCTTCCAGGTGCCCGCGGGGACGTCGTACTCGACGTGGTCGGTCGAGGCGGTCATCTCGAGGTGGGTGTTGCTGTAGTCGTTGGTCTTCACCCCGTGCACCGACGTGAGTTCCAGGCTCAGGTAGCCCTCCGTGCCGGTGACCTTGAAGCACACGTCCTGTGCCTGGTCGCGGGCGAGGAAGCGCAGGAGGTTGCCGTCAGGCGTGCAGTCGGCGAGCACGATGTGGCCGTCGCCGCGCTTGAGGACGATGCCCCGCTCGGCCAGGACCTTGTCGGCACCCGGGTAGGCGAAGTCCTCGACCGCGTACCCGGGCGCCTCGTCGGCGACGGTCGCGACAGCCGCGCCGGACGCCTGCCCCCGGCCATCACGGCCCAGGCCAAGGCGCCGGCGGCGGTCGCGGTGGCCAGAATGCGGGTCACTGCGTTGCGTGGCTTCATCAAAGTCCTCGAAGTCGACATCAGGCAGGGGCCGACCACAGGAATTCATCGCCGCCCCTTGCGTACAGGGCCCTTATCGAACCGGGACTTCGCGAGCGCGTCCACCGTAGAAAGGGACAGAAGACGGGCAACCCGCGAGCACCTTCCATGATGTGCGTCACACGCGAAAATATTGTAGGGATTTCATTGGCAGGCCGGACCTGCATGATCCAGAGCATCCGATTCCATCACGTCGCAAATCGGGAATGTCCGCGGCGAAATTCCTTTCCGGCGGGCATGGCCGGATTTTCCCGCCAAACGACGGAATAGCGGTGGCCGGTGCCCCGGAACGTCCGTTCCGCGACACCGGCCACCGCCGTCGGACGTGATGCGCCTACGGTGTCTCCACCTTGGTGAGCACCAGGGCCGGCGGTTCGTCCGGGACACGGAACTCCACCGTGCCCGGGCCGTTCGGGTAGAGCTGGAGACCGGCGACCTCCCCGGGTGCGGGGTCGTCGACGAACAGATAGACGAAGTCGTCGGACGCCTTGCTGTCGACGAACTCCCACCGGCCACTGAAGTCGTCACGGTCGGAGGAGCCGTCCGTCGACACGTCGGTGGCGGAGAACGCCCCGTCGGAGCCGAGCACGACCTCACCGCCGGTCCCGGCGTCGCGGTACGTGCCGGGCAACGCGTCCGGGTCGACCGCGGCCGTACACCCCGAGACGAGCGCCACGGCGGCCTCGGAGCGCGCGGTTCCGGCGGCGACGGCGGCGTCGGCCGAGGCACGCGCGGCGGCGGCGGCGTTGACCGCGGAACTGGCGGCGGCCGCGCCCGCGCGGTCCGCGGCGTCGGCGGCCAGGGCCGCGAGGTCGGCCTTCAGCGCGACCGAGCGGACGAAGCCGACCACCGTGCGCGCGACGGTCGCCGCCGCCCTGGCCGCGCTCGCCATCGACGCGTCCTTGGACGCGGCGATCGCCGCCCGGTAGGCACCCGCCGCGGCGCGCCCGGCGGACGCGGCAGCGGCTGCCGCCGCGTTCGCCGCCGCGACCGAACGCTGCGCGGCGGCCTGCGCGGTCCGCGAGGCCGCCACCGCGGTCGACGCCGCGGCGGCCGCGCCCTTCGCGGCCTGCGCGGCCTTGCCCGCCGCCTTGGCCGAGCGCGCGACATCCTGCTGGGCGGCCTGGGCCTCGGCCTTGGCCTCCAGCGCCGCGGCCTTCGCCTTCTCGGCCGCCTCGACCGCCTGGGCGGACAGCTCGACGGCCTCGTCGGTCTTCCGGCCGGCGCGGCGGCCCTTCGCCTCCACGACCTTGACCAGCTGCTCGATCGTCGCGGTTTCCTCGTCACGCGCCCGGGCGATGAACTGACCCGTCTCCAGGAACCAGCTGACCGCCCGCGCCGACCCGTCGTCCAGGGCCCGCTGCGCGTACGTGTACACCTGCGGAGACGCCGTCACGAGGATGTTCGTCACCTCGACGCGCTCGTCCTCCGCCTGGGCGGTGAACCGACCGCCGCTGAGGAAGGCACGCAACGCGAAGGTCGACTCGGCGTCCAGCGCGGTCGATCCCGCACGCTGCACGCCCCGCTCGCCGTTGGCCATGACCGTGGACACGGCCACCCGGAGATCCTCCCGCACCGCGTCCTGGAAACCGCCGTTCAGGAAGGACTGGACCGCCGCGTCCCCGCCGGACAACGCCCCGCCGATGCCGTCACGCGTCGCCTTGCCCGCCGTGACCAGGGACTTGGCGAGCGTGAACCGGCTGTCCTCGGCCCGGGCCACGGGCAGCGTCTGCCCGAGGAACGTCGTCACGTCCGCCGCGCTGCCCACCAGTGCCGCGGCCGCCGCGGCGCGGACGGCCCGGCCGCCCGATCTGTAGGCCCAGACCACCTTGCCGCGGTCGGTGTCCGGAAGGTTGGACCCCTCGGGCAGCTCCGCGCCGCCCGGCTCGCCCGCCGCGTACGCCGTGCCGGACCCGATCGCGCCGAGGGGCAGCGCGCAGCCGGCCGCCACCCCGGTGAAAATGGCCAGCATCTGACGCCTGCTGAACCCCTGTCGTGACTGCTGTGGCATCACGACCCCCTTCTCTTCCGCTCGTGTCTTCCCGACCCAGGCCCGGTGGGGTGGCGGGACACGGCGGCGCCGTGTCGCACCACCGGGGCGAGCCGCGACGCGCCTGCCGGCACCGTCCTGATCGCGGTCAGGACGCGCCCCCGGCAGCCGGCGGACCGTGGCCCGTCTTCTCGTACGCCGAGTCGAGCTCCGTACCCCGGACGTCCCGCGTGCCGGAAGTCCGCCCGCGCCGTCGCGGCCGAGACCGAGAACGAGTGCACCGGGGGAGGACCGCGGCGCACGGGACAACGGCCCTCGGGCGGTGCGGCTTCGGCGCGGCCTCGGAGTTCGACTATGGGTAAGAGAAATGCGTCGTCGCCCCCCTGCGGTTCAATTCCCTTATTGAAGCCGGGGCTCCGCCGGCGCGTCCAATTCAGAAATCGGGCAGAATCCCGACAACCCCTGAGTGCGTTTCGTGACGTGTATCACGCGGTGAATCGGTTTGAATGCTTCCGGTGAATGTCTGTTCCGGTGGAGTTTTTCGGTCTCGCTGGCGGATTGATCTCGATTCCTCGATGGTTCGGTCATGTGCGGGGATATCGCGGGTTTACCCTGTTCCGTCTCGCCGATACGGACGTGTGTCGTTCCGGTGGATACGTCCGCGACCGCGCGGTGAGGCGGCCGGTCCCGTCCTTGACGAACCGTCAACTCATGGTGTCCCACGGTGGTGTCGGGGTGCCGTAGGGGCATCAGGGAGAGGGGGCGAGAGGCGGGGCGAGAGGTGGTCGATGGGCCGTGGCGGCGACGCGATAATGGCGGCCGACGACACGAACATCCCTGGGGGGATATGCGAATCCATGGTTCCGCTGCCGGGGCCGCGGCCACCGTGCTGGCCGTGGTCCTGGCGACCGGGCTCACCGGGTGCGGTGCGTCCGAGCCGTCCGCCGACGCGGGTACCGGCCCGGGCGCCGCTGCATCGGCGGTTCCGGCCATTCAGGACGGTACGGACGGGCCGAAGCTCCCGACTCCGTTCACCGTCGGACACCGCGGGGTCATGGACACCGCACCCGAGAACACCCTGCGTTCCTTCAAGGAGGCGGAGAAGGCGGGTCTGGACCTCATCGAGCTCGACCTCCATCTCAGCAAGGACGGCGCGCTCGTCGTCATGCACGACGCCACCGTCGACCGCACGACGGACGGCACCGGTCCGGTCTCCGGGAAGACCATCGCGGAGCTGCGCGAGCTCGACGCCGGCGAGGGCGAGCGGGTGTCCGTCTTCGAGGAGGTCGTGGACGTCGTCAAGACGCCGATCCAGGCCGAGATCAAGGACGTCCGCGCGGCCCGGGCCCTGGCGAAGGTGCTGAACGCACGTCATCTGACCGGGCGCGTCGAGGTGAGCTCCTTCCACGACGAGGCCCTGGCGGAGGTTCGTGCCCTGGTGCCGGGGGTGCGGACCGCGCTCGTCGCCGACAAGGACCAGGCGGACGTGGTGAAGCGCGCGCAGGCCGTGGGCGCGACCGAGCTGGTGCTCAACATCGAACGGCTCACGCTCGAGACGGTCGAGCAGGCGCACAAGGCGAAGATGCGGGTCGTCGGCTGGGTGGTCAACGATCAGGACCGGGTACGCCTGGCGCGCGCGCTCAAGCTCGACGGGGCGACGACCAACCGGCCTGACATCAAGTACACGGTGGGCACGGAGAAGTGAGCCAGGGGCGGTACGAGGGCGGGAGCCGGAGCGAGGACCGCACGGCCTCCCGCCCTCGTACCGAGCGGCCGGCCCGGGCCGGAGCCCGATTGACCGGTCCTACCGGGCGAGCGCGGGTGCGGGTGTGACGGCGACGACGCACCGGCGCCCGCACCCCGCGCCCTCGGGTCAGGAGACGTCGTCCCCGACCGTGATCTCCTCTCTGATCCCCGTCGCCGGGGCGGCCGCAGGTTTCGCGGTGTCCGGCGTCATGCCGTCCGGCCGTGCGCCCGGGCTCAGGTTCGCGAGGAGCTGCCGGGCCAGACCGAGCCCCGTACCGCCCATCGTGAGCGCCTTGGCGAACGTCTCCGCCATCCCGTCCGCGCCGTTGAGCAGCACCATCTGATCGACGTTGCCGAACGCCGACGCGCCCGCCTCCACGATCTCCGGCCATTTCTCGGCGAGTTGCTGGGCGACCACGGCCTCCTGGTTCTCCGCGAGGGCCGCCGCCCGGGCCTTGATCGCCTCGGCTTCGGCCAGACCCTTCGCCCGGGTCGCCTCGGCGACCGCGAGGCCCTTGGCATGCGCCGCGGCCGCCTCGGCCTCACCGGTCACCCGGGTGGCCGTCGCCATCGCCGCGCTGGCCAGTTCGGTCTTCTTCGCCTCGGCCTCGGCGCCCAGGATGCGCGCGTCGCGTTCGGCGGCCGCCAGCGTCCGCTTCTCGTACGCCTTGGCGTCGGCCGGCTTGCGGACCGACGCCTGGAGCTGCTGTTCCTTGCGGTGGGCCTCCAGTTCGGCGATCCGGGTCTCCTCGACCACGACCTCCTGGCGTGCCGCGGCGTCGGCCAGCGGACCGGCCTGCCGGGCCTTCGCCCCGGCCCGGTCGCGTTCGGCCTGGTAGCCGGCCTGGAGGATCTCGCTGTCGCGGGTCGCCTCCGACATCCGTGCCGCGGCCTGCTGTTCGGCCTCGGTCGCCCGCTGGTTGGCCTCCGCCTGTGCGATCCGGGCGTCACGCTGGACGGCCGCCGCGTGCGGCGCGGCCAGGTTCGTGATGTACCCGGTCGGGTCCTCGATCTCGTGGATCTGCAACGAGTCCACGATCAGGCCCAGTTTCTCCATCTCCGTGCCACAGGCCGAACGGGCCTGCCCGGTCAGCTTCTCCCGATCCCGGATCATGTCCTCGACCGTCAACCCGCCGACGATGGCGCGGAGATGACCGGCGAAGACGATGTGCACCCGCTCCGACATCAGCTTCTGCTGGTCGAGGAAACGGCGGGCGGCGTTGGCGATCGACACGTAGTCGTCACCCACCTTGAAGATCACGACGCCCCGCACCTTCAGCGGGATGCCCTGGTGCGTGACGCATTCCACCGACAGCTGGGTCTCGTTGAGGTCGAGCGACAGTTTCCGCACCGCCTGGACGCCGGGCGTGACGAGCGTGCCCCGTCCGGTGACGATCCGGAACCCCATGCCGTCGCCGAGGCCCTCCGTCTTGTGGTTCGAACCGGAGATGATCAGCGCCTCGTTGGGCTCGGCGACGCGCCACATCAGTTTGAACAGAGCGATCAGAACGACGACGGCGCCACCGATGGCGCCCGCCAGAATCCCGAGGCTCATGGGCAAGGTCCCCCTTCACCGGAGCCGTGCGGTTCCGGTGAGGGGGAGTCTGCTCTTGCCGCGCCCCGCGCTCAATGGATCGGTCAACTGTCGTACGCGGCTGTGACATAGACCGTGCGCGGAGGGAGATGTTCCACGACCACGACGACCGTCCCGACCTCGATCCGGCCGTCGCCCGCGGCCGGATACGCGAGGAAGTGCTCGGCGCCGCCCCGGATCCGGACCATCACCTCGCCGACGAGGCCGGGGCCGACAGTGCCGGTGACCCGGCCGAGCATTCCCACCATCGAAGCGTCGCCCATGTGCCCACCGTACGGCAGGCGCCGGAGGGTACGGACCGGGATGCGGCGCTCCGGAACGGGATGGTCGGGGGAGTGCCGGGAAGAGGGGCGGGCGGGGGAGCGGCACGGAAGGGTGTGGGGCGCGATCCGGGGGCGGGGCCTGGGCGGTCCCGCTCCCCGGTGCGCGGCACGGCCCCGCGAGTCGAGCCGGGCGGCGACCGCCCGACCGGCTTAGCGTCGGTCCCATGAGCACTCACGCCAAGCGCCCGCACCCCCGGAGCGCGCACCCTCTGCGGTTCGAGATCCTGCTGGTGCCCGAGCACGTCGAGGACCGCGGCGGCGCCTCCGTGGAGAACAGCGCCGTCCGTACGGCGGTCGTCGAGGCCACCGGACACACCGGCGAGTCCGGCTACCCGATCTACGAGGGCCATGGCCTGGTCGCCGACATCGACCCCGGCACGCGCACCGTGGAGGCGCTGCTCGTGGACGGACGGGAGCTGGACTACGGCCTGACGGCGCTGGTCAGGGAGCTGGAGCCGGGGAGGGCCGGCCGGCCGGGCCGTTGACAGAACGAACGGTCGGGCGGGAGACTCGGGCGCGACGGGGACGAAGATCGTACGGCGCGACGGCGGCCGTGGATCGGGACACGCCCGCCCCGTCCGGCCGGTCCGGCTCGTCCGCCCGGCCGTCCGGACGAAGGCCTGGGAGAGAACCGATGAGCATCCGCGACGTCTACATCGTCGACGCCGTCCGTACCCCGATCGGCAAGTTCGGCGGCGCGCTCTCCTCGGTCCGCCCCGACGATCTGGCCGCCCATGTCGTCCGCTCCCTCGTCCGGCGTACGCCCGCCCTCGACCCGGCCCTCGTCGACGACGTCTACTTCGGCGACGCCAACGGCGCCGGCGAGGACAACCGCGACGTGGCCCGGATGGCCGTCCTGCTCGCCGGACTGCCCACGACCGTCCCCGGCGTGACCGTCAACCGCCTGTGCGGCTCCGGCATGGAAGCGGTGATCCAGGCGGCCCGCGCGATCGCCGTCGGCGACGCCTCGGTGGCCATCGCCGGCGGCGTCGAGTCGATGTCCCGCGCCCCGTGGGTGCTGCAGAAGCCGGAGCGGGCCTTTCCGGCCGGTCACCAGCAGTTGCACTCCACGACCCTCGGCTGGCGGATGACCAACCCGCGGATGCCCGCCGAGTGGACCGTCCCCCTGGGCGAGGGCGCCGAACTCGTCGCCGACAAGCACGCCATCGGCCGCGAGGAGCAGGACGCCTTCGCCCTCGCCAGCCACCGCAAGGCCGCCGCGGCGTGGGCCGAGGGGCTGTACGACGGGGAGGTCGTCCCGTACGAGGGCGTGGACCTGGTCCGCGACGAGTGCATCCGCGACACCACCTCGCCGGAGGCCCTGGCCAAGCTCAAGCCCTCCTTCCGCCCCGACGGCACCGTCACCGCCGGCAACGCCTCCCCGCTCAACGACGGCGCCGCGGCGCTGCTGCTGGTCGACGAGGCCGGACTGCGCGAGACCGGACGCGAGCCCCTCGCCCGGATCCGGGCCTCCGCCGTCACCGGCGTCGAGCCGCAGCTCTTCGGGCTCGGCCCGGTGGAGGCGGTGCGCCGCGCGCTGGACAAGGCCGGGCGGGGCTTCGCCGACCTGACCACCTTCGAGCTGAACGAGGCGTTCGCCGCCCAGGCCCTCGGCTGCCTGGCCGAGTGGCCGGAGCTGGACCCGGCCCGGGTCAACCCGCGCGGTGGCGCCATCGCGATCGGCCACCCGCTCGGCGCCTCGGGCGCCCGGCTCACCGGCGCGGTCGCCCACCAGCTCGCGGCGGCCGGCTCGGGTACGGGCCTCGCCGCGCTCTGCATCGGCGTCGGCCAGGGCCTCGCGTTGGTCCTGGAGCGCTGAGCCCCGGCCGAGCCCCGGCCGAGCTCCGGCCGGGTGTGCCCTTCGGCTGAGCCCTTCGGCCCGGCCGCGTACGCCCCGGCCGCTCCCACGCGTACGAAAAAGGCGGCCCGGTTCTCCCGGGCCGCCCTTCGTCACACGCGGGTTACTTCTCCTGCGCGGCACCGGCCTGCTGGTCGGCGACGGACTTGCGGACCTCGTCCATGTCCAGCTTGCGGGCCTGGCCGATGACATCCTCCAGCGCGGCCTCCGGCAGCGCGCCGGGCTGCGCGAAGATCGCCACCTTGTCCCGGACGATCATCAGAGTCGGGATCGAGCGGATCTCGAAGGCCGCCGCCAGCTCCTGCTGCGCCTCGGTGTCCACCTTGGCGAAGACCAGATCCTGGTGACGCTCGGAGGCCGCCTCGAACACGGGACCGAACTGACGGCACGGACCGCACCAGGAAGCCCAGAAGTCGATCAGAACGAAATCGTTGTCACTCACGATCTCGTCGAAGTTGTCCTTGGTGAGCTCAACCGTGCTCATGCTTCCTGCCTTTCCTGGTGCAGCGTCGGGTACGCCGTCCTCCACCGTCCCTCGGGGGGACTCGTCACGCTCAACGGCGTAGCGGGTGTCTCTATTCCGCCTCGTCCCCAGCAGACTGTCCCCATGACTGGAGTGGCGGACCACAGCGGACCCGAAGCGCACGGAGCACATGAAGCACGAGAAGCACACGAAGCACCAGACGTACACGGACAGATGAACGAACGGATGTACGACCTGGTGGTCCTGGGCGCGGGACCCGTCGGCGAGAACGTGGCCGACCGGGCCCGCGCCGCCGGGCTCACCACGGCCATCGTGGAGAGCGAGCTGGTCGGCGGCGAATGCTCCTACTGGGCCTGCATGCCCAGCAAGGCGCTGCTCCGCCCGGCCATCGCCCGCTCCGAGGCGCTCCAGGTGCCGGGGCTGCGCGGCCAGGTCGCCGGCCCCCTCGACGCCCACGAGGTCCTCGCCCACCGCGACGCGATCGTCGGCGACTGGCAGGACGACGGCCAGGCGGACTGGGTGAAGTCCATCGGCGCCGACCTCTACCGCGGCCACGGCCGCCTCGACGGCCCGCGCCGCGTCACCGTCCAGGGAACCGAGGGCGACCGTCATGTGCTGACCGCCCGGCACGCGGTCGCGGTCTGCACCGGCAGCCGCGCCGCCCTGCCCGACCTGCCCGGACTGGACGGCGCCCGGCCCTGGACGAGCCGGGAGGCGACCAGCTCCGGCCGGGTGCCCGACCGGCTGATCGTGGTCGGCGGCGGGGTGGTCGCGGCCGAGATGGCGACCGCCTGGCAGGCGCTGGGCGCGCGGGTGACCGTGCTGGTCCGGGGTGCGGGCCTGCTGCCCCGGATGGAACCCTTCGTCGGCGAGCACGTCGCCGCCGCTCTCATCGAACGCGGCGCCGACGTCCGGACCGGGGTCAACGTCGCGGCCGTCGTACGGGACGGGAGCAGCGGACCGGTCACGGTCGTCCTGGACGACGGCGAGCAGGTCATGGGCGACGAGGTCCTGTTCGCGACCGGGCGCCGGCCGCGTACCGAGGACATCGGCCTGGAGACGGTCGGCCTGGCGCCCGGCGGCTGGCTCGACGTGGACGACAGCCTGCGCGTCACCGGCCACGACTGGCTCTACGCCGTCGGAGACGTCAACCACCGCGCGCTGCTCACCCACCAGGGCAAGTACCAGGCGCGGATCGCGGGCGCCGCCATCGCCGCCCGCGCGGCGGACGGAACGGGGGAGGGAGCAGGGGCGGGGATCGGGGACGCCGGTCCGTGGAGCCCGTACGCGGCGACCGCCGACCACGCGGCCGTACCGCAGGTGGTGTTCACGGACCCCGAGGCGGGCGCCGTCGGGATCTCGCTGGCCGAGGCCGAAGCCGCCGGGCGCGAGGTCCGGGCCGTCGACCTCGACCTCACGGCGGTCGCCGGCGCCGGGCTCTACGCCCAGGGCTACCGGGGACACGTGCGCATGATCGTGGATCCGGACAGCGAGACCCTCCTCGGCGTCACCTTCGTCGGTCCCGGTACGGGCGAACTCGTCCACGCGGCCACCATCGCGGTCGTCGGCCAGGTGCCGATCGCCCGGCTCTGGCACGCCGTCCCGTCCTATCCGACGCTGAGCGAGATCTGGCTGCGGCTCCTTGAGGCGTACCGGGACGGGGCCGGCCGGCCGTGAGCCCCGGGGAGCGGGCCGGGGAACAGGTGGAAGGAGGGGCGGCGGAACGGGCCGGTGAGGGGGCGGGGGAGCGGGCGGGGGAGCGGACCAACGCGTACGACGCGACCTGCGCCCGCTGCGGCGGCCCGGTCCCGGCCGGCACCGGGCTGCTGAGGCACGGCCCGAAGAGCTGGGAGGTGTACCACCCCGCGCACGCCCCCACCCCCGGCCCGCCCCCGCGCGGCGACCACCCGGGCTGGCACCGGCGGCCCCTGCTGTCCCTGGACATCGGGGCCACCGGGAACCGCCCGGCCGTGGACCGGATCCACTCCGCGGCGCTGTACGGGAGCGACGGCACCGCCCGCGACTGGCGGGCGGACCCCGGCGCCGACGCCCTTTCCCCGGCCGCGCTCGACGATCTCGCCGACCATGCCGCCGCCCCGCTGGCCGCCGGGGAGCTCCTCGTCGTCTGGTTCGCCCCGCACGTCCTGTCGACCCTGCACGCCGAACTCGTCCGCCATGGTCTCGCCCCGCTCACCGAGCGCCTCACGACCGGCGTGGCCCCGATCTGCGACCCCCTCGTCCTGGACCGGCACGCCGACCGCTACAGGCCGGGCGGCCGCTCCCTGCGGGCCGTCGCCGACTGGTACGGCGTCCCCCTCGACCACCCCGGCGACCCCGCGGCGGACGCGACGGCGGCCCTGCTGCTGGCTCAGGAGGTCGCCGCGCGACACCCGCCCCTCGCCCGGTTCTCCCGCCCGGCGCTGCACGCCGAACAGATCCTCTGGTACGCCGACCAGACGAGCCGTCACCCCGACGCCCCCGACTGGCCGTTCACACCGGTGGAGCCGAAGCCGTAGGAGCCCCCACCGGCGGACGGATGACGAAGATGCGCCGACAGTCCATGCGCTTCCCCGTCATGCCCTGTCAGTGCCGGCACGCCCCGTCAGTGACCGTTGGCGCTCGTCGTCACGGTCATGCGCCGGGTGAACGTGGCGCCGCCGTCGGCCGACTCGTACACCCCGTCCTGAGTGGCCGCGAGGATCCGGCGGGCGTCGACGGCGGTCAGCGCCTGCGGCGCCCCGCCCGGCACGGTCGACACCCGGCTCCAGGTTGCCCCCGCGTCACCGCTGCGCAGCAGCACGCCCGCCGGGTCGACGCCGAACAACGCGTCCGGCGCGGCCCAGGAGACGTACGCGACGACCTGCGGCGACAGCGGCGCGCCGAAGGTGCGGCCGCCGTCCGTGCTGCGTACCACGCCCTGTTCGGTGGTCGCGAGCACGGTGGCCCGGTCGGCCGTGGAGGAAGGGCCGCCGGGGGAGACGGCGATGTCGAGCGCGCGCAGGGCGGCCCGGTCCTCCCAGGCGACGCCGTCCTGGCTCACGCGCAGCAGGCCGTGGGTGGCGTCGTAGCCGAAGAGGGCCGCGTCCTCCGCACCACGAGACGTGCTCCGTGCGGTGTCGAGCGCGTGGAAATCGACCTTTCCGGCGAGGGACTTGGTGGTCCAGGAGGCTCCCCGGTCGGTGGACTCGATCAGACCGAGATCGGCGGGGGCGTCGCTGCCGGGCGCCGGGTGACCGCTGGCGAGGAAGGTGCCCCGCGCGGTCACGGCGAAGCCCATGAAGTCGTCCTGCCGGTCGCCGACGAGCCGGGCCTGCCCGCCCGGGCCGGGCGTGTACACGCCCTTGTGCGTGGCCACGTAGAGGGCGCCGCCCGCGGTGCCGACGCCATGGATGTGACTCAGCCCGTCGGCGGAGCTCGCCGCGTCATCGGAACCGGAACCGGAACGGGAACCGGAGCCGGTGTCCGTCGCGGTGCCGCAGGAGGTGAGAACGAGAGAAAGGGAGAGAACGAGGAGGGCCGAGACGGCCGGAAGGGTGCGCTGACGCTTCATGGGGGTGTGGTTCCAGAGGTACGAGGGAACGGCGGTCCCGTACGAGACGTACGAGACGTACGAGACGTACGGGACCGCCGGGGCCGGGCCGAGGAGCAGGTCAGAGCCGCTCGAGGATCTTCTTCAGCTGGGCGATCTCGGCCGCCTGGGTGCGCACGACGTCGTCGGCCACCTTCTTGGCCTCGGCGTCGCTGCCGCCCGTCTGCTCCGTCTTGGCCATGTCCACCGCACCCTCGTGGTGGGCGATCATCAGCTCGGCGAACTTGCGGTCGAAGGCCTTGCCCTTGGTCGCGGCCAGGTCCTTCATGTCCTGCTCGGACATCATCCCGGCCATGCTGTGGCCGCCGCCGGCCATCGCCTCCGGCTTGTTCCAGGTCTTGAGCCAGGACTTCATCTTCTGGATCTCCGGGTCCTGGGCCTTCTTGATGTCCTCGACGAGCTTCTTCACCTCGGCGTCCGCCGCCCGCCCGTCGGCGAGCTTCGCCATCTCCAGGGCCTGCTCGTGGTGCGGGATCATCATCTGCGCGAACATCACGTCCGCGTCGTTGAAGCCGCCGGCGGGGGAGGCGGCCGCGGACGTCTTGCCGCCGTGGTCCATGCCGCTCATGGCGTCGTCGGACGTGTCGGCGCCGCCGCAGGCGGCGAGCAGCAGCGCGGCGGCGGTGACGCCACCGGCCAGCGCGAGCCGGCGGGCGGCGGCGCGGTTCTTGAAGGTCGTGAAAGCACGCATGGGTCACACCTCGTGTGTGTCGGTCTCGGTACGGGATCGGTCGTGCGCGTCCGCGGGCAGCGCGAAGCGCCCGCGAGGCGGTACGGCCTAGGTACGGAGAACCGACAGGACGGCGAGGTCGGGCGGCCGCGGCGGCGGGGCGTGCGGGACGCGTACGGTCCGCAGCCGGGCGAGCGGCGCGGTGCCGCGACCATGCCGGCGGGCGAGGGCGGCCCGGAGTAGCGCGGCCAGCAGCCAGGCGCCCAGGACGGCCACGCACAGCGTGGTCATGTCCATCCCGGAACCCGAGTGGGAACCGGGATCGTGTGCGGGGGACGCGTGCGGGGCACCATGCGCCGAGGCGAGGACGGTGCCGTCGTGGGCGGGGGCGGGTGCGGGGACGGCGGCGGTCATCGTCGTACCGTCCGCCATGCCGCCGGGCATCGCGTCCTTCGGGTGGCCGACCGTGTGCATCACGAACACGCCGAGTGCGAGCACGCCGACGAGCAGCAGATGCGCCAGGGCGCTGCCCGCTCGCGTACGCGCACGCCTCCGAGGTACCGGATGCACGGCTTCCACCTCCTTCGGAGACGACCCTACCGGATACCCCGTGCGGGTACCCGGCAGGAATCGCTCTATGTCACCTCGCGGTCACGCGGAGGTGTGCCGTGTCACTCCGGCAGCTCACCGGCCATGGCGGCGGCGAGCCGCAGATGCGGCGCGGCCTCGTCGCTGCGGCCCTGCCGCTCCAGGGTGCGGCCGAGCATCAGGCGGGCGTAGTGCTCGACGGGGTCGCGCTCAAGGATGACGCGCAGCTCCTCCTCGGCGCGGCCCAGCTGGGCGGAGTGGTAGTAGGCGCGGGCGAGCAGGAGGCGCTGGGCCGTCAGTTCGGGGTGCTCGGCGACCAGGCCGCGCAGGATGCGGACGGCCGTCAGGTATTCCTTCGCCTCGAAGAACAGCTGCGCGCGGTCCCACTGGTCGGCCGCGGTGCCGAACTCGAAGTACGTCTCGTCGCTCACTGTGCCTCGTCCTTTCCATCCCCGGCGGTCCTCCCGCCGTCGGCCCGAACAACACGCGGATGTGGTTGAACATTCCACTAAGATTCCGGTGCGGTCCACCCGGTGCCCCGCCCCGGGCGGGAATAGGTTGAGCCCATGAGCAATCTTGATCGCCAGGCCGCGCTCCAGGTCTGCGGCGGCCGGGGCTTCGTGGTCGCCGAACCGGTACGGGAACTCCTCAGCCCCCGCCACGTCCAGCTCGGCGAATCCACCGAGGTCCGCCGACTGCTCCCCAACCTGGGCCGCCGCATGGTCGGCGCCTGGGCCTTCGTCGATCACTACGGCCCCGACGACATTGCCGACGAGCCCGGCATGCAGGTCCCGCCGCACCCCCACATGGGTCTGCAGACCGTCAGCTGGCTGCACGAGGGCGAGGTGCTGCACCGCGACTCCACCGGCAGCCTGCAGACCATCCGTCCGCGCGAGCTGGGCCTCATGACCTCCGGCCGGGCGATCTCCCACTCCGAGGAGAGCCCCCGCCCGCACGCCCGCTTCCTGCACGGAGCCCAGCTCTGGGTCGCCCTTCCCGACGCCCACCGCCACGTCACACCGCACTTCCAGCACCACGCCGAACTCCCGAAGGTCACGGCCCCCGGCCTGACCGCCACGGTCATCCTCGGTGAACTCGACGGCGCGGTCTCCCCGGGCACCGCGTACACCCCGATCACCGGCGCCGACCTCACCCTCGCCGCCGGCACCGAGACCCGCCTCCCGCTCGACCCCGACTTCGAGTACGCGGTCCTCGCCATGTCCGGCGAGGCCCACGTCGACGACGTCCCCGTGCTGCCCGGCTCCATGCTCTACCTCGGCTGCGGCCGCACCGAACTCCCGCTGCGCGCCGCCTCCGACGCGGGCCTGATGCTCCTCGGCGGCGAGCCGTTCGACGAGGAGCTGGTCATGTGGTGGAACTTCGTCGGCCGCTCGGACGCCGAGATCCGCCAGGCGCGGGAGGACTGGATGGCGGGCGACCGCTTCGGCGAGGTGAAGGGGTACGACGGAGGCCGGCTGGACGCGCCGGAGGTCCCGGCCACCCCGCTCAAGTCCCGGGGCCGGGTGCGCTGACCCTTTCTTCAAGGGCGGTGCCGGCTATGCCGTCTCGCTCCGAGGCCACTGGCGTGACAGGGAGGGACCTTGTTCGCATGGGGCACGCATCCGTTCTTCCGACCGAGCCCCCGGCCCGCACCGCACCGCACCGGACCACAGGAGGATTGGCCCACCTGCGGGTCCCGGGGCACGCTGGGAGCGTGAGCTGCGCGCCGATCGTCACAAGGGGTGGGCGGGCAGGTCGGCCGGGCCGGGTCCGTCCGAGCGGCACACCCCCGATGACGGGCCGGCCTCTCATGTTCCGAAAGGGGAGCCGTCCAAGGTCCAGTGGGGATCGGGCGTGATGCCGAGGGCGGTGTACACCTGGGCGGCCACGTCGGCGTGGTGGAGGACCGGCGGGGCCGCGTCGGCGGACAGGCCGGGGCCGCACGCGGCGATCCAGGCCGTGCGTTCCTGCGGGCTGCGGCCTCCGTGGCCCCCTTCGTCGCGATGGCCGTGGTCCGTGACCACGATGACCGTCCACTGCTCGTCCGCGTACGCGGGGCGGCGGCGTACCGCGGCGAGGAGCCGGCCGAGGCGGGCGTCCGCTGCCTCGATCGACGCCCGGTACTCCGGACCGCAGCCCAGGAAGTGCGCGGTCTCGTCGACCGCGCCCAGGTAGACGAAACCGGCGTGGAGGTCCTCGTCCAGGCCGATCAGGTGTTCCGCGTCGGTGGTCACCCGCCCGTCCGCCTCCTCCCACCCCTGGGGGGTGTCCTCGCGGGGAGCGACGTATCCGAGCCGGGTGGGGGCGACGAAGAGCGGGCCGCCCTCCTGGGCGAGGAAGAGGGGCGCCCAGCCCCCGACGGCGAAGGTGCGGAGTCCGCGGTCGGCGGCGAGCCGGGTCGTGAAGTCGGGGAAGACGTCGAGGCGGTTGCCGTGCAGGCGATTGCCCCACACTCCGTGCTTGGCGACGCCGACACCGGTGACGATGGTGGCCCAGCACGGGCCGGACATCGTCGGTGTCGCGGAGTCCACCTCGACCGGTGCCAGGAAGCCCGCGCGGGCGATCGCGTCGAGGTGCGGGGTGTGGAGCTCGGGGAGCAGATCGAGGCGTACGCCGTCGATGCCGACCACCAGGACGTGGGGAGTGTCCGGTGCGGTGTCCATGGGCGGATCCAAACGTCGTGGGTGGGCTGAGCGGGGATGCGGAGGAAGGTCGGGATTCACGGGCCGATACGGCGGAGCCGGATCAGGATGCTGGCGTAGTCGCCGTCGGGGAGCCGGGGGTCGATGCCCCGGCTCGCCAGGACGGCGCCGCTGTGCACCTGGTTCAGGTCCGGGTCCAGGTAGCGGGCTCCGGGGTCGAGCGCGGGCAGCCGGACCGGAGCGGGCGCGTGCCCGAAGCGCGTCGTGGGGCGCCAGACGAGGATCGCGTGCTCGCTGTCGTCCGGCGCCGCGTAGTGGACCGCCGAGACCGGGCCGTCGAAGGCGACGCGGTACTGGTGTCCCCGCTGGACGAGCGGGCGGATGCGCTTGTACGCGGCGACGAATCCGGCGGCCTCCTTCAGATCCCCGTCGGACCAGGACGTCAGGTCCCCGCCGATCCCCAGCGCCCCCGCCATGGCGACGTGGAAGCGGAACCGCAACGGGGTGCGTCGGCCCGTGGCGGGGTTCGGGCTGTCCGTGACCCACGCGGCCATCGCTCGGGCGGGGAAAAGCTGGGAGAAGCCGTGCTGGATGCCGATCCGGTCGACCGGATCCGTGTTGTCGGAGGTCCAGGCCTGGTCGGTGCGGGCCAGCATGTCGAGGTCGACGCGTCCGCCGCCGCCCGCGCACGCCTCGATGCCCAGGCGAGGGTGCGCGGCACGGAGCCGGTCCATGATCCGGTGCACGGCCCGGGTGTGCTCGATCCAGAGCCGGTCGGGGTCGGGGTGGCCGTCCCAGCCCGCCTCGGTGATGGGCCGGTTGGCGTCCCACTTGAGCCAGTCGACGTCGTTGTCGCGGACCAGGCGGTCAAGGGTCTCCTGGGCCCAGGCCTCCACCTCGGGCCGGCCGAGGTTCAGCATCAGCTGGTTGCGCAGTTCGGTCGCGTCGAGCCGGCCGGAGTGGACGACCCAGTCCGGATGCGCCCGGTACAACTCGCTGTCGCGGTTGACCATTTCCGGCTCCACCCACAGCCCGAACCGCATACCGAGGCGGTGCACCTCGTCGGCGAGCGGGCGCAGCCCGCGGGGGAAGGCTTCGGGGCGAGGTGTCCAGTCGCCGAGACCGGACCGGTCGTCGCGGCGGGTGCCGAACCAGCCGTCGTCCAGGACGAAGAGCTCAGCACCGAGCCTGGCGGCCCGCTGCGCGAGGCGGATCTGGCCGGCCTCGTCGACGTCGAACCCGGTGGCCTCCCACGAGTTGTAGAGGACCGGCCGGTCGCGGTCGGGCTCCGGCAGCACCTGCCGGCTCACGTACGCTTGCCAGGTGCGACTGGCCCCGCCGAAGCCGTGGGGCGTGTAGAGACCCGCGTACACCGGGGTGTGCAGGCTCTCGCCGGGTTGCAGGGTCCAGCTGACTCCCTCGTGGCCGAAGCCGCCGGTCCAGATGGTGCGGCCGACCGGATTGCGGTGGACCGTGACGCGCCAACTCCCGCTCCACGCGAGCGCGGTGCTCCACACCTCGCCCCGCTCCTCGCTCGCGGTCCCGTCTTCGATGGCCAGCCAGGGGCTCGCCTGGTGGCTCGTGATGCCCCGACGACTCGTCAGAACCGTCTCGGCCACTGGCAGTCTGTCCCGTTGGAGCTGAAACTCGCTGTTCCAGCCGCCCACCAGATGGCTGAGCCGGTAGTCGGCCAGCGGGGGAGCGGTCCAGGAGGCCGAGTCCAGCCGGTCGACGGTGATCGGATCGGGTGATCCGTCCGCCGCCCCGGTGTGGGTCAGCTCCGTCCACCGTTCGACGACATCGGTGTCCGACCGTACGCGGTAGCAGAGTTCGGCCCGCAGCGGGCGGCGGCGGTCCTCCAGGCGAAGCCGCAGTTCGCCGCCGTCCACGCGGTGACCGGCGAAGTGCCACTGGGCACCGCGGGTGCCGTCGGCGAAGCGGACCTGGAGGCCGGCCGGTCCGAAGCGCGCCCCGGTCTGCGGCGCGAGCTCGTCGGGCGCGGCGTCCGCCTCGAAGCTGCTTGCGGCGGGTGAGACCGCTTCCGGCAGAGCGGCCAGGGCATCGGTGTCCAGCGGCGTGCCCCAATGGACGTGTCGGGGAATGCCGTCGGGGGCGACGCGGAGCGCGTAGACGCTGTGGGGCGTACGCAGAACCGCGAGGCCGCGGCCGGGATCGAAGGTGACGAGCGGGTGCGTGGCGAGCACGGACGGTCCTCTGACGTGAGAAGTGAAGCGGGGCCCCTGGAACCGGGCACAGAAGAGGGCCCGAGCGTAGGGGAGCCCCAACTCCTGAATCAATACTGGAAGAAGTTATTTATTTGCTCTATGTTGCACCCGTGTTTCGACATCACGCCCAGCCTCTGGTCAGTGCACCTGCCGAGACTGCGGTCCTCGCCCTGCTCCTTGCGGAGGGACCGCTCAGCAGAGTGGAACTGGCCCGCCGCACCGGGCTCTCCTCGACGGCCGTCACCAAGGCGGCCCGCCCGCTCATCGACGACGGGTACCTGTACGAACTCCCACCGGAGCGCACCGCACCCGGGGCGGGCCGGCCGGTCAACCCGCTTGCGGTGGCTGCCGACAGGGAGTACTTCATCGGAGTGAAGATCAGCGCCGACCAGGTCTTCGGCGCCGTCTGCGACCTGCGGGCCGGCATCCGGGCCACAGCACTCCGCTCATTGAGCGAGTGCACGCCCGAGGCCGTCGTCGCCCTTGTCGCCGGGCTGGTCGACGAACTGCTCGACGCCGGCCCCTCGTTCCGGGACCGCACCCGCCACCTCGGCGTCGCGGTGAACGGGGACGTGGACCGCGACAGCGGCACGCTCCGCCGCTCCGGCCTCCTCGGCTGGCGCGACGTTCCGATCGCCGAACTGCTCTCCGCCGCCACCGGGTTGACGGTCACCGTCGAGAACGACGTCCGGGCCCTGACCGTCGCCGAGCACTGGTTCGGCGAAGGCATCGGCACCGGCTACTTCGCGCTGGTCACCATCGGATCGGGCATAGGCTCCGCCCTCGTCGTCAACGGGCACCTCCTCCGCGGGGCCTACGGTGTCGCGGGCGAGGTCGGGCACATCTGTGTCGACCCGTCCGGGCCGCGTTGCCGGTGCGGCGCGCGCGGCTGCGTCGAGGGGATCGCCTCGACGGACGTGATCCTCGCCGAGGCCCGCGAACTTACCGCCGATCCGGACCTCACGCTGGAGAAGGTCGTCGGCATGGCTCGCGACGGCCACCCCGAGTTGGTGGAGCGGTTCGCACGGGCCGGACGTGCCATCGGCGTCGGCATCGCCACCCTGGTCAACGTCGTCGGCCCGGAACGGGTCGTCGTCAGCGGTGAGGGAGCCGACGCCTACGACCTGCTCGGCCGCCATATCCAGGACGCGTACGCCGCGCACGTCTTCGGCGCCGCGTCCCGCTGTCCGCTGTCGCTGCGACCGCTTCCCTGGGAGGAGTGGGCCCGCGGTGGCGCGGCGGTGGCGATCCAGGCCCTCTTCCCGCAGCCCCCGGCGACCGCCACGATCGGCGCCGGCTGACCGGCGCGGCGAAGCCGCCGTTCCCCAGCCGTCGCACACGACCCCCCGGCCGCCGCCCTCTTCTGCCGGCAAGCACTGACGAAGGCGCCGACCAGGGAGCACATCCGCCCTGCACACACCCTCACAGAAGGACATGGGACATGAGCGCACGCAGAACCGAGCTTAGCCGACGCGGGTTCCTCACCGGCTCGCTGCTCGTCGCCGCCGGAACGGTCCTGACGACCGCCTGCAGCACCGACCCCACGGGCGGCTCGGCCTCCGGGGCGAAGACCACCCTCAACGTCTGGTACCACGCCTACGGCGAAGCCGGCACCCAGCAGGCCGTGCTCCGCTATGCCAAGGAATTCACCAAGGCCAACCCGGACATCGCCGTCAAGGTGACATGGGTTCCCGGAGACTACGCGAGCAAGCTCAACGCGACCCTGCTGACGGACTCGGCCCCCGACGTCTTCGAGATCGGCGACTTCAGCGAGGCAATGGTCCGGCGGGGGCAGATCGCCGCGCTCGACGACGTGTACGGCAGCGCCAGAAGCGATTTCAACGCCAACGCCATCAGTTCGGTCACCGTCGACGGCAAGCTCTACGGCGTCAAGGAGATCGACGATGTCATCATGCTCTACTACCGCAAGAGCGCCCTGTCGAAGGCCGGGATCACCCCGCCCAGGACCTTCGACGAGCTCGCCGCCGCGGCGAAGGCCCTGACCACCAAGAAGCAGAAGGGACTCTTCGTCGGCAACGACGGCATCGGCGACAGCGCCGGCAACGCGGTCTGGTCCAACGGTGGTGACCTCGTGACCCCCGACGGCAAGGTGGCGTTCGGGTCTGCCGGGGCACTGGAGGCGATCACCGCCCTGAAGCGCCTGCATGACGACAAGTCGCTGCTGCTCGGCTTCACCACCGACTGGTGGGACCCCGCGGCCTTCACCCAGGGCGTCGTGCCGATGCAGTGGTGCGGCCTGTGGGCGATGCCCGCCATCGAGAAGGAGCTCGGCGACGACTTCGGCGTGCTGCCGTGGCCCGCCTTCAAGGCCGGAGGCGCCCCTGTCGTACGGGTCGGCGGCTGGACCAACTGTGTCAACGCCAAGGGCAGGAACCTGGCGGCGGCGAAGAAGTTCACCCAGTGGCTGTGGGTCGAACAGTCCGCCCTCCAGCGGGACTTCGCCGAGAGCTACGGCTTCCACGTCCCGCCGCGCAAGTCCGTCGCGGCGTCCGCGAAGAAGCTCTCCGCCGGCGCCGCCAAGGAGACCGTGGGCCTGGCCGAAAAGTACGGCAAGCACAACCCGGGAACCTGGGAGCTCGCGGTGAGCAGCGCCTTCAACGCGGCGGCGGCGAAGATAGCCGGCGGGCAGGGCGACCCGGCCGCCCTCCTCGCCGACGCGGTGAAGAAGGCCCAGCGCGAGATCGACAAGCAGCTCGGCCGGTGACACCGATGAACTCGGCGACCGCCACCACGCTGAAGCCCGAGCGCGCCGGGCGCCCCGCGGTCATCCCGCGGGGCGCCGCCCGCGCCGGCCGGACCGGCCCCGGCCGGCCCCGCGTCGGCCGGTCCGGCTGGATCGCGTTCGTGCTGCTCACCGCGCCGATGCTCATCGGGCTCGGCATCTTCAAGTACGTCGCGATCGGCTGGAGTTTCCTCCTCAGTCTCAGCGACGCGCGCGGCTCCATCGCCCTCGGCAAGTGGGTCGGACTCGACAACTACCAGACCCTCCTGTCCGACCAGGCCTTCCGCAGCTCGCTGCTCCAGATCCTGCTCTTCACCGCCTTCATCGTGCCGGTCACCTTCGCCGCCTCCCTGGGGCTCGCGCTGCTCGTGCACCGGATCCGGCGCGGCCGGGCCCTGCTTCGTACCACGTTCCTCATCCCGGCGGCCGTCTCGTACGTCGCCGCCGCTCTGCTGTGGAAGATGTCCCTGTTCAACGGGCTGCCGGCGGGCATCGCCAACATGATCGGCGGATGGTTCGGAGCGGAACCGGTGGCCTGGCTGCAGTCCACCTCGCCACCGCTCTACTGGGTCGTCCTCGTCACGCTGCGCCTGTGGCTCCAGGTCGGCTTCTACATGGTGCTCTTCCTGGCCGGGCTCCAGGCCATCCCCAAGGAGGTGTACGACGCCGCCTCGCTCGACGGCGCCGCCGGCCGGCGACTCCTCACCGGGATCACCCTGCCCATGCTGCGCAACACCTCCGTCGCCGTGCTGATGCTGCAGTTCATCGCCGCCTTCCAGGCATTCGACGAGTTCTACAACCTGTTCAACAGCGGCCTCTCCGGCACCGGAACCGCCCCCGTCCAGACCCCGCTGATGCACCTCTACGACACCGCGATGGGCAGCCAGAATTACGGCCTCGGCTCCGCCGGAGCCTTCGTGCTCACCGCCCTCATCGTCGGAGTGACCCTGATCCAGGGCCGGCTCACCGGCTTCGGCAGGAGCGGAGAATGAGAAGCGCATGATCACCCTGCCCGGACTGTCCCGCGCCGCGCGCCTCACCATCCGGGGCCTGCTGGTCGGCCTGCTGACCGCGGCCTTCCTCGCGCCCTTCTACCTGATGCTCCGCAACTCCCTTATGGACTCGAAGGGCCTGACCTCGCCCGAGTGGACGTGGTGGCCCTCGACGATGCACTTCGAGAACTTCACCGCCCTGTTCGACGACCCCTCCGTGTCCATGGGCCCGGCCCTCGGCAACTCGCTGCTCATCGCCGCCGTCACCGCGCCGGTGTCCACGCTCCTCGCCTCCGCCGCCGGCTACGCCCTCGCCAGGATCCCGGTCCCGGGGCGCGGGGTGGTGCTCGCCCTGGTGGTGGCCACGCTGATGATTCCGAGCTCGGTCACCTTCGTACCGACGTTCGTCGTGGTCGGCTCCATGGGCGGGGTCAACACGCTGTGGGGCCTGCTCGTGCCCGGCCTCTTCAATCCGTTCGCGGTGCTGCTGTTCCGGAACTTCTATCTGCAGTTCCCGAGCGAGATCGAGGACGCCGGACGCCTCGACGGCCTCGGCTGGCTCGGTCTGTACGGCCGGGTCGCCCTGCCGAGCTCCGGAGCGATGCTCGCCTCGCTCGGCGCGCTGTCCTTCATCGAAAGCTGGAACTCCTTCCTGTGGCCACTGGTCATCGGCCAGGACCCGTCCGCCTGGACCGCTCAGATCGCGCTGTCCACCTTCCTCACCGCGCAGACCATCAACCTGCCCGGCCTGTTCGCCGGCGCGGTCGTCACCATCCTGCCCCTGGTCGTCATGTTCCTCGTCGCCCAGCGCCACATCGTCGAAGGCATCGCCACCAGCGGCCTCAAGGGCTGACCGGACACGGCTCGGCCCCCCGAATCTCCCGGACGCCGTGTCCGGGGCCGCACCATCCTGCTCTCCCTCACCCCACTTCTCCGGAGGGAACATCATGAGAACCGCACGATCCGCACCACGCGGGCTGCGCGCGCTGTTCGCCACCGCGGCGCTGCTCGCCGTCACCGTCCCCGGCGCCCATGCCGATCCGGCGCAGGCCGCCGAATCCGCCCCGGCCGCCGAGACGGGTGAGCAGCTCGCCGCCTCGTGGACCGCGCCGCTCTCCACCCGTGGCCGGTACGTCGTGGACGCCAACGGCGACCGCTTCAAGCTGAAATCCGGTAACTGGGCCGGTGCGCAGGGAACTTGGGAGGGCAGCGGAGACGTCAACGACCCCGCGAACCACCAGGCGGATCAGAAGTCGAACAACATCCCGCTCGGTCTGGACCGCAAGCCCATCGGGCAGATCCTCGCGGACTTCCATGCTCTCGGCCTGAACAGCATCCGGCTCCCGTTCGCCAACGCGCTGGTGCATGACACGACCACGGTCCCCGACGCGGCGGTGGCCGCCAACCCGCAGCTCAAGGGCAAGACCCCGCTGCAGGTGATGGACGCCGTGATCCAGGCACTCACGGACGACGGCTTCGCGGTCATCCTCAACAACCACACCACCAGCTACCGCTTCTGCTGCGGTCTGGACGGCAACGAGCGCTGGAACAGCGGCCAGACCACCCGGCAGTGGATCGACGACTGGGTGTTCCTCGCCAAGCGCTATCAGACCAACAAGCGCGTCGTGGGCACCGACCTGCGCAACGAGGTCCGCCGCGACACCTGGAACGACGCCAACTGGGGCTGGGGCAACGACTACGACCTCAACAAGGCCCTGGAACAGGCAGGCAACGAGATCCTGCAGGCCAACCCGGACCTGCTGATCGTCATGGAGGGCATCAACTGGCAGGGCATACCCACCGACCTGACCCCCCACAGCCGCCCGACGCTCACCCCGGTCGCCACGCTCTCCAACACCCTGATCCACTCGGACAAGCTGGTCTACGCGGCACACTTCTACGGCTACACCGGCCCCAACCACACCGGGGCCACGGGTACGGGAGAGACCACCGACCCGCGCTACGAGGACCTCAGTCCCGAGGAGCTCGTCAAGGTCATCAACGACCAGGCGCTGTTCGTCACCCGGTCCGGCCAGCACTTCACCGCGCCCGTGTGGATCAGCGAGTTCGGCGCAGGCGGCCGCGGTGACACGGACACCAAGGAACGTGACTGGTTCCGCCGCTTCACCGACATCCTGGTGAACAACGACTCCGACTTCGCCATCTGGCCGCTCGTCGGCTGGACCGACGCGAACGGCAAGCCGCAGGACAACTGGGCCATGGTCAACTACACCACCGGCGGCACCCGGCTCGGCATCATGGATCCCGGCGACTGGCGCGTGACCGACTGGACCAAGCTCGTCAACGCGCCCGCCATGACCGGCCGGATCGCCGTGACCCCGCGCTGGAACATGCTCAACCTGGACTACGCCGACTACAACGTCTCCGCCACCATGCTGGCGAAGCCGGACTGGTCATCGGGCAACCGCAAGGGCAACTGCCCCGACACCCAGCGCCTTGTCGGCCTCGGCCGCGGCGACAGCCGCGGTCTGTGCACCGACTCCGGTCAGCCGGCGAAGTCCACCGGCGCGTGGACCACCGTCACCGACGAGCGATACGTGACGAACGGCGACTGGGCTTCCGGCTACAACAAGCTGGAGTGCCCCCGCAACACCTTCGCCGTCGGGTTCAGCGTGAAGGCCAACGCCATGGCCGCCCTCCTGTGCGCCCCCGCGGCGGCCTCCCTGCCCACCACCAACCGAGTGGCCTGGTTCGACAAGGGCGACAACCGCCCCGCCACCGGCGGGTCGAACGCCAGCGACTGGGCGCCCGGCTACTACAAGGGCCAGTGCGCCGACGGCGAGTACCTGGCCGGCGTCGCCTACACCTGGAAGTGGCAGCACGGCGGCGTCCCCGACGCCGTGCTCTGCCGCCCGCTCGCCTGATCACCTTCCGTAACCACACCTAGGAGCACCAAGGCATGCCCCGACTGGAGATCGCCGATGACGGGTTCCGTCTCGACGACCGGCCGTTCCGCATCATCTCGGGCGGACTGCACTACTTCCGTGTCCACCCGGATCAGTGGGCCGACCGGCTCCTCAAGGCACGCCTGCTGGGGCTCAACACGGTCGAGACCTACGTCCCCTGGAACCTCCACGCCCCCCGGCCCGGTGAATTCCGGCTGGACGGAGGTCTCGACCTGCCCCGCTTCCTCGGTCTCGCCGCCGCCGAGGGCCTGTACGTCCTGCTCCGGCCCGGCCCGTACATCTGCGCCGAATGGGAGGGTGGCGGTCTGCCCTCCTGGCTGCTCGCCGAGGACGGCATCGAACTGCGCAGCCGCGATCCCCGCTTCCTGGCAGCCGTCGACGGCTACCTCGCCGCCCTCCTGCCGCCGCTGAAGCCGTACCTGTCCACCGACGGCGGGCCGGTCATCGCGGTGCAGCTGGAGAACGAGTACGGGGCCTGCGGCGACGACACCGGCTACCTCGCGGACCTCGCCGGCCTGCTGCGCGTCCACGGCGTCGACGTCCCGCTCTTCACCTGTGACCAGCCCTCCGACCTCGCCCGCGGCGGCCTGGACGGAGTCCTGCGCACCGTGAATTTCGGCAGCCGCGTCGAGGCCGGGCTCGACGAGCTGCGCCGGCTCCAGCCGGCCGGACCGCTGATGTGTTCGGAGTTCTGGATCGGCTGGTTCGACCGCTGGGGCGCCGTTCACACCACCCGCGACGCCGCCGACGCGGCGGCCGACCTGGACCGGCTGCTCGCCGCCGGGGCCTCCGTCAACATCTACATGTTCCACGGCGGCACCAACTTCGGCTTCACCAGTGGAGCCAACGACAAGGGCACCTACCGCCCCACCGTGACCTCCTACGACTACGACGCCCTCCTCGACGAGGCCGGCGATCCGACCCCCAAGTACGAGGCCTTCCGAGAGGTCATCGCCCGGTACGCCCCCGTGCCGGACGAGCCGGTTCCGGCACCCGGCCCGAAGCTCGCCCCGGCCGTCGTCGAGCTCGACGCGTCTGCCGGCCTGTTCGACCAGCCCCACCTGTTCGGGCGGCCGGTCCGCGCCGACCGCCCGCAGACCATGGAACAGCTCGGCCGGGCCTTCGGCTTCGTGCTGTACGAGACGGAGCTGCCGGCCGAGGGGCCGGCCGTGCTGCGGGTGGGCGAGGTCCGCGACCGGGCCCAGGTCTTCGTCGACGGGCAGCCCGTCGGTGTACTGGAGCGGGAGAACCACGAGCACGCCCTCGCGTTCGTCACGCCCAGGCGCGGGGCCCGGCTCGCGGTCCTGGTGGAGAACCAGGGCCGGGTCAACTACGGACCCGGCATCCACGACCGCAAGGGCCTGCTCGGCCCGGTCCGCGTCAACGGCGAAGAGCTCGCCGACTGGAACAGCAGCTCGCTTCCGCTGGACAGCCTCGACGCCCTCGCCGTCGCTCCTGCAGAACCTCTGGTCGGCCCGGCCTTCCACCGCGGCTCCTTCGAGCTCGACCGGCCCGCCGACGGCTACCTCGCGCTGGACGGCTGGACCAAGGGCCATGCCTGGATCAATGGCTTCCCGCTCGGCCGGTACTGGTCCCGTGGCCCCCAGACCACCCTGTTCGTCCCCGCACCGGCCCTGCGTCCCGGCCGCAACGAGATCACCGTGCTCGAACTCCACGCCACCACCACCCGCACCGTCGAACTGAGGGACCGGCCCGACCTGGGGCCCGCCGAGGACTGACACCGGCCGAGGCCCGACACCCGCCGAGGACCGACACCCGTCCCGTATCGACACCCGCACGGAGAACCCATGCACAACAAGCGACGCCTCATCGAGCAGCGCCTGAAGCGGGTGCTGAAGGAACGGATCCGGCCCGCCGTACACGCCCGGACCGTCCCGCTCCAGGTGGGGATCTGGGACGTCCCCGGCGAGCCGGTGCCGGTCGCCGACGGGCTGGCGGCGCCGTACCGGCCGGTCCAGGTCGGACACCGCTGGGGACCGCCCTGGTCGACGAGCTGGTTCAAGGTCACCGGCCGGATCCCCGAGGAGTGGGCCGGACGACGCGTCGAAGCCGTCCTCGACCTCGGCTTCGACGTCACCGGCGCCGGGTTCTCCACCGAGGGCCTGGTGTACCGGCCCGACGGCACCGTACTGAAGGCGCTCAACCCCCGTAACAGCTGGATCCCGGTCGCCGATCCGGTCCGAGGCGGCGAGGAGTTCACCTCGTACATCGAGGCCGCCGCCAACCCGGCCCTCTGCGACAGCCACGAGCCGACCTCCCTCGGGAGCGTGCCCGCCTGGATCACCGGCAGCGGCCAGGCCGGCGACCTTCTGTACCGACTGCTCCGCGCGGACCTCGCCGTCTTCGACACCCAGGTCTGGGAACTCGCCCAGGACCTGGACGTCCTCGGCGAGCTGATGCACGCGCTCCCCGAAGCCGACCCCCGCCGCTGGCAGCTCCTTCACACGATCGACCGGGCCTTGGACGCCGTCGACCTCCGGGACATCTCCGGCAGTGCGCCCGCCGCCCGCGAGGTGCTGCGCCCCGCCTTCGCGTCCCCGGCCGCTCCCAGCGCCCACCGCGTCTCCGCCGTCGGACACGCCCACATCGACACCGCCTGGCTGTGGCCGCTGCGCGAAACCGTCCGCAAGGTCGCCAGGACGCTCTCCAACGTCACCCAACTCATGGACGACCACCAGGACTTCTGCTTCGCCATGTCCCAGGCCCAGCAACTGGCCTGGCTCAAGGAACGGCGCCCCGAGGTGTACGCCCGCGTCCAGGAGAAGGCGAAGGCCGGTCAGTTCCTGCCGGTCGGAAGTCTCTGGGTGGAGCCCGACACCAACATCACCGGAGGTGAGGCGTTCGCCCGTCAACTGATCCACGGCAAGCGCTTCTACCTCGACGAGTTCGGCGTCGAGACCGAGGAGATGTGGCTGCCCGACACCTTCGGCTACAACGCGGCCATGCCGCAGCTGATGAAGCTGGCCGGTGTGCGCTGGTTCCTCACCCAGAAGATCTCCTGGAACACCACCAACAAGTTCCCCCACCACACCTTCCGCTGGGAAGGCATCGACGGCACCCGGATCTTCAGCCACTTCCCGCCGGTCGACACCTACAACGCCGAGATCACCGGCGCCGAACTCGCCCACGCGGTAAGCAACTTCCAGGACAAGGGAGCGGCCAGCGGCTCACTCCTGCCGTTCGGATACGGCGACGGCGGCGGCGGCCCCACCCGCGAGATGCTGGCACGTGCGGCCCGCCTGGGCGACCTGGAGGGCTCGCCCCGAGTGGTCGTCGAGCGGCCCGCGGACTTCTTCGCGCGCGCCGAGGCCGAGTACTCCGACGCCCCGGTGTGGGTGGGCGAGCTCTACCTGGAGTTCCACCGCGGCACGCTCACCAGCCAGTTGCGCACCAAGCAGGGCAACCGGCGCAGCGAGCACCTGTTGCGCGAGGCCGAGCTCTGGTCGGCCACGGCGGCCGTCCGTACGGACTTCCGCTATCCCCACGAGGAGCTCGACCGGCTCTGGAAGACCGTACTGCTGCACCAGTTCCACGACATCCTGCCCGGCTCCTCCATCGCCTGGGTGCACCGCGAGGCCGAGCGGACCTACACCGAGGTCCTCGCCGAGCTGCGCGGGATCGTCGACTCGGCGCAGCGCGCGCTGGCAGGCGAAGGCGAGGCGCCGGTCGTCTTCAACGCCTCCCCGTACGCCCGTGGTGGCGTACCCGCCTTCGGCGCGGCCGTCCGCACCACGCCCGCGGACCCGGCCGTCCGGCCTGTACCCGCCGGCGACGGCTTCGTGCTCGACAACGGCGTCGTACGGATCGTGATCGACCCCCGTGGCCTGGTCGTCTCGGCCACCGACCTGGCGGCCCGCCGTGAGGCCGTCGCCCCCGGCGCGGCGGCCAACCTGCTCCAGCTGCACCAGGACTTCCCGAACGCGTACGACGCCTGGGACATCGACGAGTTCTACCGCAACACCGTCCGTGACCTGGCCGACGCAGACGAGGTACGCGCCGAGCCCGGCGGAGTCAGGGTCGTCCGGACGTTCGGCGACTCCCGGATCGACCAGCTTCTCTCGCTGCGCGAGGGCTCCCGGCGACTCGACATCGACACCCGGATCGACTGGCACGAGAAGGAGAAGCTCCTCAAGGCCGCCTTCCCGCTCGACCTGCGCGCCGATCACTCCACCGCGGAGATCCCCTTCGGGCACGTGAAGCGCCCCACCCACACCAACACCAGCTGGGACGCGGCCAAGTTCGAGATCTGTGCCCATCGCTTCCTGCACGTCGGAGAGCACGACTGGGGTGCCGCCCTGGTCAACGACTCCACCTATGGCCACGACGTCACTCGCGACGTCCGCCCCGACGGCGGCACGACCACCACCGTCCGCCTCACGCTGCTGCGCGCCCCTCGTTTCCCCGATCCGGACGCCGATCAGGGCCGGCACCGGCTGCGCTACGGCTTCGTGATCGGGGCCGACGTCGCGGCCGCCGTCCGCGAGGGCTACCACGCCAACCTGCCCGAGCGGGTTCTTCCGGGCTCGGCGGCGGTGACACCGCTGGTCGCCACGGACGGCGACGGCGTCGTCATCGAGGCGGTCAAGCTCGCCGACGACCGGTCCGGCGACATCGTGGTCCGCCTGTACGAAGCCCATGGTGGACGTGCCCGGATCACGCTGTCCCTCGCCTTCCCCTGGGAGACCGTCACCGAGACGGACCTCCTGGAGCGCCCCGTGGACGGCGCGGTGCCGGTCCGGCCGGACGGACCGGTCGGCGGAGGACCGCAGCTCACGCTCCGCCCCTTCGAGATCCGCACCCTCCGGATCACCCGCCGATCCGACGGCTGACGGGGCCGGCCGGTCCCATGTCCTCCGTCCGCCCACCCAGGAGTCCGATTGAGCAGCACCGCATTGCGCGCCGTCCTCTTCGACATGGACGGCACACTCGTCGACACCGAGCGACTGTGGCTGCGGGCGGTCGAGGAAGAGGCCCTCGGCCTCGGCATCGTCCCCACGGACGCGGACCTCGCCTTCGTCCTCGGCCGGGCGATCGACGACAGCGCCGCCCACCTTGCCGCCCGGTCCGCCGGGCGGACCGACCCGGCCCGGATCGGCGCGTCCCTCGAACAGCGCTTCACGGAGCTCGTACGCCGACAGGTCGTCCCCCTGCCGGGGGCCGTGGAACTCCTGACGGCCCTCGGCACCGAGGGAATCCCGACCGCCCTGGTCTCGGCCTCGCCGCGACCGGTCGTGGAGATCGTCCTCGACGCCCTCGGACGGCACTGGTTCACCACCTCGGTCGCCGCGGGGGAGACCCCGCGCACCAAGCCGTTCCCCGACCCCTACCAGGCAGCCCTGGCCAGGCTGGGTGCCGGCCCGGCGACCTGCGTCGCCGTCGAGGATTCCCCTGCCGGTGTCGCCTCGGCGGAGGCGGCCGGCTGTGCGGTGGTGGCGGTTCCCTCACTGGCCGCCATCGCCCCGGCCCCCCGCCGGCTGGTCCTGCGCGGTCTGCCGGACATCGATCTCGCCCTGCTCCGGCACCTCGTCGGCACCGGAGACTCACCGCTGCCTCGGCCGGGGGCACGTGGGGAAGCGTGAGCAGTGCACCCCCTGGGTCGCCTACCCGGGAGGACATCTGTACGGCCAGGAAGGGGACTTGCCCGCGAGGGGGGCAGTGACGGATGGCCACTGCCGGACCGCCGGGCGGGAACGACAGTGCGCGCGGGCCGACTTGGTTCGATTGCCTGGATCAGCGGCACAGTGCCGTGTCGACGGCGGCCTCCACCCGCTGGGAGGCCGCACCCGTCGGGGCGGTGGTCACCGCGATGCCGGCGGCACGGCCGTCCTCTGTGACGCCTCCTCGTGTCCGGTATCCCAGGGCGGTTCCGCCGTGACCCCAGTAGACGCCACCGCATGACAGCGGCGTGCTGGTCAGGCCCAGTCCGTAGCGGACGCCGGGGCCGCGTGCCTCCGCGGGGACGGTGGTGCGCATCTGGGCGAGCTGGGCGGGGGCAGGAGGTCGCCGTCGAGGAGGGCGGTGTAGAAGCGGTTGAGGTCGCTGTTGGTGGAGATCACCGCACCCGCGGCCCAGGCCATGGACATGTCCATGGTGGTGTAGTCGATCAGAGGTCCGTCGGCCTCGTCCTGTTCGTAGCCTCGGGGGTGGGGCTCGTGGAGGGTCGTCTCTCCGGGGGTGGGGAAGTAGGTGTGGCGCAGTCCGACGCGGTCGATGATGCGCCGGTTGATCTCCTCGCCCACGGGGCGGCCGGTGACCTTCTGGATGACCAGGCCGGCGACCAGGTAGTTCGTGTTGCTGTACTCCCACTTCGCGCCCGGGGAGAAGTGCGCTTCCTGCTTCAGGGCGCCGTCGAGCAGGTCGCGTGGCTCGAAGTACCGGTACCGGACGGCGGGGAAGTCCGCGAAGACGGGAGCTTCCATGTACTCGGGCAGGCCGCTGGTGTGCTGGAGGAGTTGGCGGATGGTGATGTGGCGTCCGTCGATTCCCTCGCCGCGCAGCAGGCCGGGGAGGTAGGTGTCGACGGGGGCGTCCAGGTCGATCTTCTTCTCGGCGACGAGCTGCAGCATGACCACGGCGGTGAACGCCTTGGTGTTGCTGCCCGCCCGCACCTGCCCGTCCTTGGGTACCTTCGCGCCGGTCTTGAGGTCGCCGACCCCCGCGGTGTAGGTGCGCGTCCGCCCCTCGCGGTCCGTGACGCTCGCCAGCGCTGCGGGCATCCGGTCGTCGGCGACCAGGGCGTTCAGGCTGTTCTGAACGGCGTCCGGCCTGGCCGCGGAGGCCGCGGGCGGGAACAGCGCACCGGTGGTGATGACGGCTCCGGTGAGCACGATCACCGCCAGCATGGCCTTGCGCCGGCCAGTTCGTGACAGGGCGGGACGCAACTTCGGCGATACACGTGTGTACATGGAACGACTCCTGTCGTGAGGGTGAAGGGCCATCGAAGAGCGAGCAGGTGCGCGCCTCGGTGGCGGGGGCGGATTCCGGATCCGGGACCGGATCAGGGCTCTGGTGAGACGTGGGGCAAGGTGGGACGGGCCCTCGCTCCGGTCGCCTGACGACGCCGGTGAGCACGGGCCCGCCAGGGGTATCGGCCGCCGTTCCCGCGAAGGGGAACGCGAACGGGAACGGCGACCGATACCGTCAAGCGCCGGTGGCGACAGGGTTCCCGCCGCGGACTCGGCCCGCTCTCATCGGGCGTCCGTGGCCGCGTGGCGGGAGCGACGGGTCTCCGGCCGGGGCGGTGCGGCTTCTCAGCGGCACAGGGTCGATTCGACGGCGGCCTGCAGGTGCTGTTCGGTGGCACTGTCGGACGGGAGGGCGGTCAGCGCGACGTTGACCGCGCGGCCGTTCTCCGTGACACCTCCCAGGGTGGCGTATCCCGGAATGGTGCCGCCGTGGCCCCAGTAGATGCCGCCGCACGGCAAGGGCCTGCTGAACAGGCCCAGTCCGTAACGGTTGCCCGGGCCGGCCTCCTCCGCGGGGACGGTGGTGCGCATCTGGGCGAGCTGGGCCGGGGGCAGGAGGTCGCCGTCGAGGAGGGCGGTGTAGAAGCGGTTGAGGTCGCTGTTGGTGGAGATCACCGCACCCGCGGCCCAACCCCAGGACGGGTCGAGCTCGGTGACATCGCGCCAGGGCGAGTCGGCCGCTTCGCGGTCGTAGCCCTTGGGGTGAGGCTCGTCGATGGCCATGTCCCCCGGGGTGGGGAAGTAGGTGTGGCGCAGTCCGATGCGGTCGATGATGCGCCGGTTGACCTCCTCGCCCAGCGGCCGGCCGGTGACCTTCTGGATGATCAGACCCGCGACCAGGTAGTTCGTGTTGTTGTACTCCCACTTCGCGCCCGGGGAGAAATGGGCCTTCTGCGCCAGTGCGCTGTCGAGGAGCTCGCGCGGCTCGTAGTACCTCCGCGGATCCTTGAGGATCGCGCCCTTGTCCACGTATTCGGGCAGGCCGCTGGTGTGCTGGAGGAGTTGGCGGATGGTGATGTGGCGTCCGTCGATCCCCTCGCCGCGCAGCAGGCCGGGGAGGTAGGTGTCGACGGGGGCGTCCAGGTCGATCTTCTTCTCGGCGACGAGCTGCAGTACGACCACGGCGGTGAACGCCTTGGTGTTGCTGGCCGCACGCACCTGTCCGTCCTTGGGCGCCTTCGCGCCGGTCTTGAGGTCGCCGACCCCCGCGCTGTAGTCGCGCGTCCGGCCTTCGCGGTCGGCGACGCTTGCCAGCGCGGCGGGTATCCCGTCGTCGGCGACCAGGGTGTTCAGGCTGCTCTGAACGGTGTCCGGCCTGGCCGCGGAGGCCGTGGGCGGGAACAGGGCGCCGGTGGTGATGACGGCTCCGGTGAGCACGATCGCGGCCAGCATGGCCTTGCGCCGGCCACTTCGCGCCGGGGCGGGACGCGACTTCGGCGAGACACGTGCGTACATGGAACAACTCCTGTGGGTAGGGGAACTACGTCAGTGGGTCGGGAAAAGGTGGTCGTGGTGCGACGGGCGGGCCTGCCGATGGCTCGGCCCGGCCCTGGGAGGGTCGCGGGCGCGTGAAGGAACGCCCTCCTCCCGTGCCCCCGCCCGAGGACGGGGAGCGCGAGAGAGGCGGGACCCGGTTCCGCTACGCGATGCGAGGCGACCTGCGGCGGCGCAGCAGCCGGCGTGCGGGCAGCATGACGGCCGCCATGCCTGACAGGAACACCGTGCCGAGTACGGCGGCGCAGACCGAGGGGGACACCGACAGCGCGGACAGTCCGGTCACCGCGCCGCCGAAGGTCAGCAGCGTCACCGCCGCGACCAGGGAGCCGACGACGGCCCCCGTGCCGAGTACGAAGCAGGTCTCCAGCCGCAGCATGGCCAGAACCTGGCCGCGGGTCGCGCCGATGAGCCGGAGCAGAGCCAGTTCACGACGGCGCGACGCGGTGGCGACGGCCAGTGTGGTCACCACGCCGATCAGGGTGAACAGGGAGATCGCCGCGACCGCGAACAGTCCGGGCAGGCCCTGCCGGCGGGCCGTCTCGGTGAGCGCCGCACTGTACTGTCCGGCGGACGTGGCATGGGTCCCCGGGAAGCGGTCGAGCACCGGTCGCAGATCGGCTTCCCCCTTCACCAGGAGGTAGTCGTCGTGGCCCGCGTCGGTGACGTGGGCTGCGACCACATCGTGAGGCAGCAGGACGTCCCCGAAGCCTTGGCCCCGGCCGTAGACGGCCACCACCGTGGGGCGGATCACGGTGCCGTCGCCGAGCCAGAGGGACACGGTCGAACCGACATCGTCCGTGCTGCCGACGTTCGAACTGAGCGCGACCGTGTTCGTGCCGCGCAGCCCCTTCAGCGAGCCCGCCTTCACGCCCGGGTCCAGGTTCGACAGCGTGCCTTTCAGCCCTTGGGTGGGCAGGGACTGGAGCTGGTCCGCGACCTGCATCACCACGGTGGTGCGTTTCACCGCGGTCACGGCGCCGGGGCCGGCGGTTTCTCTCACCGCCTGGTACATGTCCCGGGGCACGCCCGGCCCGTCCGAGACGAGGACGTGGTCCGCGCGCAAGCCCGCGGCGGCCTGCGTCCGGGTGGCGTTGACCGCGGTGGTCTGCACGAACAGCTGGCTGGCGCCGAAGGAGAGCGCGAGCGCGATCGGCGTGACGACCGACGCCAGTCGTACGGCCGCGGCGGTGGCCGTGTCGGTGGCGAGCCGCCCCGGGACCGGGAACAGCAGACGCACGACCGGACCGAGGACGGCGATGCCCGCTCGGGCGATCCAGGGGCCCAGCAGAGCCGCGGCCCAGATGAGGGAGAGGACGAGTCCGCCCATGGCCGCGCCCGCCACCTGCCCGCCGAGCGCGAACGCGGTGGCGGCCGAGCCGAGACCGACGGCCAGGAACACCAGGCCGGTGACCATGCGCCAGCGCGGCAGCCGGGTCGGTTCGACGGCGGACTCGCTCACGGCCTTGGCCGGCTGGATCCCGGAGACGCGTCGTGCCGCGAGCCAGGCGGAACCGAGCGCGGTGAGGACCGCGAGCGCCAGGGCACCGACGACGGGCAACGGTCCCAGAGCGAGCCCCAGCCCCGGGGGCAGAACGCCCTGCTCGGCCATGAAGCGGTGCAGCAGCGTGCCGAGCCCCAGCGACAGCAGACCACCCAGGAACGATGCCGGAACCGCGACCTTGAGCGTCTCGCGGACGATCACCCGGCGGACCTGGCGGGGGGTGGCACCGATGGCGCGCAGGACGGCGAGCTCGCGGGTCCGGTCCCGTACGGACACGTCCAGGAGACCCGTCACGATCAGCAGCACGACCAGGAGGGCGACACCGCCGATCGCCGCGCACACGCCGATCAGGTCGAGTCGTGCCGCCGCCACCTCCGGGTTCTCGACGTCGCCGCGGTCCGCGCCGGTCGCGACGACGAGGCCGGGGGCGGCTGCCCGCAGCGCCTGGACGGACGTCTCCTTCGTGCCGAGTACGACCAGCGCGTCCGCGTGCCCGGGGCGGCCGTTGAGAGCCTGTGCCGTGCGCTGGCCGAACCAGACATCGTGGCCCGCTGCGGACCCGCCGGTCACCAGACCGCTGACCCGGTAGGGCTCCGGCGCCCTGCCGCCGACCTGGAGCCGGAGGGTGTCGCCGACGGCGCTGCCGCTGCCGGAGTCCACCGCGACCTCGTGTTCCGCCCGCGGAGCCCGGCCGGCGCGCACGGTGACAGCGGTGAGCGCGGTCGCGTCCCAGCCGCGGCCGGTGGTCACGGCACCGTCGGCGGTGACCACCGGCAACGAGACGTCCGCGACCACCTCGGTGACTCCCGGTACCGCGCGAACCCGGTCCGCCACCGATGCCGGTACCCGGGCCCGTTCCAGCAGTGGTCTGGCATCGGTCTGGTCGGAATTTCCGCGCCGGACGGCCTCCACGCGCTGGCTCGCGGCGACGACGGCCACGGCGCGCTCATAGCGGTCGGCCGCTCCGTGCGCCCGTAGCGCGGACTCCAGCAGGACCCCGAACGCGCCGGTCAACGCGGCCGCGCACAGCAGTGCCGCCGCCACCCCGGCGGCGATCCCGCGCCTCACAGCGTGGCCCAACGGGCCAGGACGGCCGCTGCGGAGGGAGCCGTGAGCTCGTCGACGACGCGGCCCCCGCTCAGGAAGACGACGCTGTCGGCCCAGGCCGCCGCCATCGGGTCGTGGGTGACCAGCACGACCGTCTGCCCCATCTCGTCGACCGCGTCCCGTAGCAGTTTCAGGACGTGCTCGGCCGACCTCGGATCGAGCGCGGCGGTCGGTTCGTCGGCGAAGACGATCTCCGGGCGGGTGACAAGAGCCCGGGCGACGGCCACCCGCTGTTGCTGGCCACCGGACAGTAGTGCGGGAAGCCGGTCCAGGTGGTCGGCCATTCCCACCCGGTGGACCACTTCGTCCAGCCAGCGCCTGTCAGCCTGGCGGCCGCCGAGGGACAGCGGGAGGGTGATGTTGTGCTCGACGTCCATCGAGGGCATGAGGTTGTAGCCCTGGAAGACGAACCCGATCCGTTCACGGCGCAGCCGGGTCAGTTCCGTCTCGCGGAGCTTGCCCATGTCCAGATCCCCGAGCCGTACCGTTCCGCCGCTGGGCCGGTCGAGGCCGGAGGCGCAGTGCAGGAAGGTGCTCTTGCCCGATCCGGACGGGCCCATGATCGCGGTGAAGCTGCCCTTGCGGAACCCCCAGCTGACCCGGTCAAGCGCGGTCACCTCGCCGTAGGACTGGGAGACCTCATCCAGGGACACGGCGAACGGCGTGGCCCGGGTCGTCGTCATCGATTGCATGGTGGGTCCTTCGGTTCCCTCGATCGGTCAGAACGGGTACCGAACGTAATCGCGCGAGCCGGGCGGACGGCAGCGGTCTCTCCCCCGGACCAGGGGTGTAGCGCGCTCCACCTGCGGGGTGGAGTGCACACGTATGACAAGGGAACACGCGTGACGTACCGTCGTGCCCCATGGACCTGAAGGCAAGAGCACTCCGCAGCCTACGATCCACGCGCTATCTGCTGGGTGGACTCGCTACCGCGCTACCTTCACTGGTCGGTTACTGTCTGTTGCCACTCGTCTGCTTCTCGTTGGTCTTCGCGCCGATCCTGCCGTGGGCGGTGCGACCGTTGCGCGCCGTGGCCGACGCCGAACGCCGACGCGCCGAACGCGTACTCGGCCGCCCGGTGCGCCGGCCGTACCCGACGCCCGAAGGCAATGCCTACCAGCGGACGCTCCAGCTGCTGCGGTTCCCGGGTACCCGCAAGGACGTGGCCTGGATGCTGGTTCACGGCATCGTGGGGCTCGTCCTTCCCGTCCTCGTCCTGGGCGTGCTGCTCAGTCTGCTGCTGACGATCTCCATCCCGCTGTGGTGGTGGACCCTTCCCGGCGGGACCCTCACCCTCCTCGCGGCCCCCCTCACCACCTGGATGCAGGCGATCGTCCTGTCCGCGGTGTGTGCCTGGCTCCTGGGCGCCCTCTTCTTCTGGCTGGCCCCCGCCACGGTGAGGCTGGAGACCCGGATCGCGGAGATCATGCTCGGCACGTGGACCGGCGCCGGCCGCCGGATCGAGGAACTGACCGCCTCGCGCGCGGGAGCCCTCCAGGCCCACGAGGCCGAACTCCGGCGGATCGAACGGGACCTCCACGACGGCACCCAGGCGCAACTCGTGGCGGTGGCCATGCGCCTGGCCCTGGCCGACCGCCGGTTCGACAAGGACCCGCAGGGCTCCAGGAGAATGGTGCTCGACGCCAGGACCACCGTGGACGAAGCACTCGTCCAACTGCGCACCGTCATCCGCGGCATCCACCCGCCGATCCTTTCCGACCGGGGACTGAACGGAGCCATCCGCTCCCTGGCCGCGGGACGGCCGATCCCCACCACCCTGGATCTGCCGGAGACCGACCGCCGTCCCCCCGCCGCGGTGGAGGCGGCCGCCTACTTCGTCGTGGCCGAGGCGCTGACCAACATCGCCCGGCACAGCGACGCGAACCGTGCCCAGGTGTCGCTCCGGTACGACGGCCCCACGCTGTGCGTCGTCGTACGGGACGACGGGTGCGGCGGGGCCGCACCCGGATCCACCTCGGGCAGCGGACTCGGCGGAATTCGCCGACGGGTCGCCGCCCTGGACGGTACGACGAGGATCGACAGCCCTGTCGGTTCCGGAACGACGATTGAGGTGGTAATGCCGTGCGGATCGTGATCGCGGAGGACAACGTCCTTCTCCGCGAGGGCCTGATTCTGCTCCTGGAGGACGTCGGTCACGAGATCGTGGCCGTCGTGGGAAGCGGCCCCGAGATTGTCCCCACCCTGCTCGAACACCGGCCGGACGTGGCCGTGCTGGACGTCCGGCTGCCGCCCGGATTCCGCGACGAGGGGCTGCGTGCCGCCATCGAGGCCCGGAAGCTCGTTCCCGGCCTGCCGCTCCTGGTGCTCTCCCAGTACGTCGAAGAGAGCTACGCCGCCGAACTGCTCGCACAGGGCGCCTCGGGGATCGGCTACCTGCTCAAGGACCGGGTGGGACACATCGACGAATTCCAGGACGCGCTGGAGCGCGTCGCCGCGGGCGGAACGGCGCTGGACCCCGAGGTCGTCTCCCAGCTGATGAGCCGCCGGGACCCGCTCGACGCGCTGTCCCCCCGGGAACGGGAGGTGCTCGGGCTGATGGCGCAGGGCCTGGACAATCCCACGATCGCCACGACCCTGTTCATCACCGAACGTTCCGTCAGCAAGCACATCGGCAACATCCTCGCCAAGCTGAACCTGCCGCCGAGCGACAGCGGCAGCCGCCGGGTCCTCGCGGTGCTCGCCTACCTGAACGCCTGACCCGCGTCCCCAACGGCGACCTGTGGGTCGCCTTCGTCGCCGTACAGGTGTAGCGGGCTACACCTCGGATCCGGGGGGACGGTCCGATGTGCCGACCGGGGGTGCGGGGAGAAGGTGGACGGCGTAAGAGATCCCACCCCCGCCGCCCACATCGGGCCGCCGGGGGCGCACAACAGGAGGAACCCCTCATGAAGCCCGTGCTCTGGCTGCTGCTCTTCGTCTCCACGGTGGCGGCGGTCTACGTCAGCACCTTCGCCCACTACACCGGCACCATGAGGGTCATGGCCGGAGTCGGTACCGGCGTCGTCTTCGTCGGATCGGCGCTGGGACTGTGGCTGACCGGCGGCAAGGAGTGACCCGGAGCGGCGAGAGCATCTGAGGAGGGGGTGTCCGGCAGCGAGCCGGACACCCCCTCCTCGTGCGTGACGCGGAAGACGGACACCACCTCAGGAGGTGTCGTCCGCACCTGTCGCGGAGCCCGGCGGGGAGGGGACGACGGCGCTCCGGGGCGCCGGCGGGGAACGGGGACGTACAGCCACCCCGAGGGGCCGGACCGCGGGGAACCGGCCCGTGCGAAACGCGCAGGACGGCAGACTCGAAACGGGATACGTTCGCTCTCATGACACCTGATCAACTCGCCATTCAGCTCGCCGATCCGGACCTGCGCCGGGTGTTCTCGGCGGTTGCCCTGGGCGCGTCGACCTCCTCCGAGATCCTCACCGTCTCGGGGCTCGGCGCCCCGCAGGCCGCCCCGGCCATCGGACGGCTCGTCCGCGCCGGACTGCTCGTCCAGGGGCGCGGCTCCGTGACCCTGGACGACGCCGCCCTCGCGGCAGCCGGGGAGACCGCCGCCCGACGTGTGGCGGACGAGGCGGCGAACGACCGGCCCGACCCGCGGCTGCGCGGTCACATCCGGGGCGGCGTCCTGGTGGACCTCCCGGAGCGGGACGACGACGCTCGCCGCGCGGTACTCGGGCACATCACCGAGAGCGCCTTCGTGACCGGCGACGAGTACGACGAGCGGACGGTGACCGACCGTCTGCAGCCGTGGTGCGAGGGCGGCACGCTGGACGCGGTCTCCCTGCGGCGGGCCCTCGTCGACGACGGACTCCTGGCCCGCGGCTCCGGCCGCTACCGGATCGCGGGGGCGTAGGCGCGGTCCGGCAGCCCGGACTGGGGGAAGGGACACGTCCGACCCGCCGAAAGTATGAGAGCGGCGCCGTCCTCCCGGTCCGGACCCCGCCATCGGGTGGATGCCCCCGGCGTGGCCGTGGCGCGAGGGTGGGGGCATGGACGACGAGACACCGTTGGCCCGCTCGGCCACCGCTTCCCGCACCCGCCCCCGTACCTCCACGCGCCCGCGTTCCCGCCGGATACCCACGAGCTCCGGCGCACTCGGGTGGGCCTTCCTCGCGGTCGCGGCCGGGGTGCTCCCGGCGCAACCGGCCTACGCCGCGCCGCCCCGGCCGGTGATCCGCGCGGATGCCGACCGGGATGGCCTGCTCACCCCGGCCGACGACGCCGGCAAGGGGGTGTGGACCCAGGACCGCGGCGCGCTGATGCTGCCCAACGTGGATGACGACCAAGGGCGTTGCCCCACCGCGGGCCCTGGTGGGGAACGCCTGCCGGACGAGCGGCTGGCGGACTGTGGCGACGCGACGGACACCGTCGTCAACGGTGCCGCCGACCTCGCCGACCTCGCGCCGGTCTCCCTCACCGCCACACGCGTCCCCGCCGGGACCACGGCCACCGTCTCCGCCGACCCGGCCTCCCGGGCGTACGTCCGGATCTTCGCCCGGCGCCACGGCCGCATGGTCCTGTTGAAGCCGGAGGACCGGCTGACCGCCGACGAACTGAGCCGTGGCGTACGACTCGGTGTCGAGGCGACGGACTTCATCCGCGACCCGCGGACGTGGGCGGGCTTCACCGACCTCGTCCTCCGGGTGAGCGGCGACGGTGCCACGACCGAGGACCGGGTCCGGCTCCGGGTCGCGCCGCTGGTGTTCCAGCACGACCTGATGCCGATACGGCAGCTGATGACGGCCGACCACACCACCGGGCCCGCCGAAGTGGAACGCGGCAAGCCGTACGATCCCGCCGCGCGGCCCCGCCCCGTGGAGACGGGGGAAGCCGCGTTCCGGCGCGATCTGCGCCGCGGGCTCGACCGGGCCGGGCTGCCCGCGCCGCTGTACAACTACCCCACCGGCGGGGACGTCTGGATGCAGGACCTCTTCAAGACCGCCTACGCGTCTCTCCCGCGCCGGGCGGCCGGGAACACCGGATCACCGTCCTCGTACGGTCCGCGGACGTGATGCCCGGCACGGCCACCCCCGCCTTCCCGCTCCGGGACGCCTCGCGGAGCGCGTTCCCGCTGCTCCGAGGCCCCGGTACGGGGGTGATCCAGCAATACGACGCCACGCGGGTCGGCGGCGAGGACAGCCAGTTCCACGGGTCGTTCAGCTCCACCGGGAACTTCGGCACCCTCCCGCCGTACACCTGGCAGGGCCGGCGCTACCCGGTGGGCCGGGTCGTGTACGGCGGGACGGGCGGTCCCCGGACGCCACGTTCACCCGGATGCTCGAGGCGCAGGGGTACCAGCAGCCGATAGCGGTGGACACCAGTTGGCTCGGGGTCGGTCACATCGACGAGTTCCTGTCCTTCGTCCCGGCCCGGAACGACCGGGGCTGGGTGGCCGTCGTCGCCGATCCCGACCTGGGCCGGAAACTCCTGGAAGATCTCGTGGACAAGAGCCGGGGCGGCGAGCCGTTGGTCCGCGGCATCGCGCCCCAGGGCACCACGAAGCCCGGCCTCACCGTCGCGGGCGCCCTGCGCGACCCCTCGCTGACCCGCGGCACCGAGATCGCCCGGAAGGGCATCGAATCCGCCCTCCGGACCCTGCGCAGGGAGAGTGGGCTGACGGAGCGTCACATCATCCGTGTGCCCGCCCTGTTCGAGAAACTCGACCTGCCCGCCGGCTACCCGCGCCAGGATGTCGTCGCCAACTACCTGCCTGGCGCGGCCAACGGAGTGAGCACCGGCACCGGGGTCTACCTCGCGCCGCGTCAGCACTCCCCGCTGAACGACGGTCGCGACACCTTCGAGCAGGCCGCGGAGAAGGCCCTGAGCGGCACCGGCACCCGGATCTCCTGGGTGGAGGACTGGGACTACTCGCACCACCGGGGCACGGTCGGGCGGAACAGGGTCGGCATCGCCGCCTGGGCCTGGGAGAGCGGTCTGGCGTCCACGGAGCAGGCCCACCGGCGCGGCTGAACGCGCGGAGAAGAGCGACCGGACGTACCCGTGACGGCGACGACGGCCGGCGGGCGACCGGAGTCCCCTGGGGGAGGTCTCCGGTACGCCGCCGAGCCGTCGGGTGGTCACGCGCCCGGGCCCGGGTTCGGGCGGTGGCGCGGGCGCGGGCGCGTGACCGTCAGGCAGGGAAGGGGACGGTCAGCCGTCCGTCTCCGCCGCCGGGATGAAGGCACCCGGGACGTCCTTCGGCGCGAGGATCCGGTTCTCGCCGGGGTACGGCTTCTTCCAGCCGTGCGCCTGGTACCAGGTGAAGTGGTTCATCTGCGCCGGGTTCGCGAAGTCGGGCCGGGCGCCGGGGCCGCTCAGCCGCTGCTGCCCCTTCCACTTCTCCCACGTCGTCGCCATCGCCTGCTGGTCCGCGGGAACCTTCGCCGACGGCACGGGCGCCGCGCGCGGGTTCTGCGGCGCCGGGGCGTCCACGCCGCACGACGGCGGGGTCTTCAGACCGTCGGTGAGCGGGGTCCGGTTGGGCAGCGCGGCGAACGGGGTGAAGTCCGGCTTGTCGGTGAACGCGGTGCGCATCGGCGTGGCCGCGCTGTCCTTCTGGTTCATCGGGTGGATCCCGAGGATCTGCTCGATGGTCCGGATCACCGTGATCTGCGAGTAGTAGCGGCTGTCGACGACGCCGCGCCGGGCGAAGGGGCTGATGATCTGGATCGGGGCACGGTGGCCGTCGACGTGGTCGAGGCCGGACTGGGAGTCGTCCTCGAGGATGAAGATCGCCGAGTCCTTCCAGTACGTGCTGTGCGTGATCTCGTCGACGATCCGGCCGGTGGCGAGATCGTTGTCCGCGACCTGGGCGGGCGCGTTCGCCGGGCCGCCGGTGTGGTCGCTGGAGAGCCAGAACATATTCAGGTTCGCCGGACCGTTCTTCTCGAAGTCGCGCTTCCAGATCTGGTGCCGGTAGACGTCCGGAACGCTGGTGTCGAACATCGGGAAGCCGTGCACCGACACGTCGTTGAGCGACGGGATCGGCGAGGAGGAGTTGAGCGGGTACGCGGTGTCCTGCCCGGTCGCGGCCATGTTCTTGGCGTCGCAGTACAGGTTCTGCCAGGTCGCGCCCGCGGGCTTGGTCAGGAAGCTCTGGAACTCGCCGAAGTTCCGCACGGTCTTGCCGACCGCCTGCGCGCCGGTCCACAGGAAGCCGGTGCGCTGGTGACCGAGGGCGTCGTCCTCGGTGTCGTAACTGCGCTTGTACTCACCGGCGGAGGACTCGGTGTACTCCGGATTGTCGGCCTGCATCAGCCAGTTGTGGCCCTCGGCCGAGTTCGTGCCGATGTCGTACGTGTTGTCGTACAGCCCGAACTGCCGGGCCATGGCGTGCTGGTTGGGCGTCACGTTCTCGCCGAACTCCGCGAGCGACGGGTCGCCGTTGCCCTGCGGGATGTCGCCGAAGACCTGGTCGTAGGTCCGGTTCTCCTTGACGATCATGAAGACGTGCTTGATCGTCGACGGGTCGCCGATCCGCGCCGGGACGGGCACGGCCTTCGCCTTGCCGCCGCCCTTGCCCTGGGCCAGCTTGACCGAGCCCTTGGTCCAGCCGTTCTGCTGGAAGACCTTCTTCGTCTCGGACTTGATCACGCGGTCGCCGGGGAGCGTGAACCGCTGCAGGCTCGACGTCGTGTCGTGAGTGCCGTGCCCCTTGGGGTTGTTGGGGCGGCGGGCGTCGACGCCACGCGTGTTGGAGACCACGACCTGCTTGCCGGACGAGGCGATCTCCGCCGGGAAGTAGTCCGTCGGCAGCAGACCGACGTAGCCGACCGGCTCCTGCGGGGACGTGTACCGGTAGACGGCGATCGCGTTCGCGCGGCCCAGCGTCACCAGGAGCCGGCCGTCGTCGGTGAGCGTCACCGCGTTGGGCTCGTAGCCGACCGACGCCTCCGGCCACGGCTGGGTCGCGATGGTCTGCACGACCTTGTTCTTACGGGTGTCGATGACCGACACGTCGTTGGTCGCGGTGTTCGTGACGAAGAGCGCGCCCTTCTTGGCGTACAGGGCGGTGGGGTGCAGCCCCACGTGGATCGTCCCGACGGCGGCGTCCGGCTTCGCCGGATCGATGACGCTGACCGTGCCGGTCGTGGTGGCCGCGGTCACCGGGTCGGCCGGAACCTGCGTGTTGTACGAGTTGATCGTGGTGTCGCCGGGCTTCGCCGGGCGGCCGCCCTCGTTGCTCACGTACAGCTTGCCGCCGACCACCGCCATGTCACGCGGCGCGTTGCCGACGGTCCAGCTGCGCCGGATCGTCCCGGTCGCCGCGTCGAGGGCGACGACCCGGTTCTGGCCGTTGACCGCGGAGTACACGGTGGTGCCGTCGGCCGAGAACACGGCCTCGCCCACGAGCGCGTGCCGGGGTCCGTCCGCCGGGATCTTGACGACGACCGGGTCGGCGACACTCCCGTCCGGCTTCACGGTGAACCGGGTGTAGCCGTCGATCTGGCCCAGCCACAGCTGCGTACCGTCGGGGGAGTACGTGGGGCCTTCCTGGCCCACGTCGTTGCCGGCGATCCGCGGTGTGGACGCCGCGGCGCTGCCGACGACCTGCTGAACCTTCCAGTTCTTCAGGTCCATGATGGCCAGCGCCGCCCCGCCGTCGGCGACGGACGCCGCGAGGTGGGTGCCGTCCGGGCTGACGGAGGACGACATGATCTTGCCGTTGTTCACGACCAGCCGCTCGCCGTACGGGGCGATGTACTGGTTGCCGGAGACGACCTGGCCCCGCGCCGTGGTCTGGCCGACCCGGTCGGTGCCGAACTGGTCGGTCCGGGCGAAGGCCACGCCCGCGGCGGCGACGGCGGCCGCCGTGACCCCCGCCGTGATCAGCGGGGCCCGGCGGAGGACACGGCCACCGAGAAGCCGGGAACGGTCCTTCTCGTCCCGCCTTCGGCGAGTCACCTGCATGAAGTCATCCCTTCGGGGTTGTGGGAAGCAGTTCGACGGTGCCGTCGAACTGCCAGAGCGGGTTCGGCGCGTCCCCGGCCGGGGTCCGCACCAGGAAGTAGCCGTTCACTTCCTTCGGTCCGTCGCCGTCGGCCACGAACCGTCCGTCCGCGGTGACGTCGAGCTGGTAGACGGCCGTCCCGACGGCCTCGACGCCGGGCAGATGCCAGGAGACGACGCAGCGCCAGTCGTTGCCCGGCCCCTCGGGGTCGGCCCGGGTGCTGCCCTTGTCGCATGTCGCCGAGGTCTTGAGCTGCGCCTCGGTGACGTCGGGACGGTTGAGCTGCTCGGTCTGCAGGCGGTAGAGGTGGGCGAACGCGGCGGCGACGGAGCGCTGCACCTTGTCCTGCTCGATCCCGGAGCCGGTCGCGCCCGTCGCCGTCTGGACGGCCAGGACCGTCACGGCGAGCAGCCCGGCGAGCGGCAGGACTCCGACGGTGACGGCACGTCGGCCCGGTCCGTCGTCGGCCAGACTGGTGAAGTCGCGCCGCAGTAAGAGGAGATACGCCAGGGCGGTCGCCGTCACGGCCCACACCAGGCCGACCAGGACGCCGATCACGAGCGGGCCGGTCTGCGCCGGGCCGGTGAACAGCCCGTTCCAGGCGGTGAAGGCGTACCCGGGCAGCGCGAGGCGCGCCGCGACGGGCAGCGGCAGCATCTGGGCGAGCTGCGTCGCGAGCGCGACGAGCGCGGGCAGCAGCAGCCCCATCGGGGACCGCCCGAGGACGACCGACCCGAGCAGGCCGATCGCGGCGAGGGCCAGTGTGGGGGCCAGGGCGCAGAGCCAGGCCAGCGCGACCCGGCCGGCCGCGTCCCCCGCCGTCAGGAGCCGGCCGTCGAGGCCGACCAGCGGCCGGTGACCGACCGTCACGAGCCCGCCGACCGTGCCGGACACGGCCAGCCCCGCCACCAGGAGCAGGATGACGGTGAGGCTGGCCAGCGCCTTCGCCGCGAAGATCCGCCGGGGCGAGCGGACCGCCACCAGCAGATGACGCCAGGTGCCGAGCCGGTCCTCGGACGCGAAGACGTCCCCGGCGACCACCGACGTGAGCAGCGGGAGCGCCCAGATGCCCGCGAAGCCGAGCATCACCAGTGGTCCGGCCCACCCCGTCGCGTGCATCCAGCGGCCGAACAGGGTGTCCGTGGGCAGCGTGCTCTGCTGGCTCACCGCGGCGACGAACAGGCCCGGCACGATCCAGCAGACGAGAAGCAGCAGCCGGGTCCGCCACTGCGAGACGACCTTCACCAGTTCGAAGCGGTAGACGCGAGTGAGCGGGACGCGGTGGACACCCGGCTCGCGCGAGGTGTCGAGCATGGTGCCCGTGCCGGCGTTCGTGCGGGTGGGGGTGGTCGCGGTCATCGGCCGGCCTCCTGCGTCCGCTCCTGCGACGGCTGTTCCCGCGGTTGCCCGGTGAGGGCGAGGAACGCGGCTTCGAGGGGCGACACCACGGGGGCGAGCTCGCGCAGGGCGATCCCCGCGCGGACGAGCCGCTCCACCAGGTCGTCGAGGGCGGGCACCCGGGCGCGTACGACGAGGGTGTTCGCGCCGTCGGGCCGGGCGCCGGCGCCGTCGTCGATCCGAACCCCGTCCGTGCCCTCCGCCAGCCGGCGCGCGGCCACCGGATCGGAGGTCCGCAGCCGGTAGTCGAGTGCGCGGTCGTCGGCGGCGAGCTTGCCCAGCGGGCCGGAGAAGACGACCCGGCCGGTGGCGATGATGGTGACCTCGGAGCACAACGCCTCCAGGTCGTCCATGCGGTGGCTCGACAGCACGATGCTGCTGCCCTGCGCCGCGAGCCGGGTCAGGACGCCGTTCACATGCTGCTTGCCGGCCGGGTCGAGGCCGTTGGACGGTTCGTCGAGGACGAGCAGCCGGGGCCTGGTGAGCAGGGCGGCGGCCAGCCCGAGCCGCTGACGCATGCCGAGGGAGAAGCCGCGGGTCCGGTCGTCGGCGACCTCGGTGAGCCCGACCTCGTCGAGCACCTCGTCGATCCCCGCCGTCCGCGCGTCACGGCCGCGCAGCGCGGCCAGCGCCGCGAGGTTCTGCCGGGCGGTGAGCGAGGGGTAGAGCCCCGGGCCGTCGACGAAACCGGCGACACCGTCGGGGGTCGCGAGCGCCCATTCGACCGGCGTCCCCAGGATCTCCAGCCGGCCGCCGTCGGGGACCGCGAGGCCCAGCAGAAGCCCGAGCAAGGTGGTCTTGCCCGCGCCGTTGGGCCCGACGAGTCCGTGGATCCGCCCCTGCGCCACCTCCAGATCGATGCCGTCGAGTGCGACGACGTCGCCGAAACACTTGGTGATCCCGCGTGCTCGGATCGCGAGGAGTGCGTCCATGAGGCCCTTCCGTCGAAAACCTCCAAGGACCCTAGGAGCGGCACACCGCCCGCCCAGGGGCCGTGAGTTGAACGTGCACAGAACAGAAGGCGACCGCTCTCCGCGCCGCGTGGGTGGTTCGGAAAGCCCGCGGATCCGGGCGGTATCACCTCCGGGACGAACTCGGGACGACGTGCGGACGCGGGCACTCGGTGAGGCCCTGTGCGGGGCCGCCGGAGCACTCAACGCCAAGAAAACCCGCGCTCGTTGCCAACGACCGGACATCCGGCCAGGCGCCATGATGGCGAGGACGGCGCTCGTCCACCGGGGGAGGGGTGGGCCGTCGGAAGCGAGGAGGAACGCGGACACGGACACCCGCAGGCCCCTGATACGGAAGGCGCCTGCGGAGATCCCACCCTGTATCGGCCTGGGGCGGCACGGGTGGGCGCACGGCCGGCGGACTCGCGCCCGCGCCACGGGGGGCTTGTCGAGCCATACGTTCGACAGGTTCGAAGAGCGGGGCGCGAAGTCCGTCGTGCCGGACGGGGAAAGGGCCCACCCCCGCGTACGGGGGTGGGCCGGCGGACGATCGGGCGAGCGGCCCCGCCCCGCCGACCGCGGTCTCTTTCCGCCGACCGGCACGTTCGTCAGGGACGTCGTCACCGCGTCCGGCGGCCGTGCCGGGAGACACGACGGCACACGGGGTGAGGTGGCCAGGTGGGAGAGATGCCGTGACCTACTACGGCGACTGGGAAAAGCAACAGGCGTATGAGGAGGGCCGTCGTGACGAGCGCAGAAGGATCAAAGGCGCGATCGACGGCGACGACGGCGACGGATGCTGCGGGCTGATCGTGCTCGCCGTGATCATCTACTTCATCGCCAAGGCCTGTTCGGGCTGACGAGAGCGGCCCGACGACCGATGCCGGCCGCGCCCGGGACGCGCGGCCGGCATCGGTGTGCCGGTGGGGCGGGATTCACCCGCGGAAAGCGATGCGGGGGCGCCCGGGAAAGCAGCCGTTCTTGGCAGGCGACTCGGTGGCGGGAAATCCCTTCTCGGGAAATTCCCTTCAGCGGGTCACAGGATTTCGATGGAATTGACCTTCGGGGGCCGGTTCGGGAAGGTGATTTCGTGCCACCGCTCGATCTTCACCGAATCACCGTTGGCGTCGTAGTAGATCAGATCGTTGTTTCCGGTGGAGATCTTGTCGACCCACCACCCGCCGAAGTCGGTCCTGCCGCGGTTCGCGTAGCAGTCCACGCTCTCCCTGCCGCCACTGTGCGACCAGATCTTCAGGAAGTCCTCCCCGCCTCGGCATTCCACATGGTCGATCGCGTAGGCGTTGCCCGCCGGCATGGTCAGGGTGATCGTGGCGGCTGCGGCGAACGCCATGGCCATGGAGCGTGCGACCCGCTTCATTTTCGAGATCACGAGTTCTCCTCTATCGCACGCCGAACCGGGAGGTCTGATTCGCCACGTCCGGGTGGCGACAGTGAACAAGTGTTTCGACGACCTCGTGGCGCGACGATTGCGTCGTTTCGTCTCGGGCTTGCAGGAAAACGATCCTGTGAGAACGGTGTGCGTGGCAATCATCTTTTTGCCCCCTGGCTCAAATAATCCCCTGAATGTCCGGAATGGGGCTTTATGGCATATGTATCGCATATTCGAAAGTGAGTGTCAGAGTGTTGTTCGGTGTTCGCGTCGTGTTTTCGAGTCCCGTGCGCAGGACCCGAAGGTTCGGCGTCACCGTCACCGTCGCTGCCACTGTCGCAGTCGAGGCTCGGCGACTCGCCATTCCCCGCGCTCCGTGCATGCCTGGCGGCAGGCGGGTCGCGCCTGGATTGGTGATCGGGGAAGTGCCGCCCGGCGGCGGATCAACCCCGGCGGCCGACCGTGAAGGCGACAGCTGCCCAGACGCACATGCCGCCAAGGGGCACGACTGCCGCCTTTCCGGTCCAGCGGTACAGGTCCTCGCCGATGTGCGCGAGCCGGGAGGCGATCGCGTCGCCCGGCGTGTTGTAGTCCGCTCCGTTGTTCCTGCCCTTGCAGCGGTGATTGGAGGAGAAGAGCCGGCCAAGGCCGCGGAGTATCGCGAGGGCGACGAGAAGGATCAGGCCGGTGATGAGCGGCGGCAACAGGGTTCGGCCTGCCGCGTGCGCGTAGAGGTCCGCACCGCCACGGTTCCATTCCGTGCGCTTCGTGTGCCTGAGTAGGCGTACTCAGACACACGAACCCGCTTGAGTCGACCGGCGTACGGGCCGCGAGGGTGGGCGCGCGAGGTTGGTGCGATATGGCGATGACGCGTTCCCCGGCGCGCGGCCCGGTGCCGCCGCCGTCGACCACGATGCCGGCCGGGTCCCGGCCGAGGGCCATCGATCCGTATCGCGCGCACGCATGACCCTTCACATGAACAGGGGCCGGCGGCAGGCCCCGACGCCGTTGACGTGCACGGGATTCCCGATCCGACGGCGGACTGGGCGTGTCTGTGTGTCGTCTCCGCGTGCGGCGCCCGCTCGCAGGCCGGCGACAAGGCTCCCGCCCGTCCCTGTGCGTGTCGGGAGCCGCTCGTCCCGGTGTGGTCCGAGGGTGTCGGAGCGTCTCCTTCCGGACGGACGCGAAACGCCTCTTCTCGTACGTCCCCCTCGGCCGGTTCGCGCCCGAAGCGCCCGGCGGGCCTCGTATGGCGCGGGCGGGGCCTCGCTCGCGCCCGTGATCCCGACGTACCGCCTCGCGCGCGCCGCCGCGCAAGGGTGGGACCGCTCGGGGCGCCCCCGGAACGCGAGCGTGCCGGAGCTCTTCGCGTGACCGCGTCAGCGGTGCCGGGCGTTCCTGTCCGGAGGCGTGATCGCATGGGGTGGGCAGGGCGTTCCCGGACAAGCGGAGCCTTGGAAGAGTGCTCCGGACACCCTCGGGAGTGGCCGATCAGGATCGAACGAAAGGGCGAAATGCATACCCCTAGGGGGTACAGGGGATGTCGTCGCCATGAACAAGACGAACTGGCACATTCGCGGTGAGTGGTTCGACGTCTGCAGCTGCTCCATGCCCTGCCCCTGCACCTTCGCCCAGGCCCCCACGGACGGGGCCTGCCTGTTCACCCTCGTGTGGCAGGTCCACGAAGGGCACTTCGGGGACGTACGGCTGGACGGCCTGGGAGTGGTGGCGCTGGGCGAGTTCGCCGGCAACATGTGGGAGAAGGACACCGACACCCGCATGAGCGTGATGTTCTACATCGACGCGAAGGGCACGCCGGAACAGCGCCAGGCCCTGGAGGAGATCTTCCGCGGCAACGTGGGCGGCTGGCCGGGCACCTTCGGCTCGCTCATCGGCGAGGTACGCGAGGTGCGGTACGCGCCGATCGCCTTCGAGGCCGCCGAGGACCTGGAGTACTGGCGCGCCTCCGTGGGGGACCAGGTGAGCGTGGGCGCCAGGGCGCTCACCGGCCCCACCGCGGATCCGTCCCGCAGGGTCCAACTGGTCAACGCCCCCGGCGCGGAGGTCGGGCCGGGCCAGGTGGCCACCTGGGGTGTCGTCGACGCGGACCACGCCGAGGGGTTCGACTTCTCCCACCGCTACCGCGGCGGATCGAGCAAGCACTTCCCCTTCGACTGGCGCCCCACCGACTGAGCGGACGGGGCCGACGTCACGGAACCCCGAACCACTGAGTACCCCGGAAAACCCCACGGATCCCTGAGAACATCCGAGCGCGCCCGAGCGCGCCCATGACCCCCGAGAACGCGGCCGGCCGGTTCCGGCGCACCGTCACCTCGCCCCCGAGGCCCTAGGGTTGGGGCATGGCCGAGGAGACCCACAACAGTGTGAGCGGGCAGGCGGACGTCGTCGTCCAGGCCGGCCGCATCGGGGAACTGCACCAGCACATCCACACCGGGGCACCGGCCGAGCACCCGGTCCCCCAGCAGCTGCCGCCGGAGCTCGCCCACTTCGAGAACCGGCACGACGAGCAGGAAGGCATCCGGTGCGCCCTCGACGAGGGCCCCCGCCGGGCCGGACCGCTCGCCGTCGTCCTGACCGGGATCGCCGGCATCGGCAAGACGGCCCTCGGCTTCCACGTGGCGCGCGGTCTCGCCGACCGCTACCCGGACGGGGTGCTCTCCCTCGACCTCGACGACCTGCGCCGGGACGGCGCCGTCGACGTGGCCGACGCCGTCGGCGGCCTGCTCACCGGCTTGGGCGTGCGTCCCGAGTGGCTGGAGCGGTCGCTCGCCGCCCGCACGCGTCAGCTGTGGACCCGGACCAGGGACAAGCGGCTCATCGTCGTCGTCGACAACGCCCGCTACGGCAGCGAGATCCTGCCGCTGCTCCCGGCGTCGCCCCACAGCCTGGTCATCGTCACCAGCCAGGGACCCCTGTACGACCTCGACGGCACGGCGTCGGTCGAGATCGCGGTGCCGCCGCTGGCCGCCGACGACGCCGTACGGCTGCTCGCCGCCATCGTCGACGACCCCCGGCTCACCGCCGAGCCGGACGCCGCCGCCGAACTGGTCCACGGCTGCGGCGGACTGCCCGCCGCGCTCACCGTGGCCGGCCAGTGGGTGCGCAAGTACCGCAGGAAGAGCCTGTCCCGGCTGGTCGTCGAGCTGACCGGGGAACTCCGCGCGAAGGGCATCCCCATGGTCGAGGCGGTCTGGGACGCGTCCTACGCCGGCCTCGGCCCGCGGGCCGCCCGTCTGTACCGGCTGCTGCCCCAGTACCCGGCGCCGCTCATCGAGGCCGAGCCGGTCGCCGCCCTCCTCGGCCAGGACCTGGACGACGCCCTCGATGCCCTGGAGGAACTGGAGTCGGCGGGCCTCCTGGAGGGCCGCGACGAGGGCTTCCGCGTGCACGACCTGGTACGCGGCCACGCCGAACGGCGTGCCCGGCAGGACGCGGACGACGCACGCGACCCGGTGGCCGCCCGTACCGCGCTCATCCGGTGGTTCCGGCGCCAGGCCGCCCGCGCCGACCTGCTCGCGGCCGGCCCCCGGATGACCCTCGCCGAGCCGCCCGCCCCAGCCGCAGACGACGCTGAAGACGCCGCCACCGCCGGCCCCGACGTGGACTTCGCCGACAAGGCGGCGGCACTGACCTGGCTCGACGAGCACCGGACGGCGCTCTACGGCTGCGTCCGGACGGCGTTCGCGTCGGGACTCGACGAGGACGCCTGGGCGCTGTGCGAGTCGCTGTGGACCCACTTCCTCGACCACCCCCACTACGCGGACGTGATCGACGCCTTCCGGACCGGGGTGGCCGCCGCCGACCGGTCCGAGCACCTGGGCGCCCGGATCCGGATGCGCTGCCAGCTCGCCCGCCCCCTGTGGGAACAGGGACGTTACGACGAGGCGGCCGAACAGCTGGAACGGGCGCTGTCCGCCTCCGCACTCCTCGGCACGGAGAACGCGGAGCGCAAACTGCGGGCCTCCACCCTGGAGTTCCGCGGTCTGCTCGCCGCCGAGGCCGGCGACTGGGCGGCCGCCGTCGCCGACTTCGAGGCCTCGCGCGCGATCCACGCCGAGATCGGCAACGGCTACGGCGTCCTGCTGCAGACCTACCTGCTCGGCAAGACCGCCCTGCGCCGCGGCGACCACGAGGCCGCCGTACGGCTGTTGGGCGAGGCCCACGCGGCGGCCCGCGAACAGCGGCGGGAGCGGCTGAGCTCCCGGGCCGGTTTCGAACTCGGCCGCGCGCTGCGCCGCGCCGGCCGCACGGTGGAGGCGGAGCCCCTGATGGCCGAGGCCCTCGCCGCCGCCCGCCGCCGGGGCTCCGGGACCGACGAGAAGCGGATCCTGGAGGAACTGGCCGCGCTCATGGCCGAGTCGGGCCGGCCGGCGGAAGCGGAGGAGTACGGCGCGGCCGCGCGGCGACTGGCCGAGGAAGCCGGTGCGCTGCCCGCCGACGGCCGGGGCGCGTAGCCACGGAACCGCGCGCGCCGGGCGGCGGTCAGAGCTCGTAGGCGTCGAGGTCGGCCGGCCGCGCCGCGTCGACCCGCACGCGCACCGTCACCGGTCCGATCGCGCAGGACAGTACGGCGGGCAACCGCGGCTCCGGGGTGGCGCCGAGCCAGGCGTGCACCGCCGACACGACCGCCACCGGATCGGGGCGCGCCACCCGGCCGGCCGACCGCTGCGGTTCCACGTGGACGAGCAGTGGCCCCGCCCGGTGGTGCCGGAGCAGACAGCGGTCCGCCGACAGGATCGCGGCGGCCGTGCGGCAGCCGGGGAACTCGTCCAGCGCGTGCGCCGTCCAGCCGCCGGCGGTCCACGCCGTGCGCGCCCCGTAAGCGCCCCGCGCCCCGTGGGCCCCCTGCACCCCGCGGCCACTCCGCGTCCCGTACGCGCCGCGCGCTCCGTCCCCGTCACCACCGGCGTACGCCCGGCGCCACACGACGGCCGCGCTCTGCGGCGCGCGCTCCCCGCCCGTCCGGTACTCGGCCGCGAGATGGTGCACCGGCTCGCGCGTCTCCGGCGGGAAGCGTACGAGGACGACCTGGTCGCCCGTCACCTCGGCCCGTACGGCGTGGGTCTCCGGCAGATCCGTGCGCGGCGGCGCGGGGCAGCGGAAGGGCCGGGGCCGCGGGGCGTACGCCGGCGGAGTCAGGTCCAGGAGCCGGTACAGCTCCCGCCGCAGGCGCTCCAGCGCGCGCCCTCGCCCCCGGGGAGCGAAGGCGGCGCCCGCGGCCGCACGGGTGTCGACGGACCCCGCGAGCCGCAGCGCCTCCTCCAGGCCGTCCGGCCCGGCCAGCCGCGGCACGGACGCGAGCAGCCGCGCCATCGGACTGTCCGGCACCAGCTCCTCGTCACCGTCGTACGCGCTGACGACGGGCCGCCCGAGCGCCGCCGCGTACAGGGCGGTGGACCCGTGGTCGGTCACGACGGCGTCCGCCGCGACGAGCAGCGCGGCCCACTCCTCGTACGGATCGGGCAGCAGCAGACCGGCGGACAGCGCCGGGGCGAGGTGCCGGGCCAGGTCGAACGTGCCGGTCTCGCTGTACGCGTTGGGGTGCAGCACCAGGGCGAACCGGTAGGTGTCGTGGGGGTGGCGCGCCAGCAACTCGCCCGGCAGGCCGGGGCGGCGTTCGAGCAGCGACTCCGGCCCCCAGGCCGAGACGAGGACGACGAGCCGGCGCGGGCCCGTGCCGAGCGCGTCACGGTAGGCCTCGCGGTGCGGGACGGAGACGAGCAGCCGGTCCAGTGTCGGGTCGCCGACCACGGCGGCGCGCGGCCCGACGGACGGGCAGTGCCGGGTGAGCCGGTCGGCGTCGGCGTCGTGCGCCAGCGCGTACAGGTCCGCCCAGGGCGCGTCACCGGACATCAGGAAATGCGGGTCGAGTCCGGACGGCAGGGCCGCCGAACCCTCCTCGCGCAGCGACTTGTTGAAGCCGGCCCCGTGCGGCAGCAGGGCGCGCGGCCCGGACAGCGTGCGCAGTTCGCCCTTGGGGCTCGCGGCAAGCACCAGGTCGTGGGTGCCGCGGCGGGCCTCCTCCCACGGAACCGTGCGCGCGCCCGCGCGGTCGAGCGCCGCCAGCGCCTCGGTGCCGAAACGGGACCCGGGCACCAGGGTGAAACGGGTGACCACGCGCGGGTCGCCCTCGAAGACGGGCAGGGCGTCGAGCAGCCGGTGCAGAGCCACCGCCGACCGCGCGGCGACCAGGACGACCCGCTGCCCCCGGTCCGTACGCCGGTCCGTACGCCGGTCCGCTCCCTGGGGCGCGAGGTCGCCGCGTCCCCGCCTCGCGCTGGCGAGTTCTGGCTGGTCGGCGGGCGCCCCGTGCGGCATGGTCCCGATCGTACCGGCGCGGATCACTCCGCTCGCGCGCCCCGGGCGCCGTCCCGCCGGGTGACCGACACCAGGTAGGAGGCGTACTCGTCGAGGGCGGCGCGGGCGAGCGTGTCGTCGCGGTCGATCAGCCAGGTGAGGGTCAGACCGTCGAGGACCCCGAGCCCGTGCCGGGCCAGGACCGGCAGCGGCACCGTCCACTCGATCCCGGCGAGCCGGGCCATCGCCTCCAGGGACTCGCGCGTGACCTCCGTGTAGTGGGCGTACTGCTTGCGCGCGAGCTCCGCGAGGCCGGGCTGCCGCAACGCGTACTGGGTCAGCTCGTACGTCAGCAGATGCTCGTCCGGGGTCTGCCGGATCCGCTCCCAGTAGGCGTGCAGCGCCGTCCGTACGACCGCGTCGGCGGACGCCCCGCCGGCCGTCGCACCGTCGGCCGCCGCCGCGGCGACCGCCGGAGCCGAGGCCCGCACCATGATCCGCTCGATCACGCTCTGGAGCAGTTCCTCCTTGGAGCGGAAGCAGTAGTGGAACGCGCCCAGCGGCAGACCGGCCTCCGCGACCACCGCGCGCGTCGTCGCCCGGCCGACGCCGTCGCGGATCATGACCCGGATCGCCGCCTCGATCAGCTCCTCGCGGCGTTCGTCGGCCGAACGTCGGCTCATGCGGGGCTCCCGGGGGTGTCGGCGGTGGGCGGTGCGGCGCCCGCGCGCGGGCTCCGGGCACGCTACCCCACCCGGCCGACGGCCCGGTCCGGCGGACAGCGGGAGATGTCTGGCGGCCCCGGGCAGAGGTGGAGGGAGACTGCCCGGGGCCGATAACCGGCCGACCGACGCCACGGGCGTACGCCGTCGACCGCTCTCACGGCCGGTGTCGAGGACGCGACATCGTGGCGATTGTCGGCACCGGCCGCAGTCACGGGCCCCCGGAGTCCCGGCACGGGCGGGACCGCTGACGGCGCCGCGGCGCCGTACGGTCGCATCCCGCCGGCACTCCGACGAGGACGGACAAGGCCCGGCGCGCCCGGCGCGACGGATCCGTCCGCCCGGTGCGCACACGGCCCAGCCGTGCTGCACTGTGTCCGCCCCGGCGCGCCTTCCGGCTGGTCGGGCCGTCCACACACCCAGCTTGTCCGTCGCCCAGCCCGATATCTACGCGCAGATTTTATGAGGAATAAGAGCGTCAGGATTTAGGCTCGGGGCAGTGTCCACACGCTCCACGGGGGACGACACGACCATGGTCATGAACAAGCCCGCGCTGAAGGCGCTCCTGATGGAACGCCGGGCGCTGATCGAGCCCGAGCAGTACGGGCTCGCCCGCCCGACCGGGCAGGGCCGCCGCGCCCAGGGCCTGTCCCAGCAGCAGGTCGACGAGCTGACGGCGCGGGCGCTGCACACGTACGGGAGGCTGGAGACCGGCCGCTACCCCCACCCGCCGGTCGACTACCTCCGTCAGGTCGCCCGTCTGTTCCGGCTCAACGAGCAGGAGTGGACCAGCCTGTGCCGGTACGCCGGCATCGGCGACCCGCCCGCCCCGCTCAGCACGGTGTCCGGCCTGGAGGTCCCCGGGGTGTGGCAGGAGGTGGTCGACGGCATCGCGCACATGGCGTACCTGACCGACGCGTCCTGGAACCTGCTCGCCTTCAACGAGCCCCTGGCCGCCTTTTTCGCCGGCCGCCGGATCCCGGGGAACATGATGCGGTGGATCCTCCTCGACCCGGACGGGCGGGAGACACTGCTGGACTGGGACACCGCCTGGGCGCCCGCCGTCCTGCCGCAACTGCGGGCCGCGCTCGCCGTACGGCCCGACGACGAGACGCTGCTCCGCATCGCCTGCGAGGCGGCGCGCGATCCCGACCTGAGGCCGCTGTGGGAGGCAGGCGGTGCCGCCGTCCACCCCGACGGTGACGAACGCCCGGTCCGGCACCCGCGGCACGGGCCGGGGTACTTCACCATCTGCGCCGCCCAGCCGATGACCGCGCCCGGCTCCCGGCTGGTGATCCTCATCTTCCGTACGGAGGCCAGGAAGCCCCACGACAGGATCCCCATGCTCCGGGCGCGCGCCGTCCCCTGACGCCGCACCATCGCCGTCTCGCCGGGCGCGGCCGGCGACGACCCGACTGCGGCCTGACCGGCCTGACACGGCCTGAGCACGGCACAGGAGCGGCACACTGCGGCAGGGGAGGGCACGGGAGCGGCACGGGCCAGGTGCGCCGCGGTCCGGCGGGTGCCATCCCGTAGGGTCGGAAGATGGCCAAGTACTTCGACGTGCACCCGATCTCCCCGCAGCCCCGCACCATCGGCACCGTGGTCGACAGCCTCCGCGCCGGCGCCCTCATCGCGTACCCCACCGACTCCTGCTTCGCGCTCGGCTGTCAGATCGGCAACCACGAGGCACTGGAACGGATCCGCACCATCCGGCGCCTCGACGACCGTCACCACTTCACCCTGGTCTGCGAGAACTTCGCCCAGCTGGGCCAGTACGTACGCGTCGACAACGACGTCTTCCGCGCGGTGAAGGCCGCCACCCCCGGCAGCTACACCTTCATCCTCCCGGCGACCCGCGAGGTGCCGCGCCGCCTCCAGCACCCGAAGAAGAAGACCGTCGGCGTCCGGATCCCCGACCACACAGTGACCCTGGCGCTGCTCGCCGCGCTCGGCGAACCGCTCGTGTCCAGCACCCTGCTGCTGCCCGACGAGGACGAGCCGATGACGCAGGGCTGGGAGATCAAGGAGCGGCTCGACCACGTCCTCGACGCCGTCGTGGACTCCGGCGACTGCGGCACCGAGCCGACGACCGTCGTCGACTTCTCCAGCGGCGAGGCGGAGATCGTCCGGCGCGGAGCGGGGGACCCGGCCCGCTTCGAGTGACCGGCGGGGCAAGCGCAGGCAGCGGGGCCGGACGTACCCGTACGGGACAGAAGGGGGGAAATCCCTGATGTGCCCGGGAGAGGGACGCTCGTAGGCTTGCGCGGTGATGGGGGAGGTGGCATGGAGATCACCGTGCAGTGGGTCAGGACGTTCTGGACGAAGGAGTCCCGGGGCGGAGCGGCGGCCGCGCGCAGGAACGCGGTGCCGGCCGGTTTCCCCCTGCCCGGGACCCTGTCCGGGGCTTCGCGGGTGGCCCACTACGTCGAGATGTCCGAGCGGGACGGGTTCGCGCCGCGTGCGGGGACGAAGGACCTCGACGAGGTCGGGGTCGGGCTGCGGGACGAGGGCGACCGGCTCCGGGTGCTCGCGCGCGTGGAGCCGCTGTGCGGGGTGCCGCCGCGGCCCCGCAGACCCCCGGCCGTACGGCTGCTCCCGGGACAGTGGGTCCGCTGGCAGCTGAACTACCGGTTCTCCAGTCTCGTGGGCCTGCGCGACTGGCTGTACTGGCTCGACACCTTCAACATCGCGTACGGGGCCCGCGACCAGGACGTCTTCCTCTCCGAACCGACTGTCCTGGTCGACGAGCGGGGGCCGCTCAGATAGGGCCTGTACGGGGGGATTCGGGCCAATCGGGAGCGGTCGTACGCACCCGACCTGCTCCGGAGCCGTCGCGGCGGGTTAGTGTGCCCTGTCGGAGCAGGCGGACGAATGGAGGCCGACCATGAGCAGAAACCGTGCCGGCCGGCCGCCGGGCAGCCGGACCAACGGTGCCGGGCTGACCCAGAGACAGCAGCAGATCCTCGACATCATCCGTTCCCACACCCGGGACCACGGCTTCCCGCCCTCGATGCGGGAGATCGCGGCCGCCGCCGGGCTGCTCAGCACCTCCAGCGTCTCGCACCAGATCCGGGCGCTGGAGAAGAAGGGCTTCCTGCGGCAGGACCCGCAGCGTCCGCGCGCGTACGTGGTCGCCGGGGCCGAGGCCGGGAGCGGAACCCGGCCGGGGGCCGTGCCGCTGGGCGCGGCCCGGGCCGGAGCCGGCGGGCCGGATGCGGACCGGGCGGCGCGTCAGGCCGTGTCCGTGCCGCTGGTCGGCCGGATCGCGGCCGGTGTGCCCATCACCGCCGAGGAGCTGGTGGAGGACACCCTGGTGCTGCCCGCACAGGTCGTCGGCTCCGGGCGGCTGTTCGCGGTGACCGTCGTGGGCGACTCGATGCGCGGCGCGCAGATCGAGGACGGCGACGTGGTGATCGTCCGCGCCCAGGAGACGGCGGACGACGGCGACATCGTGGCGGCGATGCTGGACGGCGAGGCCACCGTGAAGCGCCTCGCGCACCGGGGCCCGCACGCGTGGCTGATGCCGGAGAACCCCCGCTACGAGCCGATCCCCGGCGACGACGCGGTGATCCTCGGCAAGGTCGTCTCGGTGTTCCGCACCCTCTGACCCGGGGCCGGGCCCGGGGCCGGGGTTCAGGGCGGGAACGGCGAACGGGCGCGGCCGGCGGGCCCTGTGAGGGCCCTGACCGCGCCCGGAAGGCGCTGTGCGTACCGCCGCGCGGGTGTCCCGCGCGCCGCGGATCCGTCAGGAGTGGCGGCTCGTGGCGTCGCCCACCGGGGTGGGCTGGTCCTCGAAGGACTCCCGCGGACCCGGCGTACCCACGGCCGCGCCGGCATCCGCGCCCGTGGCCGCACCCGTCGCCGAGGCGGCGGCGGCCGGCCGGAACCGGCGCGTCAGCAGCGAGGCGATGGGCTCGGTGTAACGGGCGGTCAGCGGACCGATGATGACGAGCAGGAGCACGTACGCCGTGGCGAGCGGGCCCAGGGAGGGCTCGATGCCCGCGCTGACGGCGAGGCCGGCGATGACGATGGAGAACTCTCCGCGCGCCACCAGGGTGCCGCCCGCGCGCCAGCGTCCCTTGACCGAGATACCGGCACGTCGCGCCGCCCAGTAGCCCGTCGCGATCTTCGTACCGGCCGTGACCACGGCGAGCGCGAGGGCCGGGAGCAGCACCGGCGGGATGCTGGACGGGTCGGTGTGCAGGCCGAAGAAGACGAAGAAGACGGCCGCGAACAGGTCCCGCAGGGGGCTGAGCAGGTTGTGGGCGCCCTCCGCGGCCTCGCCGGACAGGGCGATGCCGACCAGGAACGCGCCGACGGCGGCCGACACCTGGAGCTGCTGGGCGACACCCGCGACGAGCAGGGTCAGGCCGAGCACCACGAGGAGCAGCTTCTCCGGGTCGTCGCTGGAGACGAAACGGGATATCAGCCGGCCGTAGCGGACGGCGAGGAAGAGCACCAGGCCCGCGACGCCCAGCGCGATGGCGAGCGTGAGGCTGCCCGCGGCGAGACCGGCGCCGGCCAGCAGGGCGGTGATGATCGGGAGGTAGACCGCCATGGCCAGGTCCTCGAGGACCAGGATGCTCAGCACCACCGGCGTCTCGCGGTTGCCGAGCCGGCCGAGGTCGCCGAGGACCTTGGCGATGACGCCGGAGGAGGAGATCCAGGTGACGCCGGCGAGGACGACGGCCGCGACCGGTCCCCAGCCGAGCAGCAGCGCCATCGCCGCGCCGGGCAGGGCGTTGAGGGCACCGTCGACGAGACCGGCGGGGTACTGGGTCTTGAGATTGCCGACCAGGTCGGAGGCCGTGTACTCCAGACCCAGCATCAGGAGCAGCAGGATGACGCCGATCTCGGCGCCGATGGCCACGAACTCCTCGCTCGCGCCGAGCGGCAGCAGCCCGCCCTCACCGAAGGCGAGACCGGCGAGCAGATAGAGCGGGATGGGGGAGAACTTCAGCCGGCCGGCGAGCCGGCCGAGCAGGCCGAGGCCGAGGATGATGGCACCGAACTCGATGAGGAAGACGGCGGACGAGTGCATGGATCACTCCCTTTCGAGTATCAAGGCGGCGGCGTCGACCCCTTCGCGGGTGCCGATGACGATGAGGGTGTCTCCGCCGGCGAGCCGGAAGTCCGGGCCGGGGGAGGGGATGGCGTCGGCGCGGCGCAGGACGGCCACGATCGACACACCGGTCTCGGTCCGCATCCGGGTGTCCCCGAGGAGGCGGCCGTTCCAGAGGGCGGAAGCGCCGAGCTCGATGCGTTCGGCGACCAGGCCGAGGTCTGTGGTGGAGAGCAGGCTGGGGCTGTGGTGCGAGGGCATCAGCGCGTCGATGAGCGCCTCCGACTCGTTCGGGGTCAGACGTACGGACAAGGAGCATTCGTCGGGATCGTCACGGCTGTACGTGTTGAGGACCCGGGTGCCGTCCCGGCCCGCGACGACCGAGAGGTGGCGGTCCTCACGCGTGGTCAGGTCGTAGCGGACACCGATTCCGGGCAGAGGCGTGCGGCTCATGCGCGTTGCGGGCATGGCTGATCTCCTGGGGGGGCAGGCAGAAGGAGACGTCCCGCGGCACGGGCGTCTTGGCAATTACTTTACCCAGGCAACGAATCGGCAAATTCAGCGGGATAGTGGCCGCAATCCGGGCAATTCGTACACGTTCGAGTCGTCGGGTGTCGGAAGTGTCACGCTCGGCGACGGCCGGCGCGGAGGCGGAAGCCGGCCCGCGGCGCGGTGTCACGTCCGGGGGGCTACCGGGGTGGCGTCGGGTGGGGCGCCCGACGCGGCTCAGAGGTCCGCGATGTCCCCTTGGGCCACCTCGACGTCCCGGTGCAGCAAGGTCAGGCCGGCGGTCGCGGAGCCGCCGGAGATCCCGCACAGCAGGGCCATGGCGAGCAGTGCGGGCGCCACCCGGCGGGTCGGGGCGCGGCCCAGCAGGGCCTTCACCCGGGCCGGTACGGGCCCGCCGACGG